>QCCU01000008.1 GCA_003278855.1 Prochlorococcus sp. AG-347-M23 | reverse complement strand
CCCCCTCTACGAGATCCACCAGAACCTCTTGGCTCAGCTTTATTAATTCTTAATGGTCTACCCATAAGCTCCGTGCCTTGCAAACCATCAATAGCTGTTGACTCAGTCGCCTCATCTGCCATTTCAATAAATGCAAATCCTCTTTTCCTTCCAGTATCTCTCTCCAATGGAAGAGAACAATTTTGAACCTCACCAAAAGGAGCAAACAACTGTATAACGTCTTCACGCTCTGCGCGGAACGGCAAATTGCCAACAAAAATACTCACTTTAAACTCAACAAAAAATTTCCTTATAAAAAAACTACAATGAGTAGTCCCATAACGTTGCTCTGTTATTCTACTTCAAAGCATACCCTTGTTGTAGAAAAATAATTGAGATTCACAGTAACAACCTTTTTTGCCAATTATTTACCTCTTTTTCTACCTGAACAAAACCTGTACCACCTTCACTATTTCTTGATTTAACGACATTAAGAGGTTTAAGATCCTCAAAAACATCCTCATCAAATTCGGGATGAAATTTTTTAAATTCCTCAATTTTGAGATGTTTAAATAACATTTTTCTCTCCAAGCAATATTTAACCATTTGACCAACAACTTGATAAGCAGTCCTAAAAGGAACATCTTTATCAACTAAGTAATCTGCCAAATCAGTAGCATTAGAAAAGTCGTTTTCTACAGAATCAGATAGATTTTTAATATTAAATTCAATACCCTCATTTATTAAAATAGTCATTGCTTTTATACAAGAAGATATTGTTTCTGAAGTATCAAATATTGGCTCTTTATCCTCTTGAAAATCCTTATTGTAAGAAAGTGGTACCCCTTTAACCATCGTTAACAATGCCTGGAGATGTCCATACACTCTTCCTGTCTTACCTCTTATCAATTCTGGAACATCAGGATTTTTTTTCTGCGGCATTAAGCTACTTCCAGTGGCACATTTATCTGTTAATTTTGCAAAAGAAAATTCATCAGTTACCCACAAAATTATTTCCTCTGAAATTTTACTCAAATGAGACATCAATATTGCAGATGCAGAAACAAACTCTATACAAAAGTCTCTATCGCTTACAGCATCAATACTGTTTTTATAAATCTTTTTAAAACCCAATTCTGCAGCTGTAAAGTGCCTATCTATTTTTATTTTTGTTCCAGCCAATGCTGCTGCACCTAAGGGAGAAATGTTAACTCTTGAGCGTACTTCTTTATACCTTTCTCGATCTCTTTGGAGCATTTCTATGTAAGCCAATAAATGATGAGCCAAAGATAATGGTTGAGCTCTTTGCAAGTGGGTATATCCAGGAATTAAGGTATAAATATTGGATTTCGCAAGATTTAATAGGGATTTTTGCAAATCGGTTATTAAAATTTCAATATTGTCAATCTCTTTTCTAAGCCACAATCTTATATCCGTACCAACTTGATCATTTCTACTTCTACCTGTGTGTAATTTTTTTCCAATTTCACCAATTAAACTAATCAGCTTTTCTTCTATGCAATAGTGAATATCTTCAGAGGGTGGACTAGGAGAAAATTTGCCCTCCAAATACTCTACTTTTATCGACTCTAATCCATTAATAATTTGCAAAACTTCAGCAGAAGATAAAACTTTTGTTTTGCCAAGCATTTTCGCATGAGCAATCGAGCAATCTAAATCTTCTAAAATAAGCTTTCTATCGAAACCAATTGAGGCATTAAACTTTTCAATAAAAGGGTCAAGTGCATTATCAAACCTTTTACTCCAAACTTTTGCCATATCAATTAATTATATTAGGTACCTCTAATAAAGCATTATTTTATATAAGTGACAAAAAATATCTATTTCAATTGAAAAATAACCATTGAAGCATCATCTTCAAGATGTCTATTTTGCCCTGTAAAATCATCTAACTTTTTAAATATTTTATTTAAAATTTCTTGAGATGTATAAGATTGCTTGCATAATTTTGAAAGGGTTTTAATTAATCTTTCTTCATCAAATCTTTGTCCTAAAGAATTAGAAGTATCAATTACTCCATCTGTGTAATAAAGAACTAAATCATTTTGATTAAGCTTGATTTCACCACAATGATATTCAGCATCTTTTTGTAGTCCAAGTACAAATCCTTTTGCATCTAATTTAAAAATTTTCTGATCTGCACTTTTCCAAAGCAGAGGGGGATTATGGGCTGCATTAGCAAATCTCAATTTTCTAGTTCTAGGATCATAATCTGAGTAAAATAATGTCACAAATCTATGCGATTGATCTAAATCATTTAGTGCTAGTTGATTCAAATCATGCAAAATTCTATCTGGAGGCAAACCTGTAAGAACCTCTGCACGTAGCATTCCTCTTAACATAGTCATTAAAAGACCGGCTGGAATCCCTTTACCCATGACATCACCTATTACAAAGGCCCATCTTGATTTTTCTTTCCTTTTTTCAGAGATATTCGTCTTTAAGCACATAAAGTCATAGTAATCTCCACCGAGCTGAAGAGCTGGTCTACAGTACGCAGCCATGTCTATACCATGGATAATTGGACAATAATCGGGAAGCAATTGAGATTGAATTTCAGCACCAGTAGAAATTTCTCTATCTACATTTTCATGCTTTTTCTTTGTTTTTATTAAGTAGTGATTTTCTAATCCAACAGCTAGACAATTTTCAATAAAGTTAAAATAACTATCTTCAGTAATCGGCCGTCTAGAAATATCTTCACTAAAAATATAAATAAATCCTCTACATTTGCCTCTAGATATTATTTTTTTTGTTTCAATTTTATATTTTTTAAATTTATTTTTTAAAGCATCTTCAAAGGTTAGAATTTCTTTTATTTTAAAATTTTTTGAAAAATGAAATTGATGAAAAAAAGAATTAATCTCTTCTTGAATTGTTAAATTTTTATAATTAGCAGAAATTTTTATATTTTCATTCCATATCTCCCCCTCGTAATTTAAAGGAATAATTAAAATTATATTTTCTGAAAAAATATGTTTAAAAATTAAGCATACATAATCCAGTAATTTATTTATATTGGAAAATGATTTCAAATAATATGCTAAGGAAGATGCAATTTCAGCAAATTTATATTTATTTTTTAGAGTTACTTTAGAATCATTTTCTAAAAAATTTTGGATAAATTTATTCGAAAATATTTTTTCTTTTTGATTATTTGTCAAAACAAATCTATTAGATAAATATGTTTTAACATTAAATTTAAGTTTTTAAAAAAAATTAATTAAATATTTATTTATCTGCAAGCATAGCCTCTACAAATTCATAACTATTAAAAGGTCTCAAATCTTTTATACCTTCTCCAGCTCCAATAAACCTTATAGGCAAATTTACTTCTTCAGATACAGCTAAAGAGACACCTCCTCTAGAAGTGCCATCTAATTTAGTAATAATTGCTCCACTTAAATCTGCTGATTTAGCAAAACTTTTTGCTTGTTTTAAGCCATTTTGTCCTTGACTAGCATCTAAAACTAATAATGATTCAACAATTGCATCTGGGACTTTTTTATCAATAATTTTTTTTATTTTTGCTAATTCATCCATCAAATTATTTTTTGTTTGTAATCTACCTGCTGTATCAACAAGTAATAAATCAACATTTCTTTTTTTTGCAGAATTAATTGCATCAAAAACTACAGCAGCTGGATCGGCATTTTTTGATTGATTAGATATAACGTCAACATTACTTCTATCTCCCCATACTTTAAGTTGTTCTACTGCAGCCGCTCTAAAAGTATCAGCAGCAGCAATCAAAGTTTTATAATTACTTTTTGATGACAAATATGCTAATTTTCCTAATGTAGTAGTTTTACCAACACCATTAACTCCTACTAATAACCAGACATTTAATTTACCCTTTTGGGGAACTAAAAGATCAGAGCCAGAATTTTTTATTGGTTTATCGATAATTAATTTTAATTCCTTCTTCAAGAATTTTATTCCTGCTTCTGCTCCCACGACTTCCTCGTTTAATTTTGTTCTAAGAGAACTTATAACTTTATCGGTTGAATCAATCCCTACATCAGCTCTTATTAATAGAGTCTCTAAATCATCAAGAGATTCAGGAGTAAGAGGATCATCTCCAAATTTATCCAATAATTCAGTGACAAATCCTTTTCGAGTTTCTTCTAATCCTCTCCGTAATTTAGTTAACCAATCAATTTCATCAATAGATATTTGATTTATTTTTTTTCCTTGAGCAGCTAGTACCATTGCAGACCAAGTAAAATTATCATCAAATTCTCCTAATTCTGGTTCAGCAATATTTTTAGACTGACTAGCAATATTTTCTTTATTAGGAATATTAATCAATTCTTGCTTTTGCTCTTCCTGTTTCTCTAATTCTTGCTTTTGCTCTTCCTGTTTCTCTAATTCTTGCTTTTGCTCTTCCTGTTTCTCTAATTCTTGCTTTTGCTCTTCCTGTTTCTCTAATTCTTGCTTTTGCTCTTCCTGTTTCTCTAATTCTTGCTTTTGCTCTTCCTGTCGTTTTTTTAAAAGTGCATAAGCTTGTGCTGCCCATTCACGAGAATTATCAGGATTAGTCATTATTACCTTTAGTTCGTAATTAAAATTTTCTAAATACTATTTATTTATATCAAATAATTATGACAATTAAATTGTTTGTAATCTCCTTAAAACTCCATTAATAAATTTTCTTCCTTGCAAATCACTATATTTATTAGCTAAATTAACAGCCTCATCACAAGCAACAGCGACAGGTGTATTCAAAAAATTGATATCCACGTAAGCTAAGCGCAGAATATCCCTATCAATTCTTGGTAATCTTTTTAATCTCCAACCATCCATTACTTGATCAATATCAGAATCAATACTTTTAAGATTATTAACTATATTACAAATCCTTTTACTTACATCTTCTCTAATATCTAATTGACCGCTAGAAACAATTAATTTTGGAAAATCTAAAGTAACAGAGAGAGTGTTCATTACAGTTTCAATTTTTGTCAGAGATTTTTTTAATTCATCTCGAACATTTGAATAAGAGGAATCAACACCTTCTTGCAATTCACTATCTAATATTTTTTGTGAAGCATTTTCTAGCTCTGACTCGCAATTGTCCAATTCCTCTCTGCAATGGTTAATTAGAGAATCCAAAGCAGATTCAAAAATTTCTTCTATTTGATATTTATTTAATTTAAAATCACCCTTATCTTTTATCAAGCCAAGAGAAATTAAAGATAATTCTCTAGAAAGAGATCTATTATGCATTTGCTAAGAAGAAGTATTAGTGGAAGCTCTTAATTGAGAAAACAATTTTGAAAATGTTGGATTTGAGGTGTTATTTTTCTCATCTGGATTAACTATCCCAGCAGAAATAATTGTTTTAAAAGCATCTTCAACAGAAATATCCAAATCCTTAACAGAAGACTCAGGAACGAGTGTATACCAACCAGTGGTTGGGTTTGGTGCTGTAGGTATAAAAACACTGAGTAACTTTTCTTCCAATTCTGGCTGTAGAGAAGGTCCTACATCTCCCGTTACAAAGCCTACACTGTATATTCCCTCACGAGGATATTCAACTAAAACAACTCGTCTAAATCTATTTGATTTATTACTTAAGAAGGTTTCTAGCAATTGTTTAAGAGTTTTATAAACAGCTCCAGCTACTGGAATTTTTGATAAAGTACCCTCTCCAAATTCTAATAGCCATCTTCCTACAAAATTTCTAGCCATCAAGCCTATAAGCAAAATAGCTAATAAAGGAACAGTTAATCCTAAGGTGAGATTAATTAAATCTTGTAATAAAGGATTTAAAGTAATAAAAGGATTTAATTGCTTTGGGACAGAAGTAACTAACGTTAAAACAAATTTACTAACTAACGATGACAGCCAGATTGTAGTTGCTAAGGGTATTACAACTAACAACCCTGCAATAAGATCATTTTTGAGATCTTGTTGAAGTCTAGATCCTAAGTTCGAATCTTGATTTTGATTAGATTCAACCAAAATAACGTTTTAACTATAATAACTTTACTAATAATTTAACTGTTTTTACTGAGTTAGGATATATTTTTCTTAAATATATCTATTTTATTTATAAGTTTATTCTCCAAAAATAACTTTAAAAAAAAATGCTATAAAAAAAAGTCATGATTGAAATGATTCAAGACAAAAACGAAATAAGTAAAAAATTAAAAGAAAGAGCTATTTTTGAAGGCTTTACAATTGCTGGAATAGCTTCAATAGCAGGTAGTTCGCGCATGAAATTAAGAACTAATGCATTAGAAAGATGGTTATCAAATAACTATCATGCTGAAATGAAATGGATGGAAGCAGAAAAAAGAAAAAATATAGACTTGCTGCTTAAAGATGCAAAAAGTATTTTAAGCGTTGGATTTACTTACATCAATTCACAAAACAACAAAAATAATTTCCTCAAGGTAGCTAAATTTAGCCAAGGTGAAGATTATCATAAAGTGATTCACAAAAAATTAAAGAATATTGGTAAATGGATCAACATAGAAATCCCAGATTGCAAATGGAAAATATGTGTTGATACTTCTCCGCTTCTTGAAAAAGCATGGGCAGAAGAGGCAGGGATTGGTTGGATAGGTAAAAATAGTAATTTAATCAGCAAAAAAAATGGTTCGTGGTTTACTTTAGGTTTTATAATTCTCACAAAAGATTTAGTGCCAGATAATCCTCATCAATCACTTTGTGGAAAATGTGATATTTGTATTGAACATTGCCCAACAAAGGCAATCGTAGAACCCTTTGTAATACAATCAGATCTATGCATTGCGTATCACACAATAGAGAGTAGAGATAAAACTATTCCAAAGAAAATAGAAAAAAATTTAGGTGGATGGGTTGCAGGATGTGATATTTGTCAAGACGTATGTCCATGGAATAAACAAGTACCATACAACAATAATTATGAAACTACACCGAAAGAATGGATTAAAAATCTTAATATTGAGTCCCTCAATTGGGACGATAAAACGTGGCAAGAAAATCTTAAAGGAACAACTTTAAAAAGAATTAAACCATGGATGTGGAAAAGAAATATTCAAGCAAATATAAAGAATAAAAAAAATTAAAATATGAAAAAGTTTTTAAAAAAAACAATCTGTGCCTCTTTGATCTGTTTTTACTTTTTTCAAATAGAAAAAGTTCAAGCAATAGTTCCCTATTATTATTTCCCTACAATAAAGAATTTACAAAAGCAAAGTTTATATATTGGTAAAAATGCATATCAACTACTTTATTTTGGTCAATATGAAGATAGTCTTAACTTAGCAAAATTAGCTGTAAAAATAAATGCAAAAGATGAAAAACTATGGTTGATTTTGGCTGAAGCACAAATAGCCAACAAAGAGTACAAAAACGCTTTAAATTCTCTAAATAAAGCAGAACAGATCAATTCAAATATTAGCGAAATATATTTTGCTAAAAGTAATGTTTACTTAAAAATTTCCCAACAAACAAGAGCAAAAAGTGCTTTAGAAAAAGGAATAAAAATAGAGCCTAATAACCACAAAGCTATTTTTCAATTAGGAAATATTTTATTAATGGAAAAAAATTATTCGGAAGCTATAAAATTATTTGATAAATCTATAAAAATTAAACCTGACTTCTGGCAAGCAATCAATAATCAAGGTTTAGCTTATTTCGAGAGAAACAATGTAAATCTCTCAATTAAACTTTTTGAAAGTGCAATCTCAATTGAGGAAAATGCGGAACCATTACTAGGCTTAGCATCATGTATAAAAATAAATAATACTAAATTAGCAATTCAGCTTGCAAAAAAAGCTTTAGCTAAAAATCCCAAATATGTTAATTATAAATACAGAAAAGAACAGTTATGGGGAGAAAAATTACAAGCCTCTACAGAAATTCTTTTACAAAACAAACAACTAGAAAAAGATGTAATACTGGCAAAATCCAAAATAAGTGAATGATCTTAATTGTTCAATACTGGTAAATATTTTTTTACCTATTAGTCTTAATTTAGTTACTTAATAATTATTCAATTTTGCGCCGTAATGGATAAGAATAACTTCACTTCCATCTCACTTCAAGAAGAAATGCAACGTTCTTATTTGGAGTATGCAATGAGCGTAATAGTTGGGCGTGCTCTGCCTGATGCAAGAGACGGTCTCAAACCTGTACAAAGAAGAATCATATTTGCAATGTACGAATTAGGATTAACACCTGATAAACCATTTAGGAAGTGTGCAAGAGTTGTTGGAGATGTACTTGGAAAGTACCATCCTCATGGAGATCAAGCGGTATATGATGCTTTAGTAAAGCTAGTACAAAATTTTTCAACTAAATATCCTACTCTTGACGGCCATGGAAATTTTGGATCTGTGGATAATGATCCACCGGCAGCAATGAGATATACTGAGACCAGATTAGCTCCAATAGCTCATAAAGGATTTCTTGAAGAAATTGGATCAGATACAGTAAACTTTTCAAATAACTTTGACGGTTCTCAAAAAGAGCCAGATGTTCTTCCAGCCCAACTTCCCTTTTTATTGTTGAACGGCTCATCGGGTATTGCTGTTGGTATGGCAACAAATATTCCACCTCACAACCTAGGTGAAACAGTAGATGGTTTAGTTGCCTTAGTTAAAAATAAGGATATTAGTGATAAAAAACTTTATAACGTTATCAAAGGACCTGATTTTCCTACAGGCGGGGAATTAATCTATAGTAATGCAATAGAAGAACTTTATCAAACTGGAAAAGGATCTATAACGATAAGAGGAGTTGTAAATAAGGAAGAGATAAATGTAGGCAAAGGAAAACATAAAAAGAATGCAATAATCATTACGGAACTTCCTTACCAAGTTAATAAAGCAGGTTGGATTGAAAAACTCGCAGAACTTGTTAATTCAGGGAAGATTAGCGGGATTTCTGATATTAGGGATGAGAGCGACAGAGATGGAATGAGAATTGTAATAGAACTAAAAAAAGATTCTAATTCTGAACTTGTTATTTCTAATTTATATAAAAAAACAACTCTCCAAACAAACTTTGGAGCAATATTCTTAGCTTTAATTAAAGGGAAGCCTACACAACTAAATCTAAAAAAATATCTCAACTATTTTCTAGAGTTTAGAGAAGAAACAATTAGAAAAAGAACTTTTTATTTTCTAAAAAACACCCTTGATAAACTAGAAATTTCAGAAGGTTTATCTAAAGCTACAAAAAACATAAAAAAAGTTATCGAAATTATTGAAGAATCGGAAAATTCTTTAGAAGCTAAATCAAAATTAATTAAAAATTTTTTCTTAAGTGATAAACAAGCAAGTTCAGTTTTGGATATGCCGCTAAAAAAATTAACAAATCTAGAAAAAAATCAAATTGATAACGATATAAAAAATTTAGAAGAAAAAAAGAATTATTTTCAAAAATTGTTGAATGAAAGAAAATTATTACTTGAATTACTTATAGAAGAATTATTAATATTAAAGAAAAAATACAATGTTATACGTAAAACAAAAATAATTAAAAATATAGATCAAAATGAAGAATTAGAAACACTTAATAATCAGATATTAGAAGACTTTATCAATAAAAAAACAAAATTATACATAGACAATAGACTTTATTTAAAAAGGATGATTTTAAGTAATTACAAGAAATCATTTGAGGTTGTAAATAAAATAATAGATAATAAAAATATTCAAAAATTTATATGTAATATTGAAAAAAATATAAAATTAATTGGAATCACAAATACGGGAAAAGTATTTAACATTGATTGGGAATCAGGGATTAATAAAGACTATAAATTAGATAATAAAATTCTTGGAAATATTCATCCTAGTGAAATAATAAATTTTCATTCAATTAAAAAAGAAATTAGAAATTATTTATGCATATTAAATTCAGATGGAAGATTTAAAAAAGTTTTATTTGATGAAGATATGATCAAAAGCAATAGATCTTTCACAATTACAAAATTAAAAAATAATTTAAAAACAATTGATTCTTTTATTTCTAATGAAAGCAAAGATTTAATAATATTAACCTCTATAGGAAGAATTTTTAAATTTAATTTATCAAATAAATTTTTAACGCCAACTTCTAAACAATCACAAGGATTAATAATTGCAAAACTTTTACCATCTGAAAAAATCGTTTCTTGTTGTACATTTAATGATGGAGAAAATATTTTTTTAATATCTAAACAAGGAAAAATCTTTTGCATAAATAGTAATGAAATTTACTGCTCAAATGAATATAGTTTGGGATATTTGAATGAAAAAACCCAACTTAAAAACGATTACTTCCTCAAAATAATGGCAAGTAACTATTATCTTGATATTGAAACTAATAAAAATAAATCTGCAAGATTAGACCCAAATAAATTAAATTTCAAATCCAATAAATCAAACTTTTTAATTGATTTTTTAAAATTAGATAATCATGAATACCTTGAAAATTGTTTCCGTCTTGAAAACTTTCGCGACTAAGATTTATATTCATTTTCAACCCAATTTAAGTATTCTTGATTTACTGTTCCAGTTACATAATCACCAGTAAAACAACTCATCTCTAAACCTTTAATAGGAGAATCACCAATTATAGATTTACGCAAACTTTCAACACTTTGATAAACAAGGTTATCAATTTCAAGTTTATCTGCGATTTCATTTATTGTCCTATTATGAGCTATTAATTCATCTCTATTAGGCATATTAATTCCATAAACGTGAGGATAACGAACAGGAGGAGCTGCTGATGTAAAAAAAACTTTATTTGCTCCTGCATCTTTAGCCATCTGGACAATTTCTTTTGACGTAGTACCTCTTACTATCGAGTCATCAACAATTAATACATTTTTATTTTTAAACTCTGCACTCATAGCATTTAATTTTTGCCTTACAGATTTCTTACGTTTCTGCTGACCAGGCATTATGAATGTTCTACCAACATATCTATTTTTAAAAAAACCTTCCCTGTATTCTATCCCTAACTGTCTTGCAACTTGCATTGCCGCCGGTCGAGAAGAATCAGGAATAGGCATAACTACATCAATATCTCCAGAATTGATTGTTTCTTTTATTGTTTCTGCTAAATAATCTCCCATCTTTAAACGAGCTTTATAGACTGAAATTCCATTCATAATTGAATCTGGCCTAGCTAAGTAAACATATTCAAATGCACATGGAAATAACATTGGGTTTTCAGAGCATTGCTTACAAAAAAACTCCCCGTCAAGATTTATAAAAACAGCTTCTCCTGGATCTACATCTCTCACTACTTCATAATCATTATTCTCAAGTACTAAAGATTCGCTTGCAACCATCCATTCTTCTTTTTTTGTGGTTAATGAAATTCTTTTCCCTATAACTAAAGGCCTTATACCAAAAGGATCTCTAAATGCTAATAAACCATGTCCAGAAATCAACGCAATTGAAGCATATGAACCTTGAATTCTTTTATGTAGAGATGTGACAGCATTAAAAATAATATCAGGTTCTAATTCTTGATTATGAATTTGATCTTGTAATTCTGTGGCAAATACATTTAACAACATTTCAGTATCACTTGAAGAATTTGTATGCCGCTTGTCGACATTAAATAACTGTTTTTCTAAATCTCTAGTATTAGTCAAATTTCCATTATGTATCAAAACAATTCCATAAGGAGCATTAACGTAAAAAGGCTGTGCTTCTTCTACACTTTCTGCTGATCCCTTTGTTGCATACCTAACATGACCTAATCCAATTTTGCCAATTAAATTCCTCATATCTCTAGTTCTATAAGCAGTATTAACCTGTCCTTTAACCTTATGTATATGAAAAACAGTATTTTCCATCGTTGCTATACCTGTCGAATCTTGACCTCTATGCTGCAAAAGCAAAAGACTATCGTAAATTTGTTGATTTACATCATTTGAAGAAACGATTCCAACTATTCCGCACATAACTTAATATCTTAAAAAGATTAATAGTTGAGAAATGTTTTTCATATTAAAAGTAACCTGAAATACTATTATTAAATTTTTCGGTTAATTCCTCAACCATAATATTGCAAATATTTTTTTCTTTGATATTTATCTTCAGCGTATCACTAGATACGTATCCTATTTTTTTTACATATACACTTGATGGGAAATTTATTTGATTTTGTTTTAAATAATTAATCCATTCATTTTGTTTCATTTTACTAATTGAAAAAATAATTCTTGAACCCCCTTCGGCAAACAATAAATTATCAACTCTATTCAAATCATTCTCCAATTCTATAGTTGCACCCCTTGCGGACAAAATACAAGACTCTGCTAGAGCTATAGCTAAACCTCCGTCGCTTACATCGTGAGAAGAAACTACAAAACTTTTTAATATCGCATTTCTTAAAAAACTCTGGCAAAACTTTTCATCCAACAAATCTATTTTTGGAGGTCGACCTGTAATTTCTCCATGAAAATATTCCAGATAAGAACTAGCTGCAATTTTTATTTCTGATTTGGAAGAACCAATTAACCAGATTTGATCTTCAATATTTTTCCATTCACTACTTATAGCTTTTTCGACATTATCTAACCTTCCAACCATTCCAATAACAGGAGTAGGATTAATAGGAGTAATTAGATTATCTTTATTTTTAGATTCATTATATAAAGATACATTACCTCCTGTAACAGGAGTTTCTAAAGCTTTACAGGCTTCAGCAATTCCATCACATGAAGATGAGAGTTGCCAATATCCTATTTCATTCTCAGGGGAAGAAAAATTTAAATTATTTGTAATTGCTACTGGTTCAGCCCCTACACAACTAACATTTCTAGCGGACTCTGCAACGGCAGCGATAGATCCTCTAAAAGGATCAAGCGCAACCCATCTACTATTACAATCAACTGAAGCAGCGACACCTGAAAATACTTTACTTTTATTTTTATTATTTTGTCCCCTTAGTCTTACTACAGCTGCATCTGATTTTCCAGGTGTAAATACAGTATTTGCTTGTACTTGAGAGTCATATTGTTTATAAATCCATCGTTTAGAAGCTATTGATGGATTAGAGAGTAGTTTTAAAATGATTTCTGAAAAAGAAAAATTCTTATTTTCCTTCAATGAAAATATTTTTTGCTCATGAATTTCTGGTAAATCATTTTCTTTCCATTCCCATTTCTTTAAAAGATCATCGGGTGGATTATTAATCACATTGTGAAGATTTACAGGAGTATCATCGGATAAGGCAGAAGTAGGTATTTGGGCAACAATTTTACCTTTATGAGAAATAATTACCTCATTAGTTCCTATCACTTCACCAATAACACTGGCATATAATCCCCATTTATTAAATTTTTCAACAAGATCATTAATTTTTTCTTCTTTAACAACAAACAGCATTCTTTCTTGCGATTCAGATAATAAATATTGGTATGAGGACATATCATCTTCTCTTGAAGGGACCAAATCTAAATCTATAGAAATCCCTAATTTTCCATTTGCAGCCATTTCTGCGCTACTGCATGTTAAACCTGCAGCACCCATGTCTTGAGCTGCAATTACATCCCCTGTCTTAAAAGCATCCAAACAAGCTTCAATAAGACTTTTCTCAATAAATGGATCACCTACCTGAACTGCAGGTCTGTCATCCAATGAAGTTGTAGTTAATTCTGAACTAGCAAAACTAGCACCACCAACGCCGTCTCTGCCAGTTGTATTACCAACATATAAGACTGGTGATCCTACATTTTTAGCTCCTGAACAAACGATTTCCTCGGTCTCTAAAAGTCCTAAAGCCATCACGTTCACTAGAGGATTTCCAGAGTAACTATCATCAAAATCAATTTCACCTCCAACAGTCGGCACACCTACACAATTTCCATAATGTGCAATACCGGATACAACTCCTCGTAATAAATCAACATTTGATGATTTATTAAGATTGCCGAATCTCAATGAATTTAACACTGCAATTGGCCTTGCACCCATTGTAAATATATCTCTTAAAATTCCTCCAACACCAGTTGCTGCGCCTTGAAAAGGTTCAATAGCAGAAGGATGATTATGACTTTCTATTTTAAAAACAAGTTTTTGATTATTTCCAACATCAATAACGCCAGCATTTTCTCCAGGTCCAACTAAAACATTTTTACCTTTAGTGGGAAACTTAGAAAGTAAAGGCTTTGAATTTCTATAACAACAATGTTCAGACCACATAACGCCAAACATGCCTAATTCCGTTCTATTAGGTTTTCTCTTTAATCTTTTGCAAATTTCCTCGTAATCATTAAGTGTTAAATTTTCAACTTTTAGTGCTTCATTAAGATCGTATAGATCATTATTTTCTTGATTTATCATTATTTATATCCAAGGGTCATCTTCTTTTTTCTCACTAAACGGGATAGATGTTCTGTCATTATTATAAAAACTTTTTTGTTTTAAATCTGAGTTTTGGCTAATATCTTCATCTTCTTCAAGCCATTCCTCTAATCTATTAGAAGCAAGATTTTTCATATCATCAAATCTATCAAAAATTTTTTTTCCTTTTTGCATAAATTCATTTTTAATACTTGATTTTATTAAAGATAAATCATCTAAAGAATTACTTTCACAAAATACCAATCCCGGTTGTTGATCATTGATATTATCAATAGTTAACTTCCATCTACTAGAACCTGGAATCTTAGGATTAGATCTAGAAACTAAATAATATTTAATTTTTCCCGTTTTCATTTCAAATAAAAAATCTGCAATGACTCCTATTTTTGATCCATTTATATTTATTAGATTAGCTTCTATTAAAGTTGGGAACCGATTTAAAGTTGCTAAATCCGAAATAGCTGGATCACCTTTGACATAAATTTCATTATCTATTATTTGAGTAATTTGATTTAATCGCCAAACATTTCTTTTTAAATCAAAATTTGAAGGACGAGAGTACCATCCTAAAATTCGATGAACTGGGGGGTGCATCCAAACATTTTCACCATTTCCATAATTAAGGGCCATATTACCCTTAACACTATAATTTAGTAATTCACTTAATAAAATTTCTTTAGGTAATTTCAAATTAAGAACGAACCTGCACAGGCATAACTAAATAAGTAAAAGAATTAAGATTATCTTCTGGTACAAAAACAGCTGGAGTAGTTGCAATATTACACTTTAAAAGTACGTTTTCAGAAGAAATAACTTTTAAACCTTCTAACAGATATCTAACATTAAATGCGATATCAAAATTTTCTCCTGAGTAAGAAACAGGTATTAATTCATTAGCATTTCCAATATCTTGGGCATCTGCACTAATAGAAGCTAAATCTGTATTATCTAATTTAATCTTTACAACACTACTTTGCTGATCAGCTAAAACAGCAATTCTTTCTAATGCATCAATTAATTTTTTTGTATTAAAATTCAGAATTTTAGAAAAAGAATCAGGAATTAATTGTGAATAATTAGGATAAGTACCTTCTAGGGTTCTTGTAGTAATTATTTGATTAGAAGAAATAAATACTACTTGACCTTTGTCATAAAAAAGCTTTATTGAATTTTCTGAGCTTCTCAAAGATACTAGTTTTTCAATTTCTCTTAATGATCTAGTTGGAATAGTTACCGATAAATCATCAACATTTGAAGATAAGTTTTGTTTAGTTTCAAGATTTTCTTCATTACCAATTAAAGTTACAGCCAATCTATGGCCATCTGTAGAAGCAGACTCTAAATAATTTGGTTTGAAAGTAAAATTAACGCCTGTAAGTAGTTGCTTTGAATCATCATTACTACTGGCAAAAATGGTAGATTTTAAAGCCTTTAAAAAAGAGCTAGGATCAATATTCAAAGAAGTACCGCTTTCGACAAATGGTAAATTAGGATATTCATCAGATGGGATCCCTTTTAGATTAAAAGAACCTCTATCACTTTTTATTAGGATATTATCTGAATTCTCATCTACTTCGAGAGAAACAGGAGTTTCATTGGGTAGTTTGTTTACTATTTCGGATAAAAGTTTTGAAGGTATAGTAATAGCTCCACTATTTTTAACAGTTCCATCAAAAGAAGTTTGAATTCCTAAATTTAAGTCAAATCCTGTGACGCTAATTTTATTAGTTCCTTCGTCAGCTGTTAAAAGTATGTTTGCAAGAATTGGATGCGTTGGCCTGGAAGCAACTGCCTTGCTTACTAATTGTATAGCATTATTTAATTCATTTTGATTACAAATAATTTCCATCAGAATTTGGAACTTTTTACAAATACAATATACTTTTTCCGTAAATTAAATTCAATAAATCCATTTTTTACTTTTCTTCTAATATAAAAATAAACAATAGAATTAAAAACTTAGTAGTAGTAGTCTTTGTGGAAACTGTGGAATTCTTCAGTAAAATATCTTTTTCATTTAGTTTACGAAGAAAAAAACATGTGTAAAAAATTTTTTATTTGTTGAATATTTTTTCTCTTTTTTGAAAATTTAAAATTTTTTCAACAAATAGAATTTTTTGTTATGTACTTTTCAACAAATGAAGTTTGTTTGTAATTGATTTCCACAGACACTATTTTTTTTGGATTTTAATATCCTAAGATTTTAGATATGTTTTTTAATGAAGGCTCAATATTTTTCCTAAAAATAGCATCATTGTTTTTTATAGCGCAATCAGGATCTTTCAATCCATTTCCAGTCAGAACACAAACAATAGTCGATTCTTTCTGAATTCTATTTTTATTTTTAATCAGTCCAGCAACTGATGCTGCACTAGCAGGTTCACAAAAAACCCCCTCTTTGGCAAGGATTTTATAAGCATCGATTATCTCTTCATCTGTAACTGACTGAAAATCTCCTTTACTCTCTTTTCTTACTGTTTTTGCTTTTTCTCTATTTACAGGATTCCCAATTCTTATTGCAGTTGCAATTGTTTCTGGATTTTTAACTATTATGTTTTTTACTAATGGAGCAGAGCCTTCGGATTGAAAACCCATCATTATTGGCAATTTCAAATTATTTTTTATTTTTGAATATTCTTTAAATCCCATCCAATAAGCAGTTATATTTCCTGCATTGCCCATTGGAATACAAAGCCAATCCGGAGCATAACCTAAGTCATCAACTATTTCAAAAGCTGCTGTCTTTTGACCTTGTATTCGATATGGATTAACAGAATTAACAAGTTCTATAGGATTTTCTGAGGATAAATCTCTAACAATTTCAAGAGCCTTATCAAAGTTTCCATTAATAGATATTATCTCTGCGCCATACATTAATGCTTGCGCGAGCTTTCCTTGCGCAACAAATCCTTCTGGTATTAAAACATAAGGTTTTAATCCTCCTCTCGAAGCATATGCTGCTGCTGCAGCAGAGGTATTTCCAGTACTTGCACAAATAACTGCTTCACGGCCTTCTTCTTTTGCTTTGCTAATTGCCATAGTCATACCACGATCTTTAAAAGATCCTGTTGGATTAAGGCCATCATATTTTAAAAAAACTTTTGTTCTATTTCCAATTAAGCTGCTAATTGATTCGCTTAAAATAAGTGGTGTATTTCCTTCATTGAGGGAAATAATAGGAGTTTTCTTTGTAACTGGGAGATATTGTTTATATGCTTCTATCAGGCCTGGCCATCTTTTTTTTCTATAATTGAAATGTAGTTTATTTTTGATTTTATTTAATAACACCATGGTTGTTTAATTTGTTTTGATTTTTTCTAAAGGGGAATTGGTGAAAAAGGTTAATAATTCTGAAATTGATTCTACTTTATTCATAACTTTGCTCAAAGCGCTTACATCTAAAATTACAGTTTTAGTTGGATATCCTTCAAAAAAATTTATTAGATTTATTTTTCCATTTCCTATGTTAATACCCTGAATCACACTTGCTCTAAGGGCTAGCATGCCTGTTCTTTCATCAGTTGCTCTGGGTGGGTGGATAATAGATGAAAGTCTTGTTAAAAAAACGTCTCCTATTTGAGAATATACTAGTTTGCTTGCAATGGTGATAGGAACTTCAAAATCTTTATTTAAAATTGTTCTAATTTCTTTATCTGTTGACCCGGTGGCTTTTAAAATTTTTTTTAATTTTCTTGTGGATTCACCTTCTTTAGCAAAAGTTTTTAAAGAATTAACTTTAATTGTTCGAGAAAATATGCTGTATGTGATTTTAATTTCTTCAGCAGCATTAGCTTTTGGAACATTAATAAGTAATGGAGAAATTACTAAAATAAAGAATATTTTAAATATTAAAAATTTACTAAATTTCATTTAGATATTTGCACCAGCGGCAATCTTCACAAGTCTTACTACTCCTTTTTCAGTTACTTTTTTTGCAATTTTTAAACCCATTTCTTTTGTATAGGGCTCATTTATTAGTCTCGGAACCCTTTTTAGAAAAATGTCAATTGAATAGCCAGGTACTTTTTGTAAAATCTCTAAAAAGTTTCTCAATGGCTCTACATACATTATAAGGTCACTCAAGTTGTTATTTTCATTAGAAGTATTTAATTTAATTGATTTTGGAAGATAGTTATTCAAACTTTTCAATATTTTTAGACTAAGTAGATCTAACTGATTTGTTAAACCTTCAACTATCTCATTTCTTAGAAATCCTCCATTTGGAGAAAAGAGAAGATTTATAACTTCATCTAAAAGTTTTTCTAAATCGAGATTTGTTTGCTTTGCAGCGTTAGCGAGCAGATCTTCTAAACGGTCCCATTTAAATTTTTTATTATCAAAAAGCATTTCTTTGAGGCTTTCCCTTAATTGTGGATCAGGGTCTTCCATTAATCTTCTTGCAAAATATGGATAAGCTGCGCCTAATATTTTGAAGTTAGGATCTACGCTTAAAGCTATTCCTTCTAATGTAAGTAATGATCTAATTATAAGTGCATAATATGGGGGTAGTTTGAAAGGGAATTTATACATAACACCAGACATATCGTCTGTAACGCTCTTAAAATCCATTTTCGAAACGCCTTGTTCAACGGCGTTAATGAAAACATCTTGAAATGCTGGAACAATAGGTTTTAGATTGACTTCCTCTGATAAAAATCCCAATTTTACGAAATCTTGAGATAATTTATCGAAGTTTTTATTAACTAAATGTACAACTGCTTGAATTAATCCTGATCTAGATTCTCTAGAAACTTCGCTCATCATGCCAAAATCTAAATAACACAATCTTCCATCTTCTAAGGCTAATAAATTACCAGGATGTGGGTCTGCATGAAAAAAACCATGTTCTAAAAGTTGTTCTAAACTGCATTGCACCCCTATATCAATCATTTCATCAGGATTAATTCCTAATTTTTTTACGTCTTCTAAATTTGTTAATTTTGTACCGTCTATCCATTCCATAGCTAAAACTCTTCTTGAAGTTATTTCTTTATAAATTTTTGGCACAGCAATCATTTTGTTATGTTTATGCATATCTCTAAATTTTTCTGCATTTGAAGCTTCGTTTAGATAATCCATCTCTTCAAAAACTCTCTTACCTAATTCATCAATCAAAGCAACTAGATCACTTCTTATTAATCCGATGTTGTTTTTTAGCCAGTAAGCAATATTTCTCACTATGTAAAGATCTAAGGTTATTTGTTCTCTTAAACCTGGTCGTTGTACTTTTATTGCAACTATTTCTTCGTTTTTTAATTTAGCTTTATGCACTTGACCTAAAGAGGCAGCTGAAATTGGCTCTTTATCAATTTCTAAAAAAATCTCATTTATTTTGGATCCTAAATCTTCTTCTATTAATTCCATAGCTTTATCTCCATCAAATCCAGGTAGTTGATCTTGTAATTCAGATAATTCTTCAAGAAGAATCCCTGGAATTATATCGGGTCTTGTTGATAAAGCTTGGCCTGCTTTAACAAATGCAGGTCCAAGTTCTACCAATAAATTTGTTAATTCTCTTGCTCTAAATCTTGCTTGTTGTTCATTTTTCAATCTCCCAGTTAATTTATCCCATCCAACGGAGAAGATGTAAGCAAAAATAGGTATGAGCGTTTGCCAAAGTCTTTTTAAAAGTCTTTTAGGATTTTTTTTGTAAATTTTAGAAATTGTTTCTGGATCATAATTTAAGAGTCCAGATACTTCAATAAAATCAGTAAAATCTTCTTTCATAACTTTATATATTTAAAACCTTTATTTTTTTAAAAAAGAAGTTAATTTTTTTATATGGAAGATTTATCATGTTAATACAACTAAAAATAGAAAATATTGCCTTAATAGAAATTATAGAAATTAATTTCGAAAAAGGTTTGAATATCATAACTGGTGATTCAGGTTCAGGAAAATCATTAATTTTGGATTCCCTAAATGCTTTATTTGGTGGAACTAATATACCCCTTAAACATTTAATACGTCCAGGAAAAGATTTTTGTGTCATTGAGGCAAAATTTTCTTCTTCTTCTCAAATTAATAATTGGTTAATTAGTAATGGTTTTGAAATAACTTCTTCAGAAATACAAATTAAAAGAAAATCTTATAAAAAGAACAATAAAATTTTATCCAAATATAGCTTTAATGATTTACCAATTAATAGACAATCATTAGAAAAACTTGGAGGATTTTTAATAGATTCTGCAGGTCAATCTGACACTTTTATCTTTGATTCTTTAGATAAGAGAAGATTAATTATTGATGACTTATGTTCTCAAGAATTTAGGGAGACTAGCGAAAGGATCAAAAGTATATGGGGAGAAACTAAAGTTTTAAAAGGATTAATGGATGAAAAAATAGAATTTTCTAAGAATCAAGAAGAAAAAAACTTGGCAATTAAACATATGTTGAAGAGTTTAGAAGAAGCTGATTTAAATTCCAGTGAAGAAATTTTAGAATTAGAGCTAGTAGAAAAAAAACTTGTAAATAATTTAGAAATTAATAATTCAATTAAATCATCATTAGAAAATTTAAATAATTTCAGTCATGAAGAGCCGTCAGTAACTTCTTTCATAAATCATTCAATAAAGATTTTAAACAAAACAGCAGATTTTGATATAAAGATTCAAAAATTTAGAGAGAAGTTATTAAATATTCATACTGATATTGAAGATTTAATTTTTGATCTAAACTCATATTTGCAAGAAGTAGAAAATCCTGAATCTAATCTTACAGAAATACAAAAAAGATTATTCTTTTTAAAAAACTTAGAGAGAACTTTTTCATTGGATCTTACGCAATTAATTGAAAAGCGCGATCAATTAAAGACGTATTTTCAACAAAATGATCAAGATATTGATATTTCAAGGATTCAAGCTCAGATTGAGAATTTACAAAGTAATTTAAATTCTTTATTTGTTATTCAATCTACTGAAAGAAAAAAAATTGCCAAACAGTTACAAATTTCAGTAATGTCAATTTTAAGCAATCTAGGTTTAGAAAATGCAAACTTTTCAATTCAATTTTCTGAATGCAAGCCTTCTGGAGATGGAATTGACGATATAAATTTTTTGTTTTCGGCCAATCCTGATCAGAAGCTTGCTCCATTATCAGATGTTATTTCTGGCGGTGAAATGTCAAGATTTTTATTAGCTATTAAATCTAGTATTTCTAAACAACCAAATACTTTCTTTTTAGATGAAATTGATAGTGGTTTAAGTGGAAAATCTCTATTTTCTTTGGTTGAGCTTATAAAAGAAATTTCTAAAAATCAACAAGTCTTATGTATTACACATCAGCCATTCCTAGCTGCTAGGGGATCAGCTCATTTCAAAGTTAATAAAAACGTAATTGATGGAACAACTTATACTTCAATTACAAAACTAACTACAAAAAATCAAAGAAAAAATGAACTAATAGAACTTATAGGTGGAGGATCATGCGAAGTAAACGAATATGCTTCTAGACTTCTTGATCGCTCAGCAGCGTAAAATAAAAAAAATTCTACTATAATAGTCTATTTAAATCATAATTTAGATTTAAACATGGTTAATAACGCTGATAGTAGTTTTGGAGAAGATAACTCAATTAATATTAGGGGGGCTCGTCAGCATAATTTAAAAAATATTGATCTTTCTCTACCTAGGAATAAATTTATAGTTTTTACAGGTGTGAGTGGAAGTGGTAAAAGTTCTTTAGCCTTTGATACTATTTTTGCTGAAGGTCAAAGAAGATATGTTGAGAGTCTTTCTGCATACGCAAGGCAATTTTTAGGTCAAGTAGATAAACCAGATGTCGACAATATTGAAGGTTTATCACCAGCTATTTCAATTGATCAAAAATCTACAAGTCATAATCCACGATCAACAGTTGGAACAGTAACAGAAATACAAGATTATTTAAGATTATTGTTTGGTCGTGCTGGTGAGCCGCATTGTCACCACTGCGGGATTCCAATCGCGCCTCAAACAATTGATGAAATGGTGGATCAAATTCTTCTTTTACCAGAAGGAACAAGGTATCAATTGTTGGCTCCTGTTGTAAGAGGTAAGAAAGGAACACATACAAAATTAATAAGCGGATTAGCTGCTGAAGGATTTGCTAGGGTAAGAATCAATGGAGAGGTAAGAGAACTTGCTGATAGTATTGAATTAGATAAAAATCAAATTCATAATATTGAGGTAGTAGTTGATAGATTAATTGCAAGAGAAGGAATAGAAGAAAGATTAAATGATTCACTTCAAACTTGCCTCAAAAGAGGCGATGGCTTAGCAATAGTAGAAGTTGTTCCAAAAAAAGGAGAAAATTTACCTTCCAATTTAGAGAGAGAAAAGCTTTACTCAGAAAATTATGCATGCCCTGTACATGGCTCTATTGTTGAAGAACTTTCTCCAAGATTATTTTCTTTTAATAGCCCATATGGTGCCTGTCCGGATTGTCATGGGATTGGTTATTTAAAAAAATTTACTGCAGATAGAGTTATACCTGATAAAACATTGCCTGTTTATGCTGCAATAGCTCCTTGGAGTGAGAAAGATAATACGTATTACTTCTCTTTACTTTATTCTGTAGGTCAAGCTTATGGTTTTGAATTAAAAACCCCTTGGAAGGATTTAAGTGATTTGCAAAAACAAGTTCTACTTTTAGGATCAGATAAACCAATATTAATTCAACCTGATAGTCGTTTTAAAACTTCTAGTGGTTTTAAAAGGCCATTTGAGGGGATTTTACCAATATTAGAAAGGCAATTGAATGAAGCCAATGGAGAATCAGTTAAACAAAAATTAGAAAAGTATCTAGAATTGGTTCCCTGTAAGACATGTTCTGGAAAAAGATTAAGACCTGAGGCTTTGGCAGTTAAACTTGGTCCATATAACATTACTGACTTAACTTCTATAAGCGTTTCTGAAACCCTAAATCACGTAGAGCGCATCATGGGTTTAGGTAAGACTAGGAAAGAAAATATATCTTTATCAGAAAAACAAAAGCAGATAGGTGAATTGGTTTTAAAAGAGATTCGTTTACGTTTGAAGTTTTTAATAAATGTAGGTTTAGATTATTTGACTTTAGATAGACCAGCTATGACTTTGTCTGGTGGTGAGGCTCAGCGTATTAGATTGGCTACACAAATAGGGGCAGGTCTTACTGGCGTTTTATATGTATTAGATGAACCAAGTATTGGTTTGCATCAGAGAGACAATGACAGATTATTAGAAACATTAAAAAGCTTAAGAGATTTAGGAAATACTTTGGTTGTCGTTGAACATGATGAAGATACTATGAAATCCGCAGATTATTTAGTAGATATTGGTCCAGGGGCAGGTGTTTATGGAGGGGAAATTATTGCTAAAGGATCCTATCAAGATGTCTTAAATTCAGAAAAGTCATTAACTGGAGCTTATCTCAGTGGTAGGAAATCGATTCCTACTCCAAAAGAACGTAGATCATCTGTAAAAAAAAGTTTAATTTTAAATAATTGCTCTAAAAATAATTTAAAAAATATTTCTGTTGAATTTCCTTTAGGAAGATTAGTTTCTGTAACTGGTGTGAGTGGAAGTGGGAAGAGCACTTTGATAAATGAATTACTTCATCCTGCATTATGTCATTCTCTAGGATTAAAAGTCCCTTTTCCTCAAGGTGTAAAAGAGTTAAAGGGTATAAAGGCAATTGATAAAGTTATCGTTATTGATCAATCTCCAATAGGAAGAACTCCAAGATCAAATCCTGCTACATATACTGGTGCCTTTGATCCCATAAGGCAAATATTTACTGCCACAGTAGAAGCAAAAGCAAGAGGTTATCAGGCTGGTCAATTTAGCTTTAACGTGAAAGGAGGAAGATGCGAAGCTTGTAAAGGTCAGGGAGTCAATGTAATTGAAATGAATTTTTTACCTGATGTTTATGTTCAATGTGAAGTATGTAAAGGAGCTCGTTTTAATAGGGAAACTCTTCAGGTGAAATATAAAGGTTTCAATATATCTGATGTTTTAGAGATGACTGTTGAACAAGCTGCAGAAACTTTTTCTGCTATACCTCAAGCTGCTGATAGATTATCTACATTGGTTGATGTTGGCTTAGGATATGTCAAATTAGGTCAGCCAGCGCCTACATTATCTGGAGGAGAGGCTCAAAGAGTTAAGTTAGCCACGGAATTGTCAAAAAGGGCTACTGGAAAAACTTTATATTTGATTGATGAACCAACTACAGGGTTAAGTTTTTATGATGTTCATAAATTAATGGATGTGATACAACGTTTGGTAGATAAAGGTAATTCTGTAATTGTTATTGAACATAATTTAGATGTTATAAGATGTTCAGATTGGATTATCGATTTAGGACCTGATGGAGGGGATAAAGGAGGAGAAATCATCGCAGAGGGTATTCCTGAGGATGTAGCTAAAAATCCTACAAGTCATACAGCAAAATATCTTAAAAAGGTTCTGAAATAAGAAAAACCTTGTTGTATTTCTTTTTATTTTAATTATTTCAGCAAAACGAAATTCTTTTTCAAAGGGGCATAAAACCACACTATAACTGCTTTTTCGAAAACTTTTATATTAAAAAAAATTTAAATCATAATGCTTTCTTAATATTTCCTTAGAAAATTCAGCTTATTTGTATTAAAGGCCGTTGATCGGAGGATTTGCTGAATGAGGTTGAAATTTTTACATTTACATTTACATGGCCTTATACGTTCTAAAAATCTTGAGTTAGGCAGGGATGCAGATACAGGAGGACAAACACAATACGTTTTAGAGTTAATTAAAAGCTTGGCTAATACTTCAGAAGTTGATCAAGTAGATTTAGTTACTCGTTTAATAAAAGACCCTAAAGTAGATGATGAATATTCTCAAGAAGAAGAATTTGTAGAACCTGGAGTTAGAATTTTAAGATTCAAATTTGGACCTAATAAATATTTAAGAAAGGAATTGCTTTGGCCTTATTTAGATGATTTAACTGAAAGCCTAATCTCTTACTATAAAAAAAACAAAAAGCCTAATTTTATTCATGCTCATTATGCAGATGCTGGATATGTAGGAGTTAAACTAAGTAAATCCTTAAATATTCCTCTTATTTTTACAGGTCATTCTTTAGGAAGAGAGAAAAAAAGGAAATTGCTTGATACTGGTTTAAAAACTAATCAAATAGAAAAACTTTATTTTATAAATAAAAGAATTGATGCAGAAGAAAAAGCATTGAAGTATGCAGATATTGTTGTTACAAGTACTAAACAAGAGTCAGTGTATCAATATTCCCAATATTCTTCTTTTTCACCTCACAAAGCTAAAGTTATTCCTCCTGGTGTTGATCATAATAAATTTCACCATATTCACTCCACAAACGAGACAGCCGAAATTGATAATATGATGAAACCTTTTCTAACGGATTCTACTAAACCTCCATTTTTGACTATTTCTAGAGCTGTACGAAGAAAAAATATTCCATCTTTAATTGAGGCATACGGAAGATCTGAAAAATTAAAAAGAAAAACTAATTTAATTTTGATTTTGGGTTGTAGAGATAGTACTTCAAAACTTGACCCTCAACAAAAAGATGTTTTCAATAATATTTTTGAAACAATTGATAAATATAATTTGTATGGAAAGGTAGCTTATCCAAAAAAACATCTTCCAAGTCAGATCCCAGCTTTATATAGGTGGGCAGCTAGCAGAGGTGGTGTATTTGTAAATCCAGCTTTAACAGAGCCTTTTGGTTTAACACTTCTTGAAGCTTCTTCATGTGGGTTACCAATAATATCAACAAATGATGGAGGGCCAAAAGAAATTCGTTCAAAATGTGAAAATGGACTGCTAGTAGATGTTAATGATATTAATGAGTTGAAATTTATTCTTGAAAAAGGAATTTCGAATAATAATCAGTGGAAAATATGGAGCAGAAATGGAATTGAGGGTGTTAACAGGCACTTTAGCTGGAACACTCATGTACGTAATTATTTATCAGTACTTACTAAAGAATTTTCAAGTTCAAATAGTTATTCTTCATCTGACATTAAACAAAGTTGTTTAAAAGGGACTTCCTCACTTATAAAACCCCATTGATCAAAAACCTCAGGATCAGGGTGAAGAATGAGCTGATTATTTTGAGTTTTCTTTAGTTTAAAGCCCTTCTTAGATAGTTTTTTCATTAAGTTAGCAGTTTCTTCGAATCTTGATGCCATTGCATCAAGACTTGAGCAGTCACTTGTTAATCCATTATCTTTCCATGTAAAAAAATTCATAACAAATTTTTCAGAGATTGATTTTTAAAACTATACCTAAAATTACAAGTAAAATGTTGATTTTCCAAAAATTTTCAACTATTTTTTCTTCCTTTATTCCCTTAAGTTCAAAGTGGTGGTGTAGTGGAGCCATTAAAAATATGCGTTTACCTCTATAAAATAATTTTTTTGTAATTTTAAAAAATCCTACTTGAATCATTACTGATAACGATTCAATTATAAATACTCCTGAGAAAATAGATAAGGTAAAAACGCTATTGGTTAATAAGGCTATAGAACCCAGAATTGCTCCAATACTTAGAGATCCTGTGTCACCCATAAATATTTTTGCAGGATAACTATTAAACTTGAGGAATCCTAAGCATATGCCGGACATAGAAAAACATAAGATGCTAAAAACAAATAGTTCTTGCTGTTCTTTCAGTAATATTTCTGTTCCCAATCCATAAAAGACAATCCCACTGCATCCAGCTGCTAATCCATCTAGTCCATCAGTCAAATTTACTGAATTACTCATGCCTACAAGTACAAAAAAAGAAACTGGCAATATGAAAATATTCATATTTATTCCCCAGGAGTCAGAAACTGTTATTAATGGACTGATTAAATTTTTTTCATAGGCTAACAATATAAAAATTATTGAGATGATACTTTGTAAAATGAATTTCTGTTTTGTTTTTAAACCTGTGTTCTCTTTTTTTGCAATGCTTAAATAATCATCTAAAAATCCTGTAATAAAGAAACCAAAAATATTAAGTAATAAAATAAATAATTTTAGAGAACCTAAATTGATAGTTATTATCAAAAGCAAAATTAAAAAAGGGATTATCATAAAAATCCCACCCATTGTTGGAGTATCACTTTTTTTAAAGTGATTAGCTGGGCCTTCATTCCTAATATTTTGAAGTAAATTAAATTTTTTGATAATCTTTAGACCATTTTTCGTTGTAAAAATAGAAATAAAGAAGAATAATATGTAAACTCCTGTAAAAATAAAATTTTTAAAAAAACAGGAGGTAACTATTAAAGCAAAAGTATTTAATATAAATAAAGATTCAAAGTTAAACTTTTTAATCTTCCCAATCATCTTCTAATGAAGGATCTTCTTCAGTTTTATAATCTTCTTTTTCTCCCATAAGTGCAGAAAGTTCTTCTTCTTCTATTGTACTAATCTCTTGTGAATCTCCATCTTTTTCTGAAATAAGTCTACCTGTATTTTCCAGCCAAGATAGCAGATCAGGTTCCTCTCTTAGTGGTAAAACAGGAGCTGGATCATCTCTGTGGTAGCAACTTAAAGCAGGATTGATTTCAGAAATTTCGTCCAATCTAAGTTTTAATTTATTTGAATCCATTAAAGGTTTTGTTCTATATATAAAATAATACATAATGATGCACACTTTAAAAACTTTGTTTGATAAAGAAAATTTAAAATACTTTTCTATCTGGCTAATTTCATTGTTGCTGTCTGGATTATTAAAACTTTTTGGATATTTGAATCCTAATGTTTTAATAATTAATAACTTTCTTCTCTTATTACTAGTTTTTGGTCCAGCTCTTTTAGTTACAATAGGTTTAATCTTTAATAAGTATTCAAATTCTTAATCACGTAAAAAATTTTAAATTTATGGAGCAAATTTAGATGCAGCATGCAAAAAAAGTTGTACTAGCTTATTCTGGTGGCGTAGATACGAGCGTTTGTATTCCATATTTAAAGAATGAATATGGAATTTCAGAAGTGGTTACTTTTGTAGCAGATCTTGGACAAGGCGAGGATTTAGAACTTATTAGGCAAAAAGCTTTAAATTCTGGTGCATCTAAATCAATCGTTGGCAATTTAGTTAATAGTTTTGTTGAGAGATACGCTTTTCCAGCCATTAGAGCAAACGCATTATATTTAGATAAATATCCTTTATCTACTGCTCTTGCTAGGCCTTTAATTGCTGAAAATCTCGTGAATATTGCTAGAGAGCTTAATGCCGATGCGGTAGCTCATGGATGCACTGGTAAAGGGAATGATCAAGTTCGGTTCGATTTAGCAATTAACGCTTTAGGTCCTGATTTAAAAATAATTACTCCTGCGAGGGAGTGGAATATGAGTAGAGAAGAGGCAATAGTTTATGGAGAAAAATTTGGTATACCCGCACCAGTATCAAAAAAATCACCATATTCAATAGATGTTAACTTACTTGGTAGGAGTATCGAAGCAGGTATATTAGAAGACCCAATGCAAGAACCACCTGAGGATATATATTCGATGACATCATCAGTTGATAATTCACCTGATTCCCATCAAGATATAGAAATTATTTTCAAAAATGGTTTTCCAGTTGCAATTAACGAAGAATTTTTAACTCCAGTAGAGATCATCCAAAAAGCTAATGATCTTGCAGGTACCCATGGTTTTGGAAGAATAGATATGATGGAGGATCGAGTAGTAGGAATTAAAAGTAGAGAGATTTACGAAACACCTGGCCTTTTACTTTTAATTAAAGCTCACAAAGAGTTAGAGAGTATAACATTAAACCCTGAGGTAATCGACTTTAAAGGAATAGTAGAAAAAAAATGGGGTCAATTAGTTTATCAAGGTTTTTGGTTTGGACCTCTTAAAGAAAGTTTAGATGCATTTATATCATCGACCCAAACTTCAGTTAATGGAAGAGTAAAGATTAGACTTTATAAGGGGAACGCAATAGTCATTGGGAGAATGTCGTTAAATAATTCACTTTACAGGGAAGATTTAGCAACTTATAGCAAAGATGATGACTTTAATCATTCTTTAGCCGAGGGCTTTATTTATATGTGGGGTATGTCTAATAAAATATGGGCTGAGTTAAATTCAAAAACAAAAGATTAACATTTAAGACTCTGCATTTTCTTTAGTTTTAGCATCATCTTTGCTCGAGGTTGAAGTATCTGCGCTTGCTACTGGTTGTTTTTCTTTAGATTCAACTTTCGCATCTGGATTATCTTTATTCTCTGATTGAGATGTATTCTTGTTCGAAGGTCTTGGGGTTGGTAAAGGACCTTCTTGTTTAACAGTCATGTATCTAATAACATCTTCACTTAGTCTCATTGCCTTTTCAATTTTGAAAATATGTTGCCCATCTCCTTGATGACTTAGTTGCACGTAAATACCTTCTCTATGTTTTGCTATTTGATAAGCTAATCTTCTCTTACCTCTCATTTGACTATCAAGAATAGTACCGCCAAATTCTTCTAAAAGCTTGTTGTATTTATCAATGTGATTAGTTACTTCATCTTCCGCAATGTCTGGGCGGAGGATATACATGGTTTCGTAATAAGATTGTTGATCGTTCATAATTTCAGACAAGGTCTTTGGCTCATAAATTGATGTGATGAGCGTCTGTTCATTACTAACGATACATTACGATAGGCAATTTCTTGACAAATAAGATCATTTTTTAAAGATATTTTTTTAGTGCGTCATTCATTATATGAAAAGGTACTTCTAAACCATCTGTCCAAAACGATAATGATTTTATTCCTTGGGCAACAAGCATTTCCAACCCATCTATAGTCATGCATCCTTTTTTGGCGCTAAATTTTAATAAAGTAGTTGGGGCAGGATTGTATATTAAATCGTAAACAATTGTTTGCGAGTTAAGAGATCTCCAAAATGCTTGGCCATATGGCATTACATTATTTTCATATTTAGTTGTTTTCATCCCTGCTGGTGTTGTATTTACAATCAAATCAGCTTCCCGAATTAAAATTTGGGCTTCATCATCACTATTCAATAAACCCTTTATTTGAATTTGATTATCAAAGTTTTTTATTAATTCATCTAGTGATGATTTGTTACGTGAAATTACTGAAATTGTTGAAAGATTTAAATTTATTAAACCCTGAATAACAGACCTTGCTGCACCCCCTGAGCCAAGAACTATTGACTTTTTTTTCCTTAAATTAAAATTTTTTAATGGATAAATAAATCCTTCTACATCGGTATTAGTTGCGCTCCATTTTTTTTCAGAATTTAATTTCAGGGTATTAATTGCTTTAAGTTTGTTAGCAATAGGGGAGATTTCACTACAGAGGTTAAATACTTTTTCTTTGTGTGGAATCGTAATGTTTAAACCTTTGCAATTAATCTTTTTAAAACAATTTAGAACTAATTCTAGATCTTCATCTTTACAGGGTACTGCAACATAAATTAAATCTAAGCCTAAATATTGAAGGGCAGCATTTTGCATAATTGGAGACAAAGAATGGCTTACTGGATTGCCAATTAATGCGATGAAAGATGTCTTACTTGAAATCATATTTAGAATTTTAACCTTAAATGCAATGGTCTGTTCGGGAACCACACCCCGTCTTTGAGTAACAATAATGACGTCAATGACCGATTATGGAGAATAACAAATATAAAGAGTTTACCCATGGGTAAGGTAGTTGGAATTGATTTAGGAACAACTAATAGTTGTGTCGCTGTAATGGAAGGTGGTAAGCCTACTGTAATAGCAAATGCTGAGGGTTTCAGAACTACTCCATCAGTTGTTGCATATACAAAAAATCAAGATCAGCTTGTTGGACAAATAGCAAAAAGACAAGCTGTAATGAACCCTGAAAATACTTTTTATTCAGCAAAACGTTTTGTCGGCAGAAGAGTTGATGAAGTTAATGAAGAATCTAAAGAAGTTAGTTATTCTGTTGAAAAATCTGGTTCTAGTGTCAAATTAAAATGCCCTATTCTGGATAAACAGTTTTCTCCTGAAGAGGTGAGTTCTCAAGTTTTAAGAAAGTTAGCAGATGACGCAGGTAAATATCTTGGTGACAAAGTTACACAGGCTGTAATTACAGTTCCAGCTTATTTTAATGATTCACAAAGACAGGCTACGAAAGATGCTGGAAAGATTGCAGGTTTAGAAGTTCTCAGAATTGTTAATGAGCCAACTGCTGCGGCGTTAGCATACGGTTTGGATAAAGAAAATGAAAAAATTCTTGTTTTTGATCTAGGTGGAGGAACATTTGATGTGTCAGTTATTGAAGCAGGTGATGGAGTTACTGAAGTTTTATCTACATCTGGAGATACACATTTAGGTGGTGATGATTTTGATAGATGCATCGTAGATCACTTAGCTAATACTTTTAAATCCAATGAGGGAATTGATCTCAGACAAGATAAGCAAGCTTTACAAAGATTGACTGAAGCTGCAGAAAAAGCAAAAATAGAGCTCTCAAATGCTACGCAAAGTGAAATAAATTTACCCTTTATTACAGCCACCCCAGAAGGCCCAAAACATTTAGATTTGAACCTTACTAGAGCAAAGTTTGAGGAATTAGCAGCATCTTTAATTGATAGATGTAAGACACCAGTTGAGAGAGCTATAAGTGATGCAAAAATTTCTACTAGTGAAATTGATGAAGTTGTTATGGTGGGAGGCTCATCTAGAATACCTGCTGTCTTAGATCTAGTTAAAAAAATAATTGGTAAGGAACCAAATCAAACTGTTAATCCAGATGAGGTAGTAGCTGTTGGAGCTGCAATTCAAGGTGGAGTTTTGGCAGGAGAGGTTAAAGATATATTGTTGCTTGACGTAACACCACTTTCTTTAGGTGTAGAGACTTTAGGGGGAGTAATGACAAAAATGATAAATCGAAATACTACAGTACCTACTAAGAAATCTGAAACATATTCAACTGCCGTTGATGGTCAAACAAATGTTGAAATTCACGTTTTACAGGGTGAAAGAGAAATGGCTTCTGATAACAAAAGCTTAGGAACTTTCAGATTGGATGGTATACCTTCAGCACCAAGAGGCGTGCCGCAAATTGAAGTTACATTCGATATTGATGCAAATGGAATTCTTAGTGTTACTGCAAAAGATAAAGGAAGCGGAAAAGAACAAAGTATTTCTATCACTGGTGCCTCTACTCTATCTGATAATGAAGTAGAAAAAATGGTAAAAGATGCTGAATCAAATGCATCTGCAGATAAAGAAAAAAGAGAAAAAATTGATTTAAAAAATCAAGCTGAAACACTTGTCTACCAGACAGAAAAGCAACTTGGTGAGTTAGGAGACAAAATTGATGCTGCAGCAAAGTCTAAAGTTGAAGAAAAAAGTAATGCTTTAAAAGAGGCAACTTCAAAAGAAGATTATGAATCAATGAAAAAACTTCTTGAAGAACTCCAGCAAGAACTTTATGCAGTTGGTTCATCTGTTTATCAGCAACCAGGCAATCAGCCGCCAACACCTGGCGCAGCAGGCGGTCCTGATCAGAGCGATTCAAATGAAAAAGGTGGAGATGATGTAATTGATGCAGACTTCACTGAAACAAAAGATTAGTAAAGGTAATTTTTAATTTCATTAGCAACCCATTTAGAACAAGCGGGAGCCAGTAAAATCCCATTTTTATAAAAACCTGTACATATAATTAGTCCATCTTCAAGATTTTTCATCATTGGTGAAGCCTCACCATCTGGTCTTGATCTAATTCCGTACCACTTTTTAGTAATTTTCCCTTTCTCCAGCCAATTTGGTTTCTTATCGAGAAAATTTGTGAGTTTTGCGAATGTATTTTTTTCTGGCTTAGTACTATATTCGTCAGTTGATCCAATAATTAGTTTATTTTTTGATTTTGGAATTATATTTTTACCATTTATATTAAATTGTTTTGGCAGCGATAACAAATCAACTTCTGCATCATTAATCTCAATTTCCATAGCTTGACCTAAGACAGGCTTTAATTTGATGTTGTGAGATCGGCTATCAATTAAATCAATCGCCTTAAGTGAATTACACAAAATAACCATTTCAGATTTGATATTTTCATTTTTTCTTGTTGTAGAAATCCATTGATTGTTTGATTTTCTTATTTTTATTATTTCTCCTTTTAAAAAATTTACTTTTTTATGTTTTAGATATTTATCTAATGTTTGAAGTAACGATAAAGCGTTTATTCTTCCATCTTTGAGGGAGATCATTCCTTTTATATTTTTTGTTTGGAAGGCTTTATTTATATTCTTGATTAATATTGAGTCTCTTTCTAAAATTAGTAACGTTGGATCATTATTTTCATAAACAAATTTCTCTAATTTTTTAAACTTTTCTTCATTAGTGGTTAGTTGTATTAATGGTTTTTCGATATTTAATTCATAATTAAATTTTTGTAGGAACGTAATCCATTGTGGCCATAATTCAATGCTTTGTTTCCTGAGATCCCAGCTTCTACCCCTTCTTTTTTGATACATATTACCCATTAGCAAGCCTAAAGCTGCATTGCTACTATTTTGGAGTTGAATTGGATCTATTATCGTTACCTGGAAACCTAATTCTGATAATTCTAAGGCGTTAAATTTTCCAATAATCCCTGATCCAATAATAACTATATTTGCTTTTTGAAAATTTTCTTTTAAGCTTTTCATTGATATATTAGATATACTTTCATACTTGACTTAATAGTTAAAGATTTTTGGAACATCCTTCAATTATATTCAAAATTGTTTGCCCCGATCGTCCTGGCCTCGTAAGTTTGCTTACAAGCTGGATTTCAAATTACGGTGGCAACATAAAACATTCTGATCATCATACAGATCAAGATGCAGGTTTGTTTCTTAGTCGAATTGAATGGAATAGTAACAATGAATCACTTAATAGGGATGAAATTTATAAAGAATTTGAAAAAATCGCAGATGAAGTAAATGGACAATTTAACGTAAACTATTCTGATGAAATCCCAAATGTTGCTATTTTCGTGAGTAAACAAAATCATTGTTTGATTGATTTACTTTGGCGAGTAAGAAATGGAGAACTCAAAATGAATGTTCCTTTAATAATTTCAAATCATTCTCATCTTGAAAATATTGCAAATGACTTTAATGCAAAATTTGTTCATATTGATACCTTTAAAACTGACAAAACTATTGTTGAAGATCAATTTTTAAATTTACTTAAAGAATATCACATTGATCTTGTTGTATTAGCCAAATATATGCAAATTTTGAGTGACTCTTTTTTAAAAAAGTTTTCTTCAATAATAAATATTCATCATTCTTTCTTACCTGCATTTAAGGGCGGGCAACCATATCATAGAGCATGGAAGAGAGGTGTTAAATTAATCGGTGCCACAGCTCACTATGTTACTGAAGATCTTGATGAAGGCCCGATAATAGAGCAATGTACAGTTGATGTAAGTCATAGGGATGAAGTTGATGATTTGATTAGAAAAGGAAGAGATATTGAAAGAATAGCTTTAGCAAGAGCAGTTAGATTACATCTAAACCATCAAGTATTTGTCTATAACAGCAAAACTGCTGTTTTTGATTGAAGATAGTTTATTAGTCTTCTAATTCAATTTGTATTTGTCTTTCATAAATTGATTCTTCATTAAAAGCTCTTGCTACCAAGAAACTGGCAATGCAGCTGATTAACACAGGTTTCATAATTAATAAATTTTTTGTTAAAGCAAAAGCTAAAAACATTGCTGTTATTGGCGTTCTCGAACATCCTGCTACGAAAGCGCCCATTCCCGCAAAAATGTATGTACTAGGTGCATGTCCTGTAGCAATTTCCACCCAGCTCCCCATTATTAGTCCGATTGATCCTCCTAAAGTAAGCATTGGATAGAATAATCCTCCAGGAGCTCCGGATGCTGCAGCTAAACCTGTAGTGATAAATAATACTAAAACTGCTAATAAAGCAATTCCAATACTTGTATTTTGTTCAGCTATTATTTTCTGTAATTCATCTAAATTATGAAATGTACTGGGTAAAAAAGAGTAGATACTTCCTAAAATAAGTCCACAGATACTCATTTTTAAAACAAATTTATTTTGATACCACTTTTTTCCAAGATTTTGCATTAACAAAACATATCTGCTGTACAATTCTGCAAATATCCCAATAATTATTCCTAGTAAAACTAAGTAAATAAAATCTACAGGTAAGAAAAAAACTGATGGGTCATATTCTTTTTGAATCAAAAATCCGAGGTTAAAATCAAAGCCTCCTGCTTTAGGATCTAAACCCAAGGCTTGAATAATATCAGCAGATGAATCTGCAATAAAAGTTGTAATTACTACTAATAATAAAATTACTGGTCTAGCAGAGTTTAATAACTCCTCTATTGCATAAATAAACCCTCCTAATGGAGCGCTAAATACTGCAGCTATTCCAGCACCACCACCTGCTGCTACTATTACTCTTCTGAAAGCTGTAGGAGCTTTGAGCCACTTGGCCATTTGCCAAGCTACGGATCCTCCCATTTGAACTGATGGACCTTCTGGACCCAAAGGAAATCCACTACCAATCGCAATAATTCCTGATATGAGCTTTACTAATCCTACTTTTAAATTCATTGGAACTTTTTTATGCCTTAAGAAACCCATGATTTGACTCACACCTGAACCTTTTGCGGCAGGTGCTATATTTTTTATCAAATATCCTGCAATAGCTCCTCCTAGAGCTCCAAAAATAGGTAAGACCGTAATAGATGGGAATTGGTCTAATAATGCTAATCTCCAATTATTAATAAAATAGATTCCAGTTTTAAAAGATATGCTTGTAATTGAAGCCCCTAGTCCTGTTAATAAGAGAGAAAATGCAACGACTAGAGATCTTTGTTTTAATAATTTTTTGATGCTACGAGAGGAATTATTACTTGTTTTTTGAATATTATCTTTTATAAAGTTTGGCATGGTCCATGATTACTTTGTCAAGCTGAAATCGTGTATTTCATCAAATTGAAGATAGCGATAAAGTTCATCTGAATATGGATTAATTTTATTTTTAGTAATATCCTGATATTCTTCTATTTCAGGTATTTTCCCAAGCAGTGCACAAACTGCTGCCAATTCTGCACTCCCTAAGAATACTTGCGCATTCTTGCCAAGTCTATTGTCAAAATTTCTAGTACTGGTAGAAAATACTACAGAACCTTCATCAACTCTAGCTTGATTTCCCATACATAAAGAACAGCCTGGCAACTCTAATCTTGCACCACAATCTTCAAATATTTTATAATAGCCTTCAGCTTTTAGAGTTTCTTCATCCATCTTTGTTGGTGGACAAATCCATAATTTAGCTTTTAAATTTTGTACTCCTTCAAGAACTTTTGCAGCTGCCCTGTAATGCCCAATATTTGTCATGCAAGAACCTATAAAAACCTCGTCAATATTTGTATTTGCAACATCAATAATTTCTTTTACATTATCTGGATCATTAGGACAAGCAACTATAGGTTGTGTTACTTTTGCTAAATCAATTTCAATAATTTCTTCATACTTAGCGTTTGAATCTGGTTGAATTAATGATGGTTTTTTTAACCAATTTTTCATATCATTTATTCTTCTTGAAATCGATTTTGAATCTTCATAATTGCTCTCAATCATTTTTTCTAGCAGGCAAATATTGCTTTTTAAATATTCTTGAACAGTTTCTTGGGATAAAAGTATTGTGCTACCAGCGCATGAGCGTTCAGCAGTAGCATCAGTAAGTTCAAAAGCTTGTTCAAGCTTTAGGTTTGGTAATCCCTCAATTTCCATAATTTTCCCGTTGAATATATTTTTCTTATTTTCTTTCTCAACAGTTAATAGTCCTTTTTTAATTGCGAAGAGAGGGATTGCATTAACTAAATCTCTAAGAGTAATTCCTGGTAATAAGTCTCCCTTAAATTTAACCAGCACAGATCCCGGCATATTTAATGGCATTGATCCTATTGCAGCGGCAAATGCAACAATGCCTGAGCCTCCAGGGAATGAAATGCCAAGAGGAAATCTTGTATGACTATCTCCACCTGTGCCAACAGTATCAGGGAGAAGCATTCTGTTAAGCCAGCTATGAATTATGCCGTCTCCAGGCTTAAGAGCTACTCCACCTCTTTGAGATATAAAATCAGGTAATTCTTTATGGGTAAGTAGATCAATTGGTTTAGGATATGCAGCTGTATGACAAAAACTTTGCATCACTAAATCTGCAGTAAATCCTAAACAAGCTAGTTCTTTTAATTCATCTCTAGTCATTGGCCCAGTAGTATCTTGACTACCAACTGTGGTCATAATTGGCTCACAGGTCATTCCTGGCCTAACCCCATCTAAACCGCATGCTTTGCCTACTATTTTTTGAGCTTGAGTAAATCCGGCACTACTTTCGGTTGGATTTTGTGGTCTCGTAAATACTTCACTTGGTTGATAATCTAATTTGTTTCTAATTTTGTCTGTAAGAGATCTTCCAATCATAAGATTAATTCTTCCGCCAGCTTGAATTTCATCAGTAAGAGTTGATGGATACAACTCGAATTTGCTTATTAATTCTTCAGTATTTGAATCTTTTTCAATTTTTTTAATAATCCCTTTATAAGGATATATTTTAATAACATCTCCTGTTTTCATTTGAGATACGTCAGCTTCTATAGGTAAAGCTCCTGAATCTTGTGCAGTATTGAAGAAAATTGGGGCTATTTTGCTGCCAATTATTATTCCACCTGTTTTTTTGTTGGGAACAAAAGCGATATCTTCTCCTATATGCCAAATGAGTGAATTAATAGCAGATTTTCTAGAACTCCCCGTTCCAACAACATCTCCAACATAAGCTATGGGTAAATTTTGCTTTTTTAAATTATCAAGAATCTTTAGTCCATCAGGTTTTTTAAATTCCAACATTGCTAATGCATGCATTGGAATATCCGGGCGTGTTGTTGCATGTACAGCTGGAGATAAGTCATCTGTGTTTGTCTCACCGTCAACTTTAAATACTAAACAAGTAATCTCTTTCTCCAGAACTTTTTTATTTATGAACCATTCTGCATTTGCCCAACTATTTACAACTTCTTTAGCATAAATATTATTTTGAGATAATTCATAAATTTCATTAGCCGAGTCATAAACAAGAATAATATTTTTTAAAACTTCTGCTGCTTTTTTTGCGAGTAAACTATTTTCTCCTTTAAGTATCTCAACCAAAGAATTTACATTGTATCCGCCTATCATTGTTCCTAGTATTTCAATTGCTTTTTCGGGATTAATTGATTTGCAATATTTTTCGGAATTAACAATAGCCGTAAGCCAGCTTGCTTTTACGTAAGCAGCCTCATCAACTCCCGGAGGTACTCTATTTATGAGTAAATCAAGTAAATAAGATGAATCGTCAGTACTATCTTGTTCTAATAATTTTGTAATACAATTTGTTTGTTCAGCATTTAAAGGTAAAGGAGGTATACCTTTGGCAGCTCTTTCAGCTACATGATCTGCATAATCTTTTAGCAATGTTTCCAAATTCTTCATTAGTAAGGTTTAATGCCTAATCTATTGTTATTTTTAATATTGAAAAGGAGAGTATTCATAAATGCTTTTTTAAATATTCAAACTTCTTAATTAATCAATGACGACATCATCAAATAATTCAGCTTTAGAAAAGACATCAGATTTACATGTTCTTGAAACACGTCCATTAATACCTCCAAGCAGATTACATAATGATATACCTTTAGATCACGACTCTGCTAATACAGTATCTAAAACAAGAAGATCGATACAAAATATTTTGCATCATAATGATCAGAAGCTTTTAGTTATTGTGGGTCCATGTTCAATTCATGATCTTGAGGCTGCAAAGGAATATTCAAAATATATTCAAAAATTCCGAGAAAATTATAAAGATAAATTAGAAATAATTATGAGAGTATATTTTGAAAAACCAAGAACAACTATTGGTTGGAAGGGATTGATAAATGATCCTCATCTAGATGATTCTTATGATATTAATACTGGTTTAAGAAGGGCAAGAAGTTTGCTTTCATATTTAGCAATTCGTGGCATACCTTCTGCTACAGAATTATTAGATCCAATTGTTCCTCAATACATTGCCGACTTAATAAGTTGGACAGCTATAGGTGCGCGGACTACAGAAAGTCAAACTCATAGAGAAATGGCATCAGGATTATCAATGCCTATAGGCTTTAAAAATGGAACGGATGGTTCTTTTACTACTGCAATTAATGCAATGCAGTCAGCTTCAAAATCCCATCACTTCTTAGGTGTAAATGAAAATGGAATGGCTTCTATAGTTAATACTACAGGAAATCCAGATGGACATATAGTTTTAAGGGGCGGTTCAAAAGGCCCAAATTTCGAAAGTGATCATGTACAAAGAATTTCAGCAGAATTGAGGCAGTGTAATCTTCCCCATAAAGTTATGATTGATTGTAGTCATGGAAATTCCAATAAAGATTTCCGAAAACAGTCGGAAGTGCTAAAAAATGTAGCTTCTCAAATTAGTAATGGTGAAAAAAATATTTTAGGAGTTATGCTTGAAAGTCATTTGAAGGAAGGAAATCAAAAACTTTTAAAAAAAGAAGATCTCCAGTTTGGCAGAAGCATTACAGATGCATGTATAGATATAGAAACAACAAAAGAATTAATCGCTATTTTATACGATTCAGTTAGCTAGTTATTAAAAAATTAAAAAATAATGCTGAAGAGATTGGAACAATGAAATTATCTATTCCTAGAACACTAAATTGTTCGAGCAAAGTCGCAATAAAAGCTATTGTAAAATAATTTAAATTTAGACTATTTTGTTGAGAGTATCCTATTGAGCAAATTACGATCAAACTTGTTAAAAACATCGTTATGGTTCCATATAAAGATTTTTTTTGTTGAAAAAAAATCCAACTTTGTGAGTTAAAGCTTTTTCCTATTAATCCAGCTAATCCATCACCAAAAGTCATTATGAAAAATCCACTAATTAGTGCATATGGATCTTTATCCCAGAAAAGATAAATCAAAATAAATAAACTTAGACAATAAAATAATGTCCCATAACTTTTTCTCTCAACATCCTCAATTGTTGGAAATAATTTATAGTTGTAATTGATGAAAACCATTAATGAAACAATTCCTGTAAAAATTAGAGCAGAGTTTTGATTAATTTTTAAAAATTGAGCAATTGGTATTAAAGGTCCTATTCCAATATGTATTATTTTTCTGACGATTTCTCTGCTATCTTCATTATATTTTTTAAAAACTATTGATATTAAAAAAATTAAAAATAAATATAATAAAATTACGGTAAATTTTATCAATTTCTTTAAGCTGCTTTTTGATGAGTTGTCATTACTCGAAGCTTTAATATTGCTTTAGCTTCAAGTTGCCTTACTCTTTCTCGTGAAACATTAATTTGTCTTCCGATTTCTGCGAGTGTTAATGGTTCTGCACCATCTAGCCCAAATCTGAGCTTCATGATTTTTTGCTCTCTTTCATTTAATTGAGAAAGCCAAGTTCCTAAATGCTCTTTTTGAATAGTTCTATCCATACCCTCCATAGGCTCTTCACAGTTTGGATCAGGTATGAGTTCACCAAGAGTACTTCTGTCTTCTTCCCCTCTTGCATGTGCATCTAGTGAGGCGCAAGGAGCACTTTGAGAAATTAAATCTTCTAAATCTTTTTGATCAATTCCCATCTCAGTTGCCATTTCCAATCTTGTAGGTTGTCTGCCAAATTTATGTGATAATTCTCTAGAGACTCTTCTCATTTTGGACAGTTTTTCACTTATGTGAATAGGCAAACGGATGGTTCTAGCACTGTTATCAATTGCCCTCGTCATTCCTTGTCTAATCCACCAGTAAGCATAAGTTGAAAATTTATATCCCATAGCAGGATCAAATTTATCTACAGCCCTTTCAAGGCCAATAGCTCCTTCCTGGACAAGATCTAATAATTCAAGTCCTTGGTTTTGGTATTTTTTTGCAACCGATACAACGAGCCTTAGATTAGCTGCCATCATTCTATCTCTTGCTCTTTTGCCAATCTTAATTTGATAAAGATTTCGTTGGGTTCTATCAGTTTCAGGAATTTGTAACAACTTTTTCATGTTCTGAACATGATGAGCTAACTCTATTTCCTCTGCTGGAGTCAAAAGAGGTACTCTTCCAATGCTACTTAAGTAATAGCCAATAGAATCTGAAGCGAGTCTGCCAGATTTTTTTTGGCTTTGTTTTGCCGTAAGACTGGATTTCGTTTTGCGAGACTTGCCCGCAGTGTTTGGTAATCTTGGCTCATCAAAATTATTATTTGAAGAGCTTTTCGCAGATTCCAGAGGGATCCCCATCACCCTGGCCTCCTAAATAATGGATTTTTTAAAAAGCTAGCACTGAAATTGAAATAAAAACTACTTTTACGTTGAAATTTTAAAGACAATAATTTTTTTTTTAAAGCTTATTTCTTGAAATCCGTTGATATGAGATGATTTTATAAAAAATAAAAAAAATTTAAAATATTAAGTATTTTTTTAAATGTTGTAAAAATCAATATTAATTTTATTTTTCTATGAGGTCGATTTGCGAACGATTATGCGATGAATTTAATTCATATTTCGAATATGAACCATCATCTTTCATTATCCAAGAAAAGTAATCATCTTTAATGTAAGTTTGCAAAAGGGTGTATATTTTAGATTTCAATTCATAATCCTCTATAGGAGTAACAGCTTCTATTCTTCTATCAAGATTTCTTCTCATCCAATCTGCACTCCCTATAAAAACCTCATTATCCCCGTTATTACAAAACCAAAAAATTCTTGAGTGTTCAAGAAAATGGCCAATAATGCTTATAACTTTAATATTTTCACTTAAATTTTTTCTATGGGGATATAGGCAACAAATACCTCTTATGATGAGGCTAATTTTTACACCTGAGTCTGAAGCTAAATAAAGCAGTTTAATTATTTCTGGGTCTACTAAAGAATTCATTTTTGCGATTATTTCGGCTTTTTTGCCGTCCTCTGCATTTTTAATTTCTCTCTTTATCAGAAATATAAATTTCTTTCTCATCGATGAAGGAGAAACTAATAACTTTTGATAACTTTTTTGTTTAGAAAAACCAGATAAGTAGTTAAATAACTCAAGCAAATCAGATGCAATATCAGGATCCGTTGAAAGTAATCCTAAATCTGTATAAAACTTTGAAGTATTAGAGTTATAATTTCCTGTTCCAATATGGAAATAATTCCTTAATCGTCCTTTCTCTTTTCTTACTATTAAGGCTATTTTTGTATGTGTTTTAAATCCGATGATTCCATATACAACATGAATGCCAGCTTGTTCAAGTTGTTTTGCCCATTGAATATTATTGTCTTCATCAAATCTTGCTTTTAGTTCAACAAGAGTCATTACTTCTTTACCATTCTCTGCAGCTCTCATTAAAGCTGCAATTATAGGGGAATCTTGGGATACTCGATATAAAGTAATTTTTATAGCCATTACAAGTGGATCATCAGCTGCTCTGTTTATAAATTCTTCAACTGAAGTTTTAAATAGGTCATAGGGATGATGAAGCAGAATATTTTTTTTCCTAAGTATCTTGAAAATAGAATTAGGGTTTTTGTTTGAAGGCAAATCTAAATGTTTTAATTCTGGGTGAGTTTTTCCAATTAGTAGATTTTCTTTTAAATCATCTCTATCAATTTTTGTAAGCTGATTTAAATCGTCTAGGCCTAATAAACTTTTGCAAAAGTATATATATTCTTTCTGTATTGAGATACTTTCAATAAGTAACTTTAGAATATTTTCTGGCATATCTGACTCCACTTCTAATCTAACTACGTCTCCACCTAATCTTCTTTTTTGCAAACTTTGTTCAACAGCTAAAAGTAGATCATCAGCTTCAAGTTCTTTTAATTCTAAATCTGCATCTCTTGTCACTCTAAAAAAAGAGTAATTTATACATTCCATTCCGTTAAATAAAGTATTTATATTATTCCCAATTAAATCTTCAACACTTATGAAATAGTGAGAACTTTCATCACTAAGTTGAGTAATTTCATTGGGAATTCTTATAAATCGGGGTATATTTTTTGTTGGTATTTTTACTCTGACAAACTGATTTTTATAATTCTCCTCATCCTTTATTAAAGCTGCTAAATTTAGACTTAAATTACTTATAAAAGGAAATGGATGTGCCGGATCAACAACTAATGGAGTTAATAAAGGGAAAATAGATGTTGTAAAGAAGTTATTACACCAATTTCTTTGATTATCACTTAGGTCCTTATATTTTTTTAAAATTACACCTTTTTCTTTTAATTCATTTTTTAATTCATTATTTACATAGTTTTCTTGGAGAATAGTTAACTTCTTTATTTCATTATTGATTTTTTTTAATTGCTCTTTAGGGGTAAGTCCGTCAATACTTTTTTTAGTAATTTCTGCTTCAACTTGAGCCTTTAATGAAGCTACTCTTACCATAAAAAATTCATCTAGGTTATTACTAAAAATTGAACAAAATTTTACTTTGTCTAGGATTTTGTACTCCTTTTCCATTCCAGTAAGAAGAACTCTTTTATTAAATTCAATCCAACTTAATTCTCTATTAATAAAAACATCAGCCTGGCGTTTCATTTCAATACTTTTGATTTTTGATTATTAAAAGAATTATTACTTTTACCCTCTGCAATAAGGTATATCATGAAAAGCAAGATAACGGAACCAGCTATAAAAGGAGATTTAGGACCAAAACTATCATAAACCCTTCCTGCCATTGCAATTCCTAAAACCCCCCCAAGACTCTGTAGACCTTGAAGATTACTTAAAATTGATCCTTGTTTATCAATGTCTAATTTCTTTGATATTAGTGCTCTTAAGGTGGGCGTAATTAATCCTGCCCCAACGGCTAAAAATGATACAGCTGAATAAATATTAATTGTCGCATTTTCTTTTGGAGCAGTTATTAAAAGAGCACATGCTATAAGAATGAAGCCTGATCCGATAAGTGTTAATCGCATTTCTCCAAATTGTTTTACAAGAGGCCCAATTAGTCCTCCCTGAACGATAATTGCAATTATTCCTACTACAACAAGAGTTCCACTTGATGCTTTTGTCGTCCAGTTTAAAGATTCTTGAAGGAAGAATATAAGTATATTGGTCAATCCAGTAAAAGCAATAAAGTAAATAAAAAAAGCTAATGATAATTTTTTAATTTTTTCTTCTTTGAAAACTGTAAATAGGTTTTTTAAAGGGTTTTTTATAAAAGGTTTTGATTTATTTGAGTCACTATTAGGCTTGGTTTCCGGTAGGTAAAAAAATACAAGGAGGAAATTTATTATTGGAATGATTGAGGCTATCAAAACTGGAATAATAAAATTATTATTTGTATTTTTGGCAAAAATAACAACAAAAATATTACCTAAGAAAAAACTTAAACCAAAAGCTACACCAATAAGTCCAAATGTTTTTGCTCTTTTTTCAGGGCTTGAAATATCTGCAAGAATTGTTGTTGCAGTAGCTGCGGTTCCCCCACTCAAACCGTCAATTAGTCTTGCTAAAAATAATAAAAATAAAGGGATAGAGGCTATTGAATTTGACCAATTAAATAGAACCGTAAAAGATAATATTGATATTCCTATGACTGAACCAGTAATACAAAAAAGAGTGACAGGTCTTCTTCCATATCTATCGCTCATAAGTCCTATAAAAGGAGAAGCTGTAAATTGAGCTAATTGGTAAGTGCATGATAATAAACCATATGTACTTGCTTTAGAATCAAAAAGTAAAACGAAGGAGGGTAGTATAGGTAGTAGTATGCTTTCACTTAAACGATCATTTAGAAGAGTGATAAAGGCACTAAGGAGAGTAAATTTTTTATTTGGTTTTAATAAACTTTCTTTCACAATATTTACCTTCATTACCATTAACTTCTACTACCATACTTGTTAATGGAGATTATTGTGCCCGGTATTGTTTATTTAGTTGGAGCAGGTCCTGGTGACCCTGAGCTTCTAACTCTAAAAGCTTTACGCCTAATAAAAAATTGTGATGCATTAGTACATGATGCTTTGATCCCGGATGAAATAACAAAAGAGGCAGGAAAACATACAGAAATTTTCCATGTAGGTAAAAGAGCTGGAAAGTGTTCTGTACCTCAGAATGAAACTAATGCTCTTATTTTGAAATTGGCAAAAGAAGGCAAAAATGTTGTAAGGCTTAAAGGGGGAGACCCATTCGTTTTTTCTAGAGGTGGTGAAGAGGTATCGATTTTAGAAAAAAATGGAATTTCAGTTGAAATAGTTCCTGGTATTACTTCTGGAATAGCTGCCCCTACATATTTTGGTATTCCACTAACCCATAGAGATGCTGCGAGTTCCGTAACTTTCGTCACTGGACATGAGCGTGTAGATAAGGAAAAAAAGACAGTGAATTGGAGAGATTTAGCTAAATCATCAGATAGCTTAGTAATTTTTATGGGTATAAAAAATATTGAATTTATTGTGGAAGAATTAATTCTAGGTGGTTTAGATAAGAGTACTAAATGCGCTGTTATTCAAGAAGCTACTTTAAAAAATCAAAAATGTTTGATAGAGAAATTAGATAATCTTCCAGATAAAATCAAAGATAAAGAATTTTTAGCTCCATCAATTATCATTATTGGAAAAATTGTTGAATTTAAGGTTAATAACAATATAACTAAAGTATCTGATGTCTATTTACCAGATATTAACAAAGTTCAACTATATAATAAATCCCAAAAGTAAATTGGATCGAATTTAGGTTTAAGCTTTAAATCATCAACTTGATAAATTTGCCTGCAAGATAAGCTATTAATTGCAACTATTATGTCATCATTTTGAAATTCTGGAGGAATTAATTCTTCTTTTACAATTTTCAATTTTAAAGCTTGAGAAACCATAATCCCCTCTAAACAGCCGCTCTCTTTTCTAGGAGTTATCCATTGATTATTTCTTTTAATTAGAAGATTAAATGTACTTCCACAACAAAGTTCACCTGAGGTATTCAAAAGGATAGAATCATCAAATGATTTTTCATTAGCTTCCGTCAAAACTTGTATTGCCTGATTATATGAAAATGTTTTGCATTTACTTATAAGACTGAATTCATTTATTTTTTCCGTTTGACTAATGCAAACGTTTATCGGATTAAAATTTGGTTTGATTCTATAAAACTCAAGCCATAAATTGTCCAAATTTTTTGTCTCTAAAGTGCTATCAATTCTTAGTGTTCGACCTTTATTAGTTCCTCGACTATAGTTTATTCTTACTGAAGCAAATTGATCATTTTTAAGCGATAACTTTTTAATTCCATCGTCAATAAGTTGTCTCAAAGTTAATTTATTTATTTTGAGGTTAATATTTAAAATCTTGCTACTTTTTTCTAATCTTTTCAGATGTTCATCAAAAAGAATAGGTTTGTTTTCTTTTATCAAAATGGTTTCAAATATACCGTCAGCAAATTTTAATCCTCTATTATTAGCAGCAATAAATAGTCTATCAATATCCAACCATTGATCCTTGTGCCAGCCTAATGTTTCAATCATTTTAGTGAATCAATTAATGGTAAAAGTTTCCACTTTAGTTCATCAGTTTCCTCCTCCGGGTCTGAGTCAATAACTATTCCGCAACCAGCATATATATTGATTTTTTTGTCTTTAATTAAAAATGATCTTATTAGTATATTGCTGTCAAACTCTCCATTCCAGTCAAGCTTCAAAAATGAGCCACAGTATGGTCCGCGTTCACATTCTTCTAATTCAAAAAGTCTCTGGCATGATCTTAATTTAGGTGCTCCAGTTATAGAGCCCCCAGGCCAACAAGCTTTTAGTAAATCAATCCAGTTCGTGTTTTTTTTTAATTTGCCTCTGATTACTGAAGTTAGATGATGAACTTTTAAGAAACTTTCAAGTTTTAATATTTCTGGCACCATAATACTTCCTGTTTCGCAAACTTTACTTAAATCATTTCTTATTAGGTCAACAATCATAATATTTTCGGCTCTATCTTTCTCGTTAGTTATTAAATCGATAGCATTAAGTGCGTCTTGATTTAAATCTTTATCTCTGGATCGAGTTCCTTTGATAGGTCTTGATTCTACAAAATTTTTATTATCTATTTTTAAAAATCTTTCTGGCGAGGTAGATAATACAGCCTCTTTATAATTATTATTTATTATTATTCCTCCAAAGGGAGCTCTTAATTTCCTTCTTATTTTCAAATAAATATCTAGAGGATTGTAGTTTTTGGAAGATTCAATTTCGCATTTAGTTGTTAGGTTTGCTTGAAATATATCTCCTAAGGAAATTAATTTTTTCAATTTTAAAATATTTTTCTGAAATTTTTCAGCCATTTCGTCCAAATTTATTTTTGAAAAATCAAAATTCAACTTTGTTTTAATAATATTTTCTTCTTCGATATTTTTTATATTGTTGATTATGTTTTTATAATTCATCAGTTCAGATGAGTTTGTGCCTTCGATAATTATTTCTTTTTTTATTAGATTACATTTAATGATTGGATCATATGATGCAATCCATAAAGTTGCCATATTAGATTTTTTCCATGGGTTTTTTGGTTCTATGTAAACTCCAGCTTCATAACTTAACCATCCGATCCAAAATCCTTTTTCAATATTTCTTAAATTGTTAAATGGATTATTAGTTTTGTCTAAGTTATTTATATCTCTTGATTGGATTATTTTTTTAGGTTTAATTCCTATGATTGACCATTCCCCATTTTCTTTGCCATCGCTGTCTAGCCAAGCTAATCCTTTATCTCCAAATTTTTTTGTTAGGTGATGTGAAATCAGTGCTGGATCTATCCATTTTTCTAGAATTATTTTTTTTATTTTCATTTTTTATTATTGTTATTAAGCCATTTTTCATAAGCAGCATTTCTAATTCTGCAGCTATCACACTTACCGCATGGTTTTGAATTACCCGAATAACAACTCCATGTTTTATCTAAAGGGACATGATTATCAAAAGCTAATTTAATAATTTCCTCTTTATTTAAATCTAATAGTGGTGTCCAAAGTTTTATTGGATTATTTTCTCTTCCTCTTTTATTGGCTAAATCTGCTAACTCTTGAAATTTTTTAATGTAGTCAGGTCTGCAATCTGGATAACCAGAATAATCTAGTGCATTAACTCCTAATCCTATAAAATCAGCATCTATTGCTTCGGCATAACTTAGTGCAACGGAAATAAATATAGTATTTCTCCCAGGAACATAAGTATTAGGAATTTTATTAGTTTGTACTCCTTCTATTGGAATATTTTTTTGAGTATCAGTTAATGACGAGCCTCCCCATAAAGATAAGTCAAGCTTAATGATTTTAAATTCGTCGATATCAAAGTGTTTTGCAATTATTGATGCAGAATTTAATTCTTTTTTATGACGTTGACCGTAGTCAAATGAAAGGCCAAAAATTTTAGCTTCGGATTTTTTGGCGATACCAGTAACTGTAGAAGAATCTAAACCTCCAGATAATAAAACTACTATCGATTTATTTTTAAGAGTCATATGATTTCAATTAATTTTTAAGTATTTGTGAGTTTGAAGGCTCAATTTCCAATCGGGGTTATTTTTTACGAAATCAATAGCAAGAGAAAAACCATTCGCATTGTTCCATGCTGGCTGTAAATAAAAAATTTTATCTTCTTTTTTTAAGCCATCTTCGCTTTTAGAGAGTTGATATTGTTTTAAAGTTTCTTTTTTTATTTGAATAGCAAATTCAATATCTTCTATTTCATTTATGATTATTTTGATCTCATTACAGTTTTTTAAAAAATAATTTTTTGGAGGTGAGTGTCTTTTAGGAGATAAAGTAATCCAGTCATAGCTTCCTGATATCGAATTAACTCCACTTGTCTCTATATGAATCTTCATTGGCTTTTGTTCTTCTCCCATTGTCATTTTTTTTATAGCTTTGCAAAAATTATCCAAGTTATGTTGTAAAGGTTCTCCACCTGTAATAACGCAAAAAGATGCTCCTTTTTTTCTGGCAATTTTTATGCGATCTATTATTTTTTCAATTGACATAGAAGGGTGTTTTTTCTCGTCCCATGAATTCTTGGTATCGCACCAAGAACATCCAACTTTGCATCCGGCTAATCTTACAAAAAAAGCACTTTTTCCAGCGTGATAACCTTCACCTTGTAATGAATGAAATTGTTCGACTAAGGGTAAAAAATTTGTCATTTTCATTCAAAAAAATAAAGAATATTAATTTGATTGAGTTAACTTATCTTGAGAGGCTTTTATTAATCCTTTAAATAAAGGATGAGGTTTGCCAGGTCTTGATAAAAACTCAGGATGATATTGACATGCTAAGAAGTATGGGTGATTTTCTAACTCAATTAACTCAACTAATCTGCCATCTGGTGATGTACCACTAATTTTGTATCCAGAATCTAAAAAACTTTGTTTGTAGTAATTATTAAATTCGTATCTATGCCGATGTCTCTCATAAATAACATCCTCATCATATAAGTTTTTTCCAGTTGTATTTTTTGTCAGTCTACATGGATAAACTCCAAGTCTCATTGTCCCACCTAAATCAACTACATCTTCCTGTTCTGGTAATAAATGTATCACTGGATTTGGAGTGTTTGGGTCTAGTTCTGAACTAGATGCATCTGGAAGATTAGCTACATTCCTAGCCCATTCTATAACTGCACATTGCATGCCAAGGCACAAACCTAAAAAGGGAATTTTATTTTCTCTTGCGAATTTTATAGCCGAAATTTTTCCATTTACTCCTCTATTGCCAAATCCCCCGGGTACGACAATTGCATCAACTTCATTTAAGTAAGTTTCTGCTGAATTTTTTTCTATCATTTCAGCACTTACCCAATGTAAATCTAATAAAGCCCTTTGTTCAATGCATGCATGTCTTAAAGCTTCAACAACGGATAAATATGCATCTCCAAGTTCAATATATTTGCCTACAAGTGCAACTTTTATTGGATCTCCAGGATTTCTTAGGTTGTGTATTAGTTGCTCCCAATTTTTCAAATCACATTTTTTATCTTCAAGTTCTAAATACTTCAAGGTTTCTTTGCATAAACCTTCTTTTTTTAAAGAAAGAGGTACAGAATATATACTGTCTGCGTCTAAAGCTTCAATTACAGAGTTGATATTGACACCGCAAAAACCACTAAGCTTTTTTTTAAGAGCTTCATTGATAGATTTATCACTTCGGCATACAAGTAAATCTGGCTGAATTCCAATTGATCTTAATTCTTTCACTGAATGTTGTGTTGGTTTAGTTTTTATTTCGCCAGAGGTTTTGATGTAAGGAAGTAATGTTACGTGTATGTATGCAACATCGTTCCTATTGACATCATTTTTGAATTCTCTTATTGCCTCTAAAAAAGGTAGAGATTCAATATCACCAACTGTTCCACCAATTTCAGTAATAATAATATCTGCATTGCTGTTAGCGGCTACTCTATGAATCCTTTCTCTAATTTCTCCCGTTATGTGAGGTATTACTTGCACAGTTCCACCGTTATAATTACCTCTTCTTTCTTTATTAATAACTGCTTGATAAATAGATCCGGTAGTCACGCTATTTAACCTAGTCATTGCAGTATCAGTAAATCTTTCATAGTGACCTAAATCTAGATCGGTTTCAGCCCCATCTTCGGTTACAAATACTTCTCCATGTTGAAAAGGGCTCATTGTTCCTGGATCAACATTTAGATATGGATCTAGTTTTAATATTGAAACACTATATCCTCTAGATTTTAATAATCTTCCTAAGCTTGCAGCTACAATCCCTTTACCAATGCTAGAAACTACTCCTCCGGTGACAAATACAAATTTTGACATTAAATATTTTTAATTAAGCACAGCCTCCTTATATTTTATTTAAACAAAAAACTTTTAGAACATCCATATATATTCTTATTCATCAATTGTTATTTCAATATCTAATTCTTTTAATTGTGATTCAGAGACATTGGAAGGTGCATTTGTTAGAAGACATTTTGCTTGTTGATTTTTTGGAAACGCAATGGTTTCTCTGATTGAATCTGCACCAATGATCAGCATGGTAATACGATCCAATCCAAACGCTATTCCACCATGAGGAGGAGCCCCCATTTCTAAGGCTTCTATTAAAAATCCAAATTTTTCATCAATCTCTTTATCAGTAAGTCCTACCGTTTTCAGAACCTGTCTTTGTAAGTTCGCCTCATGAATACGTAAAGAGCCACCTCCTAACTCCAATCCATTAAGAACTAAGTCATAAGCATTTGCTGTAGAGCTCTCAATTTCTTTTTTCAAGTTTTCAGAATCATTAGATTTTATATTTTTTGGAGAACAAAAAGGATGATGTAAAGCTTCATATCTATTTTCATCTTCATTTCTCTCAAACATAGGGAAGTCAGTTACCCATAAGAAATTCCATTTGCTTTTATCTATGAGATTTAATTCTTTTGCGATATATTGTCTAACCCTATCTAATGACTGATTGACAATTTGTTTATCTCCAGCTCCTAAGAGGATTAAGTCTCCATCTTTTGCTTCTGTGATTTTTAAAATATCAGCTATATGCTCTTCACTTAAATTATTTTTAATTGCCCCAATAGTCTCAAGCTCATCTCCTTTGACCCTTATAAAGGCTAGACCACCAGCTCCTGCGTCTTGAGCTACTTTGAAGATGTCACCTCCCGGTTTAATTCTTACGTTGCTAATACTTGAATTGCCTCCTTTGACTGTTATGGATTTTATATACCCTCCAGACTTAATTGCCTTGGTGAAAATATTAAATCCAATATTACCTAATACTCCTCCTAAATCTTTCAATAACATTTGATATCTAGTATCTGGTCTATCAGTGCCGTAATTATCCATTGCTGCCTGCCATGTCATTCTTGGAAAAGCATTATTAAAATTAATATTTAATACTTCTTTCCATATTTTTTTTATGAGACTTTCATTAAAAGAAATTATTTCTTCTTCACTAATAAAGCTTATCTCAATATCTAATTGAGTAAACTCTGGCTGTCTATCTGCCCTTAAGTCTTCATCACGGAAACATTTTGCGATTTGATAATACTTATCTAAGCCCCCAACCATTAAAAGTTGTTTAAAGAGTTGTGGGGATTGAGGTAAAGCAAAAAATTCTCCATTTGAAAGACGTGCAGGAACAAGAAAATCGCGAGCCCCTTCAGGAGTTGACTTTGTAAGTAATGGGGTCTCTACTTCTGTAAATCCAAAATTATCAAGAAATTCTCTAGCAACTTTAATAATCTTATGTCTTGTTTTTAAATTTTTTAGTAATTTTCCCCTTCTTAAATCAAGGTATCTATATTTTAATCTGAGTTCCTCTTTTGTATTTTCATAATCATGTATAGATACTGGAAAAGGTAAGTTGTTTTTAATTTGGTTGAGAATTTGCAAATCTTTAACCTTAAGCTCTAACTCTCCAGTACTTAAATTTGTATTTATGGAATCTTTGGGCCTTTCATTAATAATTCCGCTGACCATTATTACTGTTTCATTTCTTAGAGTTTCTGCCTGTTTAAATAGATCTGCACCATCATCGGGGTTAATTGTTATTTGTAGGAATCCACTATGGTCTCTTAAATCAATAAAAATTACACCACCATGATCTCTTCTTCTATCTACCCATCCGCATAAATTAACTAATTTACCAATATCTGTATTATTGAGTTCTTCACAAATTTTGTTTCTCATCTAAGTATGGTTTATTTATCAATAACTTATAATAATTCTTTAAGGGTAAATTTAGTTAATAATTCTTTTTATAAAACGCTCTTTTTGTTATAACCCCGTTGAATTTTTTGCCTCTTATTAATATTTCAACTTCATTATTTATTAAGGCATGCGAAGTATTGATGTATGCAAAAGCAATAGCTTGTTGTTTAGTTGGAGACCAACTGCCGCTAGTGATAGTTCCAATATTCTCATCACCTTTAAGCACTGCGCACCCTTTTCTTCCTATTGCTTTACCTTTTATAGAGAGACCAACTAACTTTTTTTGAATGCCTAATCTTGACTGCTCTTCAAGAACTCTTCTGCCAATGAATTCGTGATTATTTTCTAGATGTACTAGCCATCCTAACCCTGCTTCATATGGAGAAGTTTCTTCATTTATGTCTTGCCCATAAAGATGCATGCCTGCTTCAAGTCTAAGAGTATCTCTAGCTCCTAAACCACAAGGTGCAACATATTTAGAAATTGAGAAATCCCATAAATTAATTGCTGCTTTTTTAGATAAAAGTATTTCTAGACCATTTTCCCCCGTATAGCCTGTCTTTGAAAAGAAAATTTTTTCCTTAGGCGAAATATGTTCAAAAATTTTATATTCGCATCCAAAGTTAGGGATATGTGAGATCGAAGATTCAATCCATTCTTCAAATAAACCGAATGAGTTTTTTCCCTGTAGTGCTAAAAGTACTTTGTCTTTTTTAAAGTTTGTTATCGAAATTTCAGACATATTTAAATTATTTTTTATCCACTGAAAATCTTCTTCATATCTACTTGCATTAACTATTAACAATAATTCTGATATGTCATTTTTTTGTATACCAAGGTCATAAATTATTAAGTCATCTATTATTCCTCCTTTATCATTGAGCATTACTGTATAAAGCCCCTGACCTTCACAAAAGGAGTATAAATTAGTAGGAAAAAGTTTTTGAATATAATCCTTTGGATTGATTCCCTTGATAGAAATCACACCCATGTGAGAAATATCAAATAATCCTACTGAATCTCTCACTGATTCATGCTCTTTAATTAATCCTGAAAATGATATGGGCATTTCCCAACCTGCAAAATCCACTAATTTTGCATTGGATTCAACATATTTTGAATAAAGAGGACTTTTTAGCAAATCCATGAAATATTTAGTTTCTATTTAGTATTTCTACACTTTAGTTTAGAAATTTTTTATTGCATATTTTCTAATGACAAAATTAAGCTTCTAAGTACTTTAGCCGCAACTATGCTACTTACTCCGCTTCTATCAATTTCTGGAGATAATTCCACAATATCTGATCCTACGATTCTAAGGTCTTTTAAAGTTTTAAGTATCTCTTCAAAATCATTCCAAAAAAATCCTCCCGGTTCTGGAGTGCCCGTCCCTGCTAATAAACTGGGATCAAACCAATCTAAATCTATTGTTAAATAGATTGGAGACTTAGCGTATGGAAGAAGAGCTTGTTTTAACTCATATGCATTTCCGCCTGGACAAAAGTTAACTAATTGGTTGTTGTTATGCATAATTTCAAATTCTTCCTTAGTCCCACTTCTAATTCCTACTTGCAAAATTTTCTTTTCAGGTAGCACTTCTAAGCACCTTTTCATAGTACAAGCATGACTATGTTCATTTCCTATATATGATTCTCTTAAATCTGCATGAGCATCAAGTTGAACCAATATCAAATCTGGATATTTTTTTACTAATGCTTCAATTGCACCTCTTGTAATAGAGTGTTCGCCGCCAAGCATAATAGGACAAAGGCGTTTACTAATTAAATAATTTGTTGCTGATTTAACCGATTCAATAACGGACTTTGAGTCATTTTTATGAATTAGTATTGATCCAAAATCAACATACATAATATCCTCTAAGTCTTTTTTTATTTTTGGACAATATGTTTCTAAACAAGAACTGACTTGTCTTATTGCTTCTGGACCAAATCTTGCTCCTGGTTTAAACGAACATGTCCCGTCATAATTAACTCCAAATATTCCAATTGAGCAATTTTCGGGACTTCTTTTTGCTCCCATATAAATTGCATTTTCGTTATCAAATAAATTTTTTGTCATCTTATGAATCTAGTTCTTTTACAATTTTATTTGGCATCATTTTGAATGCTGCATTTTGAAAATTTAAATTCCAAATATCACATCCTCTTTCTATTTTTACGACTTCATCATAATTTTGTTTTGATAAACTTAGATCTTCTGAAGAAGCAAATGTCCAACTCCAAATCCCGCTTGGATATATAGGCACAAAGGAATACATAGTTTCAGAAACTTTAAATATATTTTTTAGGTTTTTCAAAATATTTATGTGAATATTTTTGAAGGATTCAGGAGATTCGCTTTGAGTTGCTAATATCCCCCTTGGAGCAAGTATTCTTTCACATTCTTTATAAAAAGAATGTGAAAATAATAAATTTGAAAATTCTGAGGGATCTGAACAATCTATAAATATAACGTCGTAAAAATTATCTTTTGTTTTTTTTACCCATTTAACGCCATCATCAATATGTATTTCTAATCTTTTGTCATTCCATGCTTCGCCTGCAATTTCTTTTAGAAATTTTTTAGATATTTTGATTACCTCCTCATCAATTTCTACTAGATCAATTTTTGATATTTGAGAATATTTAACGCATTCTCTTACAGTACCACCGTCACCACCGCCAATAATTAGTACATTAGATTTTTTGTCAATGCTACTTAATGCAGGATGCACAAGACACTCATGATAATATTTTTCGTCTTTTAATGATGTCATCCAGCAACCATCTAACATTAAAGCTTTACCATAATATTCATTTTCAATAACAATAATTTCTTGATAATTTGAGGTTTTTTTAATTAGAATTTTCCCATTTAGGCCGAATCTTGAGCCTTTATGATATTCATCTATCCATGTTGTAATATCTGTCATTTGCTTTTAGGAATTTTTCCCGCCAGTTTTTGTTTGGCTATTTGCCAAAGCCGTTGAAAGTCTTTAGGAGTTTGTTTTTTAATATTATCTCCTGCATGCTCTTCGACGATTGAAAATCTGTCTAAAAATTTCATATTAGTTTTTTGAAGAGCTGATTCAGGATTGATCTTTAAAAAGTTTGAGAGATTAAGAAGGGTAAAGTAAATATCCCCAAATTCATTTTTTATCTCTGAATCATTTTTACTTTTAATTGCTTCCTTTAATTCATTAATCTCTTCTTCTAACTTTTTAAAAATCTCATCAGTACTTTCCCACTTGAAGCCATGTTCTTTAACAACATTTGTGATTTTACCTGTTCCAACCGTTGGCGGTAAATTTTTAATTTTCAAATTTAAATTTCTACTAATTGAAGATTTCATATCAGGTGCTTCTTTTTCTAAATTTTTTATATTTACCCAAATCTGTTGTGATTTTTTTAATGATACTTTTTCTTTTTTGTTAAAAATATATGGATGTCTATTAATAATTTTCTTGTTTAGATTTTTTATAACATCATTTAGTGTAAATTCTTTTTCTTCGTAACCGATTTCAGCATGAAGCATGACTTGTAATAAAAGATCTCCTAACTCCTCACATATGTTATCTGCATTTTTTTCATATATCGCATCTATAAATTCATTACTTTCTTCATACAAAAATGGGATCAACGATATATGAGACTGTATTTTCTGCCATGGGCAGCCCCATGTTTTATCTTTTAATGCTTTGATATTAGATATTAAGTTTTTAAAACTATTTATAGTCTTTAAATCGGAATTGTTTTCCAATTTATATCTATTGTTTGAGGACATAGGATATATTTTATTAATTAAATTTTGCCTCAATCATGAAATATTTAAATACTTAGTATAAATTTTTCAACTTCATCTATTAGAATGAACTATTATAAGGGCGATTAGCTCAGCGGTAGAGCGCCTGCCTTACAAGCAGGATGTCCCTGGTTCGAACCCTGGATCGCCCATTTATTATTTTTCTAATGACTGAGATCGTCAATCTTTCAATCAGTCAAAATGCTGCTTCAGAACTATCTAGGCAAGCTTCTTTTGGAGGTTCTCCAGGAGAAATGTCGATTGATTTGGTAGAGGATAAAAATTGTTCCGAAGGATGGATGCATATTAAATTAAGGCCAGGTTCATGTAATGGATCCCCTATTTCAAGAACTGAAGGAGTAACTTTATATGCGGATGTAAAAAAGTTTAATTTACTGAAAGATTTAAAATTAGATTATTACGGTGATTTGAGCGGTGGTGGATTTCTTATTTCAACACCAAAAAATGCAAAACGTTGTTCCTGTGGTTCTGGTTTCAAACTTTTGTAGAATGGATGTATCTTTTTTTGCAAACTGATATTATTTTCATTAATTGGCTGCTCTCAAGATAAAATAAACAAAAAGTTTATCGAAATAAAATTTACACATGACAGAGATAAATGATCAATTATCTTTAGAGAATTATTCACCTTTTGAAGTAGAGAAAAAGTGGCAAGAAAAATGGGAAAGTCTAAAGGCGTTTAGTCCTAACCCTGAGGATGATGGTGAGCCTTTTTGTGTTGTCATTCCGCCACCAAATGTAACTGGATCTTTGCATATGGGGCATGCATTTAATACAGCTTTGATAGATGTTGTAGTACGTTTTCAAAGACTGTTAGGTAAGAATGTTTTGTGTTTACCGGGAACTGATCATGCTTCAATAGCTGTTCAAACTATTCTCGAAAAACAATTAAAAAGTGAAGGCAAAACAAGCGAGGATATTGGAAGAGATGAATTTCTTAAAAGAGCATGGAACTGGAAAGAACAAAGTGGTGGAAGAATAGTTTCTCAATTAAAAAGGATAGGATATTCAGTTGACTGGACTAGAGAAAGATTTACTCTTGATCAAAAATTAAATGAAGCAGTTATTGAGGCTTTTAATATTCTTTATAAAAAGAATTTAATTTATAGAGGCGAATATTTGGTTAATTGGTGCCCTGAATCTCAATCTGCCGTAAGTGATCTTGAAGTTGAAATGCAAGAAGTAAATGGTCATTTATGGCATTTTAAATATCCTTTAATTTCTGAAAGTGGTGAATACTTAGACAAGTACTTAGAAGTTGCAACAACAAGACCAGAAACTCTTTTGGGTGATACTGCTGTGGCAGTTAATCCTGATGATGATAGATATAAAGAATTTATTGGACGCAAAGTAAAAGTTCCTTTCGTTGATAGAGAAATACCTATTATCGCTGATTCACATGTTGATAAAGATTTTGGTACTGGTTGTGTGAAGGTTACTCCAGCTCATGATCCAAATGATTTTGCAATAGGAAAAAGGCATAATTTAAAACAGATTAATGTAATGAACAAAGATGGAACTTTAAATATTAATGCAGGTATTTTTCAAAATTTAGATAGATATGATGCTAGAAAGAAAATTATCAAAGAATTGGATAATTTAGGCCTGCTGACAAAGATAGAGGATTATAAACATACTGTTCCTTTTTCTGATAGAGGTAAGGTGCCAATTGAACCTTTATTGTCAACACAATGGTTTTTGAAAATGGATGATATATCACAAGGATGTCTTAATGAAATTGATTCTAAAAAACCATCGTTTATCCCTCCACGCTGGGAGAAAGTTTATAAGGATTGGTTAGAGAATATTAATGATTGGTGTATCAGTCGGCAATTGTGGTGGGGGCACCAAATACCGGCCTGGTATGTTTTAGATGAATCTCAAGACTCAATAGAACAAAATACTCCATATATCGTTGCAAGGAATGAAGAGGATGCCTTAATCGAAGCTAATAAAAAATTTGGATTAAATATTAAATTGGTTCGTGATAAAGATGTTTTGGATACATGGTTTTCAAGTGGTTTGTGGCCTTTTTCAACCCTTGGTTGGCCAAATATAAATGATCCTGATTTTAAAAAATGGTATCCAAATAGTGTTCTTGTTACTGGTTTCGATATTATTTTCTTCTGGGTGGCCAGAATGACAATGATGGGGAATACTTTTACAAAGAATATTCCTTTTAGGGATGTTTATATTCATGGTCTAGTGCGAGATGAAAACAATAAAAAAATGAGTAAAAGTTCAGGTAATGGTATTGATCCAATACTATTAATTGATAAATATGGTTCTGATGCTCTACGATTTGCTTTAATTCGAGAAGTTGCAGGCGCTGGACAAGATATCCGGCTTGATTTTGACAGGAAAAAAGATACATCTTCAACCGTTGAAGCTTCAAGAAATTTTGCGAATAAATTATGGAATGCAACTAAATTTGTGTTAATTAATAAAACTTCTAATAATAATTATTCGCTTAATGAGAGTGATGAAACTTCTTTAGAGTTATGTGATAAGTGGATTTTATCGAAATTGAATCAGGTAAATATAAAAGTCGCTGCTTTGTTGACAGAATATAAATTGGGAGAATCTGCGAAACTTCTATATGAATTTACGTGGAATGATTTTTGTGACTGGTATGTAGAATTTGCTAAACAAAGGTTTAATAATAAAGAGACTAAAAATAGACAAATATCTGAAAAAGTTTTAATAAAAGTGCTCAATGATATTTTGGTAATGATTCATCCTTTTATGCCGCACATTACTGAGGAACTTTGGCACGTGTTGCAACTAAAACCAGATAATGCATTATTATCTCTTCAAAAATGGCCAATTCACGAAAATAAATTTGTTGATAATAAGCTTGATAATTCCTTTCAGCAACTGTTTGAAATTATTAGGCTGATTCGAAATTTGAGAGCTGAATTAGGTCTTAAGCCATCAGAAAAAAGTCCTGTATATTTAATTTCAGACAATCATGAATTGATTGATTTTTTAAAAACTTTAGTTGATGATATTCAAACCTTAACTAAATCTTCTGAAGTATTTATTTTAAAAACTAATGCTGTTGATAAAAAAGAGTTAGCTAAATCTTTTTCCGGGATAATTAGTGATTTAGAGGTTTACCTACCTTTTCAGGATTTTGTAAATTTAGATGCATTAAAGGAAAGGTTAACCAAGGATTTAAAAAAGGTGAATATTGAATTAGAAAATTTAAACAAGAGATTATCTAATAGCAATTTCGTTGATAAGGCTCCAAAAGATATTGTTGATGAATGCAGATTTAAATTAAATGAGGGTTCGGTACAAAAGGAAAGAATCACTAAAAAACTCGAACTTTTGAATTGAGAATGAATATATTTCTTGAAAATATTTATAATTTGTCTTTTTTTTTTAATACTGGTTTTGGGATCTTTTCGTTTGTTTGTATTTATATTTTAATTGTTTTATTAATACTTCCAGCCTCTTGGTTATCTTTATTATCAGGTTTTTTATATGGCTCATATTTAGGATCAATTATCGTTTTCATTTCCGCTTCCATAGGAGCATCAGTTGCTTTTTTTGTATCAAAAAGTTTTTTTTCAAAAAAGCTAAAAAATCTTTTTAGCCGTTATCCAAAATTAAGTGTTATGGAAAAAGTAGTAGAAAAAGGCGGACTTAAATTAATTTTTTTAGCCAGATTATCTCCGATATTTCCCTTCAGTATTCTTAATTATTTTTATGGTTTGAATAATGTTAAATTTAGAGATTTCGCTCTTGGCCTTATTGGAATAATTCCAGGCACTTTTCTTTATTGCTCAATAGGTAGTTTGGCAAAAAGTATTCAAGAGTTAAAAAATGTGCAATCACCAAATAATTTATATATTACTAGTATTGGAATTATTTCAACTTTTTTAGTTGTATATTTCTCAGCGAAATACTCCAGAGAATATTTTGAAAAATCCTAAGAATCTACTCTTTAATATTCCAATCTCTAATTGATGCAATTAAGATAAACCACAACAGTCTAAATTTACCTAGTAAGGTTTTGTTGGCCTCTAATTCGACATATTTTGCCTGTCCACAAGGTGTTTTTATGAAGTTGAAAACTGTTTTATTCGTCATAAGTCTCTCAAAAAGTCCTGATAATTATTCCTATATTTTATAGCCAAGATTTTTATTTTTTTTATTTAAAAACCACATTTTTCTTTGGCTACTTTGTTGATTATTATTTTTAAAATTTAAACTTTTTCTCCAGCTTTAAATCCTCTAAAGCATTTGAATCTAGGAAATCTAAGACTAAAAGTTACCGCATCCTTGGATTTCGTTTTAGCATCAGCTCGGATTTCTACAAGTTGACCTATAAGATGACTCCGTTTTGACCAATATTCTTCACGTTGGATATCACTAAATCCGCTTCCACAACTAAGACTGTATTCATACCCATCATCTTCCCCTTCTACTAGGACAGCTCCTAGTCGACCTTTGTTGCGACCTGTTCCTTCCTCAACCGATACAACCTTTAAAGTGACTTCAATGAAAGGTTTTGCTTTTAACCAACTGTGTGTTCTTTTACATTCATACATAGCATCAGGATCTTTAATCATTACTCCTTCATATCCACCTTCCACGGCAGCTTTATTTAGCTCTACAAATCTTTTTTGTCCCTCAATGGTGTCGAGATCTACATTTTCCCATTCAAGTGTTTTTACATGTCTTAGAAGCATAGAATGTTTTGCTACCCATTCTTTTACTAATAAACTTCTTGCTGTTTGACTAGTGTTCCATCTCCCTTTTTGGAAGTTTTCAAAGGGACATAAGTCAAATAGGTGGAGAACTGCGTCTTTTGTTTGTTTGCCATCTTTTCTATGAACCTGTTTCATCAAATCCTGAAAGTTAGCACTCATTACTTCACCATCTAGTACTAAGTCATAAGGTGCTGGATTTTCTTTTAACACGTTTTCTATTTCTGAGATAATATGACCAAAATTATGGAATTGTTTCCCATTACGAGAAAACATTTCTACTTTATTTTGTCTAATAATAGTTAAGACGCGCACTCCATCTAATTTGATTTCAATTTGCTTTTTTCCTATCATTTTTTTTTCATGATTTGCACTGTCATGAGCTAAGGGACATGAAAAAATAGGAATCGCATATTTGGGAAATTTCTTAGCTATCTTGTTGATTGTTTTTTCAGATACACCACATCTAAGATCTTTAATTAAAACTCGTCTATAAAATCCATTCCACTCTTCTTTTTTGGCAGATTCCATAGCCGTAATGATTGCATCGCGAGCAGCGTGACCAGTAAGTTCTCTTTGAATAAGCTTATTTGCTAATACCCTAAAATCTTTCCATAAAAAATTTTGACTTTTTTCATTCTCTTTTTCAGGAACAATTTTTACACCAAAAGTTACCAATGGATCAAGTGCCATGCGGATTCCTTCAAAAAAATCATCTAAACCTTCTCCCATTGCTTCTGAGATGATTTTTTCTTTATCTAATCTACTTGGATGTAATTCTAATTGATGTATTATCTCTTCTTTATACAATTCTTTTTGCCTCACAAGAAATTATTAATTCACTTTTGCTATTCTGTCTATTTTCCAATCATTGTCTGTCTTTGCAAAAGTAAAATCTAATGGGAGCTCATCTTGTTTATCTTCTGATTTTAAATTCAAAGTTATGATGATTTGATCTTCTTGGACTCTAGGTCTTCCTGATTTTAAATTTCTGTATTTATTGAGATTTAAACTAGCTAAAAATTTAAGAAAGTCTTGGCGCTTCACATGAGTTTTATAAGTTTTTGTAGTCAAACCATAAGCTGCATCAATTCTTCCAGCAGCTATTTGATCAAAAAACTTTCTTACTAACGGATTAATTCCTCTGGCGCTTATAACTAATTTGACTGCATTAAAAGTCCAAAAAGAAACTAGTACAGCTCCGCCAACTAATAGTGCTTTAATTCCTATATCTTTAACTAGTGTTGCATCCATGTTGATTTGAGTTTTTTATTACTTTAAGAAAAGAAATCGTTTTTGATGGCTTTTTTTGTCAAAATAATACTAATTTTAATCCATAATGCCTGTAATTCCTCTTTTACCTTTATTTCACAAATTTAATAGCCAATATTTTGAAAATTCTTTAGCGGTTAATAATCAACCTTTAGTAAAAGTTAGATGGAGTGATAATAGATTAAAAACCACTGCTGGTTTTTATAAAAGAAAAAGAATTAATGGTCTTGTAGATTCTGAAATTATCTTATCGAAACCTATTTTGAGTAAATTATCTACTAGTGAAATAAACAGTACTTTATGTCATGAAATGATTCATGCATGGGTAGATCGCATATTAAAAAAAAATGAGATACATGGTCCAAATTTCTTAGAAAAGATGAATGAAATTAATAAGAAAGAGAAGAATTTTCAAATTTCTGTGAGGCACTCATTTCCTATTGAAAGGAGAGAATTAAAATACATAGGAACTTGCCAAAATTGTGGTGAGAAATTTTTCTATAGGAAAAGGATAAAGAATATTGCTTGTAAAAAATGTTGTGTAAATTTCTTTAATGGATCATGGAATAAAAAGTGTTTAATTTTGTTTGATTAAAAATATAAGATGTGTTTTTGTTTCTATATTTGGAATTATTTATTTTTTTAATGTAGTTTATTTTAAAAGCATAATAATTTATGGATTCAAGGAGAATTAGAAATCTAAGAAATAGTTTTGATAAAAATATTGTTGATAAACAGGTTGATAAAATTTTCGAAACTGGAAGACAATTTGTTGATGGAGTATCTGGTGCCAGGCCAGGAAAAAGAAGGAACTCAGATTTTCAAGGAATAACAAGTAAGAGTGTTAAAAAAGTAGGACGATGGGTATCTGAAAAAGTGGATTTATTTTTTGATGAAGATAATGATGATTGGAATGATGAAAATTTTTACGATGATAACAGGGATATTAAGACATTTTCCAGAGAATCAAATTCTTATGAATCTACTACACAGCACTCAAAAAGACCTTTAGAAGCAATATCTTTAAGGCAACCAAAAAATTTACAGAAAACTGAGCAAAAAAAATTACCTTACGTGAAAGAGAGTAAGGACGAAGATTGGCCAGATGAAATGGATTTCAAAGTTGAAAGATGGCAAAGAGCTTCAGAAACAGAGATTAATACTTCGAGAGATCAATCAAATCAACAAGTTCAATCAAAATCAAGAAATCTTCCCAGATCAAGAAGAAGAAGAGTATAGTTTCGTAAATTCTTTAATTCCTGAATAGCCTAATAAACTTTCTAAATGTGGATTGAATACTTCTCTAATAATTGTTAGGGGCTTTTTGTCTCGAAAAAATCTATAATTTCTTGACCAGAATGGACCTTTAAAACAAAATTGATCTTCTAACCAATTTGAATTAACAAGTGAAATTCGATCAACTTCTCTAAACAATTCTGATCTGTCTTGTGTCAAATTCTTCCATATTGGTTCTTCTTTGGCTTTTAAATTTTCATTTACTTGTTCTGCATTCCACCAACTTTCAGCCCATGCTAGGTTTTTATTATTGTTTTTAATCCATACTTGTCTTCTAATTAAAGGTCCATTTAACTGATTTAATTCTTTAGGTCCCTCTGCGATGAATAGAGGATCTATTTGCATTGAAATTAATTTAATTTTCGTCTCTTGATTAGTTAAAAGCTGTAAATGTCTAGTTGGACTACCATCCCCAAGCAGCATTAATTTCCATGGACCAGAAATTTTTGGTAATGAATTTTTCACTAAAAAAGTAGAGGCTTTTTCTTCCCATAAAATTTTTGGTGATTTAAAAAGTTTATTATTCAGTGCTCAGACGGAATCCTTTTAAGATGATAACTTTTTTTCGACAAAAATATTTGCCTTTTCTTTTTTTATTTCTCTTATTTTTAGCCAAACAAGTAATGCAGTTAAATCAGCTTTGCTTACACCGGGAATTTTTGACGCATCACCAAAATTTTTTGGCTTTATCTTATTCAAATTTTCTCTAGCTTCTAAAGATAATGTCTCTATCTTTTCATAATTTATTTCTTGAGGCAGAGATTTACAGCTTTGACGATTTATTTGTTCTATGTTGTTTTTTTGTCTTTTAAGGTAACCCTCGTATTTAATATCTATTTCAACACCTTCTTGTATTGAAGAATCTAGATTTCTTTCATTCAAATTATATTTAATAAGATCTGAATAATTAAAGTTTGGTCTTTTTAAGAGTTCTTTCAAAGTTGTTGAGCCTTTGATTTTTGATCCCGTTTCTAATTCTATTTTTTTTGATATTTCATCCGTGTTTTTTAAACGAGTGTTATTTAATCTAAATTTCTCTTCTTCGAGGAGGTTCATTTTTTCTTGATAGGCCGACCATCTTTTATCATTAATAAGCCCTATTTGATATCCTAATGGTGTTAATCTTCTATCTGCATTATCTCCTCTGAGAGTTAACCTATATTCACTCCTACTAGTGAGAACTCTATATGGTTCTTTAAGATCTTTTGTAATTAAATCATTGATCATTGTTCCTATATAACTGCTTTCTCTAGTGAAGATTATTGGGTCTTTTTTGTTTAGTTTTCTTGTCGCATTGACTCCTGCGACTAATCCTTGTGCTGCTGCTTCTTCATAACCAGTAGTGCCATTAATTTGTCCGGCGCTAAATAAATATTCAATTTCTTTCGTTTCGAGTGATGTTTGGAGCTGTGTTGCAGGAATGTAGTCATACTCCACAGCATATGCTGGTCGCAACATTTTACATTCACCTAATCCAGGTAAGGTCCTTAAAAGTTCTAATTGAATATTTTCCGGTAAACCAGTAGAAAATCCTTGTACATATATTTCAGGGGTATTAATTCCTTCTGGTTCTAAGAAAATTTGATGTGATTCTTTATCAGCAAATTTGACGATTTTATCTTCAATTGATGGACAATATCTCGGCCCCTTACTATTAATGAAACCGCCGTAAATGGGAGTTAAATGTAAATTGTCTCTAATTAGTTGATGCGTTTTGGTAGTTGTTCTTGTGATGTGACAACTAACTTGGGGCATATTATTTTTTATATCTGGGTCAAACGAAAAATATTTATCTGCTGCAGTACTTGGTTGAATATCTAATTCATCAAAAATGATACTTCTTTTATCAACTCTTGCTGGAGTTCCTGTTTTTAAACGTTCTGTTTTTATACCAATTTCGTGCAAATTCTGAGTAAGACCTTGTGCTGCTTGTTCGCCCGATCTACCAGCTGACATTGATTTATTTCCTATCCATATTCTTCCTTCTAAGAACGTACCAGCTGTGATGATAACTGACCTTGCTGAATAATAACTACCAAAGAATGTTTTTACACCCTTTATTCTTTTTTTTAAGATTTTTTTTGAGTTCAATCCAATTTGTTCAGTTTTTGCAATATCCAGTTCAGTAATCATTGCTTCTTTTAAAGATAAATTATCTGTATTTTGTAGTATTTCGATCATTCTTTTTGAGTATTCTCTTTTATCTGTCTGAGCTCTTAACGCCCATACAGCTGGGCCTCTACTTGCATTTAATATTCTTTTTTGAATAGCTGTTTCATCGGCTAATTTACCAATAATTCCACCTAATGCATCAACTTCATGAACCAACTGACTTTTTGCTGGTCCCCCAACTGCAGGGTTACACGGCTGCCAGGCAATTCTATCTAGATTAATTGTAAATAAAGCAGTAGAAAAACCTAATTTTGCTGTTGTTATAGCTGCTTCGCATCCTGCATGTCCTCCTCCAATAACGATGACGTCAAAAGATTCATTTGTTGAGTGATGATCTTGCATTTTAGGAGCGATTTAATTAGCTAAATTCCTAAATCTTGTAAATTGAGGTTCAAATAATAATTTAACAGTTCCTACGGGTCCATTTCTATGTTTAGTGACAATAATTTCTGTAATTCCTCTATCTTCAGTCTCTGGATTATAGTATTCATCTCTATAAATCATTAATACTAAATCTGCGTCTTGTTCAATAGATCCTGACTCTCTTAGATCGCTTAACATTGGTCTTTTATTTGTTCTAGACTCAACCCCTCTACTAAGCTGAGATAAAGCTACTACTGGTACTTTTAATTCTCTGGCCATGCTTTTAAGACCTCTTGTTATTCGTGAAAGTTCTTGCACTCTATTATCAGGGGTTGATCCTTCCATCAACTGCAGATAATCAATCACAATTAATCCGAGTTCTTTTTTTTGTTCAGCTATTAATCTTCTGCACAGAGATCTCATCTCTAAAACACTTAAGTTAGGCTTATCATCTATAAATATTGGCAATTGACCTAATGAATTGATACCTTCTCCGAGTAATGGCCATTCATCTTGCTGTAATCTTCCTGTTCTTAGCCTGCCACTCTCGATTCCAACTTCCATAGAGAGTAATCTATATGTCAACTGTTCTTTACTCATTTCAAGGCTAAATACACATACAGGTAAATCTTGCGATTGTGCTACATTTTTAGCCAGATTAAGAACTATCGAAGTTTTCCCCATTGAAGGTCTTCCAGCAACAATGATTAAATCACTTCTTTGAAAACCTTGAGTCATCGCATCAAGATCGTAGAAATTAACGGGAATTCCAGCTACTGAAGTACCTAATGACCTTGACTCTATTTCATTGAAAGTACTTGTAAGGATTTCAGCTGCTTGAGTCAGACCTTTTGAAGGTTTTTCCTGACTAATTTCAAATATTTTTTGCTCTGCTTTATCAAGAACTTCATTAGTATCTTGAGTTTGATCAAAACCTAGTTGAACCACTTCATTCCCAGATCTGATAAGTTGCCTTCTCATGAATTTGTCGTTAATTAAATTCGCAACTTGTTCTATGGAAGCTGTAGAGGAAACATTTTCAACTAGTTCTACCAGCTTGCTGTTTCCTCCAATTTTTTCTAGTGATCCATTATCTGCTAACCAAGCACTCATTGACGTTAAATCAGTTGGTTTACCCTGAGTATGTAACATTAATGCTGTTCTATAAATCTCTTGATGGGCATTTATATAAAAAGCTTCAGGTTTAATTAAGTCTGCAATTCTTCCGATCGCGTCTGGATCAAGAAGTATGCCCCCAAGAACAGCTTCCTCTGCTTGAACGTTTTGAGGAGGTACTAATCCAGAGTTTTCATTATTAAAATCTTTTTTAAAGTTTTTATTTTGCCCATTATTTGGAAAAGGTACGGAAACCATATCTTTAATTGCTTAGATATATACTCTGGCTACTTTTCAAAATAATGCAACAAATTGATTAACTTGTTACTTCAATATTTACTTCTGCATTTACTTCTGGATGTAATTTTATTTTTGCAGTAAAGGAACCTAAATTATGAATATCAGGAACAGTAATGTTTCTTCTATCAATTTCTTTTTTAGTTGCCGCTTCTATCGCTTCGGCAACATCACCATTGGTAACAGTTCCAAAAAGGACTCCATCTTCTCCGACCTGTTTTTTGATAGTGAACCTACCTATTGTGGATAATGCAGTTTGGAAATCTAAAGCTTCTTGCTTTAATTTATCAGCAGCAATTTTTTCTTTTTCTTTTTTCCTCTGAATTTGTTTAAGGACTGCTGGTGTTACATTCATTGCCTTGCCATAAGGTAAAAGAAAATTTCTTGCATATCCTGGTGCTACATCAACTAGATCTCCTTCTTTACCTAGTGATGCGATTGATTCAGTTAATGCGACTTGTACTCTTTTTGCCATGAAAATATTGAACAATATAGTTAATAATAAGACCTAGAGGGTAACTTTACTTTTTTTGCAAAACCAAATTTCGCAAGAATCTTAATATGTTCCCAGGTTATGTCTATCTGACCTTTAAATAATCCTTGTTTTGCCGAATTGGGAAATGCATGATGGTTATTATGCCAACCTTCTCCAAATGTTAAAGCAGCAACCCATGCATTGTTTTTAGATGAATCACCACTTTCAAATGGTGCTTTACCCCAACAATGCGTCGCGGAGTTGACGAGCCAAGTTACATGATAAACAACCACAAGCCTCAATGGAATTCCCCAAAGGACTAAAGCCCATCCTCCTACACCTAATTTTTGACCTATTGCGTACAATGAAAGTCCAATAGGAATTTGTAAGAATAAAAAATATTTATTTAAAAATCTATAGTATGGATCCTTGATTAAATCTGCACTTAGTTTTGGAACAGCTTTTAATGCTTCAACGTCTTTAAACATCCAACCCATATGACTCCACCAAAACCCCTTTTTACTATTGTGATGATCTACTTCAGTATCTGAAAAAGAGTGGTGATGCCTATGTAAACCTACCCAATCTATCGGTCCATGCTGGCAACTTATGGCTCCACAGGTAGCAAAAAATCTTTCTAACCATCTTGGTACAATGAACGATCTGTGTGATAACAATCTGTGATAACCAAGGGTGACACCTAAACAAGCAGTGACCCAGTAAAAAAATAATAATGAAGTGACTGCAGGGAGACTCCAAAATTTTGGTTGTATAGCTACAAGAGAAAGAATATGAATTGCAACCATAAAAACTATTGTTCCCCACGTTTTATGTAGTCTTGGAGGATATCTTTTTGAATGACTGGAAGGTTCCAGTAATTTTTCTGAGAGTTCTATAACTTTTTCAGCTGGAACAGGTTTTTTTAATTTTGCTGTTTCTTGGAAAATTACTGAATTCATGATATTGAAATACTATTTTCAAAATTACCGATATGTAATATTATCATACTATACTATTGATAAGTTTAATTATCTGTGAGTCTCGGATATCGCGATAAATTATCTAGAGGTCGAAGGGCTATGGCTCATTTGATACACCTCTGGCATGAAAGAAATGGTTGGTCTCACAGAGTATTGCCATTACTTTCGGAAGTTCTTGATTTAGGTAAAGTTCATAATTCGCAAATTTCTAATCTTAGAAATGGGAAGTTATCTTCACCAGGTCCTGAAGTTTTTCTGGCTTTAGCTCAAGTTAATATGATTCTTGATCAAGGTATTGAAAAAATCAGGGATCGTTTTGAAAGTGATTACCCAGAGTTATGGAAATCTTTGGAAGAGTCTGCATTACCCCTAAAAAATGATTCTGGTAATCCATTGTCAGCCGGGGAGTTATTCGAGATATTTTCAGGATTAAAACCTCTACCTTCATCTTTTGATTGGTACATAGAAGATGAAGAAGCTTCTGCTTTAAGTGATGCTCTTTCAGTGCATTTTTGTCAGAATAAGGCTTGGAGATCATGTAAAATGCAGGTAATGGAAGCCTATGCTGTCAATAAATCTGCTCGTAGAGAACGTTTTGCTGAGGTAATTGCAGGAATTAGAGATTATACGGCAGAAGAATTAGATGGGGAACTTCTTGATTTATATGAGGCTTCAAAAAAACTTTCTTACTTTCAGGGTAGGGGACCTAATGCTTTCCTCGCAGAATTAAGAAATTTAACTTCTAAAAAATAACATGAATTTACATAATAAATGACTCTTGACAATAACTTAAAACTGGCTGAAAACGCTGTTCTTTCTGTAGAAGAGAGTTTAAGTAAAGTTTTCCAAGAAAGGTCCCATCAAGTTTTCCAGAAATTAGAAAATATTTTGACAATTTTTAAGGAAGAAAAAGTTTCTACTAGTCATTTCAACCAATCTTCTGGTAGTGGTCATGATGATATATCTAGAGAAAAAATTGATGCGGTTTTTGCAAGATTATTTCTTGCTGAAAAGGCTGCTGTGAGGATGCAATTTGTAAGTGGTACGCATGCAATAAGTTCTGTCTTATTTGGAATTCTTCGACCTGGAGATGTAATGTTATCTCTTACAGGGCAACCATATGACACGTTAGAAGAAGTCATAGGAATAAGGGGAGGAGGAAAAGGCTCACTTAAAGATTTTGACATTGAATATAAGCAAATAAATATCTGCGAGAATTTTGATTTTTTTGAAGAAAAAATTGTTCATGCTTTTGAAGAAAATTCATGCAAATTAGTATTTATACAAAAAAGTTGTGGATATAGTTGGAGAAAATCTCTTACGAATCATCAGATAGAGAAAATTTGTAGTCTTATTCATTCCCTTGATCCAAATTGTATATGTTTTGTTGATAACTGTTATGGGGAGCTTGTTGAAGATAGTGAACCAATTTCTAAAGGGGCAAATATAATAGCTGGATCATTGATTAAAAATTTGGGAGGAACAATCGTTCCTACTGGTGGGTACGTTGCAGGAGATGCAGAGTTAGTTGAGATGGCATGTTCTAGATTAACCTCACCAGGCATTGGTTCATCTGCAGGAATAAATTTTGGACTAGGAAGATTAATTTTGCAGGGTTTGTTTTTAGCACCACAAATTGTTCACGAATCACTAAAAGGTGCTGATATGGTGGCAGCAGTCTTTAAAAATTTGGGATTTAAGGTTTTACCAGAGCCAACAACTTATAGATCTGATCTTATTCAGTCAGTAAGATTGAATAATCCTGATTTGGTACAAAAAGTTTGTCAATCTTTTCAGAATTCTTCACCAGTAGATTCTTTTCTGAATGTTGTTCCATCATCAATGGATGGATATGATTCAAAATTATTAATGGCAGGAGGTACCTTTATTGAAGGTAGTACAAGTGAATTTTCTGCTGATGCCCCTCTAAGAGATCCCTACAATATTTTTGTTCAAGGTGGTTCTCACATAGCTCACATCAAAATTGCATTAATTCGATTATTATCTGAACTATTAGAGGAAAAATTAATTTCAAAGGATTCTCTACTTCCTTTATCTATTTAATCATGTCTTACAAGTTTCCAGACAACCTCAACTATGCTGATACTCATGAATATGTCTTGGAAGAAAATGGATTATTAAAAATTGGAGTTAGTGAATTCGCAATAGATCAATTAGGAGATATTGTTTTTGTTGAATTAGCTGATGAAGGTGCTACTTTAGAGAAAGGGGAGACTTTTGGAACAATAGAATCAGTTAAGGCCGTAGAGGAAGTCTATCTGCCTTTTTCAGGGGAAATAGTATCTGTAAATGAAAGTGTTATTGAGAACCCAGAACTTTTACAGAATGATCCTATTGGAGACGGTTGGTTAGTTATTTTGAAGCCAGAATCAAAAGCATCAATTGCTGATTTAATGACTTCTGAGGAATATCAATCAAAGGTTGTACCAAAATAAGGCAAACTTTTTAAAAAGAGCTATTTTAAAGAAAAATATTTTAATATGACATCCAAATTTGGGTCTGATTTGTTTATAGATAGGCATCTTGGGTTAGGAGATAATGATGAAAGAATTATGCTGAACAAGCTTGGTTTTATTAATATTGATCAATTTATAAATCAAGTTATTCCTGAAGATATTCAGCATAAAGATAAATCTTCAGAAATATTGCCCCAAGGTTGTTCAGAAATTGAGGCTTTAAACGAATTAGAAGAGATTGCGAATAAAAATATTAAAATGAGATCACTAATAGGCCTTGGTTATTATGACAATCATATGCCTAAAGTAATCCAAAGACATGTTCTCGAAAATCCAAGGTGGTACACGTCTTATACTCCATATCAAGCAGAAATTGCACAAGGAAGATTAGAAGCTCTATTTAATTTTCAGACTATTGTTTGTGAACTAACAGGATTCCCTGTCGCTAACGCATCTTTGTTGGATGAGGGTACTGCTGCAGCAGAAGCCATGGCTATGAGTTTTTCCTCAAGAAAAAATAAATCTTCAAAAGTGTACTTAGTGGAGTCAAATGTTTTTGATCATACTTTTAATGTTCTACAAACCAGAGCAAAACCTTTGGGAATATCCTTAAAACGCTTTACTCAAAGCAACCTTCCTAATCGTGATGATGTTTTTGGAATGTTGTTGCAATTACCTGGTAAAAATGGACAATTATATGATCCTACATTCTTAATATCCCAAGCACATAGATCAGAAATTATTGTTACGGCATGTATTGATCCACTAGCACAAGTTTTGATTAAACCAATTTCTGAATTTGGTGTTGATGTAGCAGTGGGGAGTATGCAAAGATTTGGTGTTCCAATGGGTTTTGGCGGTCCACATGCAGCATATTTTGCTTGTAGCGAAAAATATAAAAGGCTCATACCTGGAAGAATAGTTGGGCAAACTCTATCTAAAAATGGAGAAAAGTCACTAAGACTAGCATTGCAAACTAGAGAGCAACATATCAGAAGGGAAAAGGCCACTAGTAATATTTGTACTGCTCAATCTTTGTTAGCCATAATTTCTTCTTTTTATGCTATTTATCATGGACCCTCTGGATTAACGCAAATTGCTAAGAGATTAGTTGAGTTGAGAATAAATTTAGAATCAAGTTTAGCTGCTTTAGGTTTTGATATTCCTGATGGGATTAGATTTGATAGTGTTGATGTTTATTCTGAGTACTCCCAGAGGATCCATAATGAAGCTTTAAAAAATGGCTATAACTTCAGAATTTTGCCGTTGGGATCAACTATTGAAAATTCAACTGGCTTTGGGATCTCTTTAGATGAGCTTAGTAATGAAAAAGAAATAAAAGATATTTTGGATTTCATAGCAAACCTTATAGAAAAAGAAGAAGATTTAGAGCATATAAAATTTGATAAAGAATTTCATCTTGAAAGTTTAGCTTTGAGATCCAGTTCATGGATGCAGCAAGATATATTCACAAATTACCAAAGTGAAACTGAATTAATGAGATATATATTCCGACTTGCAGAAAAAGATTTTTCTTTGGTAGATGGGATGATGCCATTAGGAAGCTGTACCATGAAGTTAAATTCTGCAGCAGAGTTAAATCCAGTCTCTTGGGCTAATTTATCTTCCATTCATCCTTTTTCCCCACCAGATCAAACTAAAGGCTATTCAAAAATTATATCTGACCTAGAAAAATGGATAAGTGAGATTGTTGGTTTAAAATCAGTTTCTTTTCAACCAAATGCAGGTTCTCAAGGAGAGTTTGCAGGTTTATTGGCAATAAATTCTTATTTTGAATCAAAAGGTGAACTGTTAAGAAAAAAATGTTTAATTCCAAAAAGTGCTCATGGAACAAATCCTGCTAGTGCAGTTATGGCAGGTTTTGACGTGTTAACTGTTGAATGTGATGACGAAGGAAATATTGATTTTCAAGATTTGTCAATCAAGGTCAAGAAATTTGATAAACAAATAGGGGCTCTTATGTTGACTTATCCCTCTACTCATGGAGTTTTTGAATTACAAATCAGAAAGATATGTGATTTAGTTCACTCTGTGGGAGGATTTGTCTATTTAGATGGAGCAAATTTGAACGCTCAGGTTGGACTATGTAAACCGGGAAATTATGGTGTTGATGTTTGTCATTTGAATTTACATAAAACATTCTGCATTCCACATGGAGGTGGTGGTCCAGGAGTAGGTCCAGTTGCCGCATCAGAAACTTTAAGCCCATTTCTTCCTACTCATTCTTTAATGGATAATAATTTATCTATTAGTTCAAATTACGTATCTTCTGCCAAGCATGGGAGTGCAAGTATTCTTCCAATAAGTTGGATGTACATAAAAATGGCTGGTCTTACTGGTTTAAGAAAAGCAACTGCACATGCAATTTTATCTGCAAATTATATTGCGCATTCTTTAAAGCATAAATTCAAGATTCTTTATAAAGGAAAAAATAATTTTGTCGCACATGAATGTATTTTAGATTTTAGGGATTTAAAATCCAAAACTGGTTTGAGTGTAAATGATTTAGCTAAACGATTAATAGATTATAGTTTTCATGCCCCAACTATAAGTTGGCCTGTTCCAGAGACGATAATGATAGAGCCTACTGAAAGTGAAAGTTTGGTTGAATTGGATAGATTTTGCGAGGCTATGCTATTGATTGGAGAAGAAATCAGCGAAATAGAAAAAAATGTTGCATTAAAGAATAATAATGTAATAAGTAACGCTCCCCATACGCTGAAAGAGTTAATTGCTGATAATTGGCAATATCCTTATTCAAAAGAAAAAGCTTCTTTTCCTTATAAAACTCCAACTTCTATTAAGTTTTGGTCTTCAGTTTCTAGGATCAATAATGCATATGGCGATCGCAATTTAATTTGTTCTTGCAATGTAAATCAAGGCGAGACTTTCGAAGAAAAAAAATGTGCTTAAAGGACTAGCGTCCTTATATTTACTTAGTTATTATCAGTGAGAATAAAAATTTAATATTTTCTTATAGAATTTTTTTAAATTTTTTTATTAAAATATTCGAGCATCAAATTTTTTGGGGTATTTGAAGCTATGACCAAAGATTTTAAATCAGGTAATGTTAAGCACCTGCCAGTTAAAAACGTAGATTTACCAAATTTTGTTAATAATTTTTCAGGAGATAATTCAAGCATTTGTTCCATTGAGGGAACTAACGTTATAAGAGTACCCTTTGGTAGAAAATTTTCAAAGAAAAAAAGGCCTGAAAAGAATCAAAATATCGCTACTCTAATACTTCCTTTAAGTTCTTATAATAATCCTACGCCTCCACACGTAGCATAGTTAAGAAAATTAATCTATTCCTTTGAGAGTATCTGCATAATAATTTTGCAGTTGTAGTGTTGCTTGATTCCAATCCCATTTTTCTGCTTCGTTTCGTGCCTCTTTTCTCATAATTTCTCTCTTATCTTCATTCTCTAGAATTTTTTTTGTCGCTTCAATCAAACTTTGTTCCCCATTGTCTTTTTCATCAGGATCATATAAACAACCATTAATCCCGTCGCTAATAATATCTGGAATCCCCCCCTTGTTGGCTCCGATAACTGGACATCCTGCTGCCATTGCTTCTAGTAAAACTAACCCAAGTGTTTCTGTACTAGATGGAAATAAAAATATATCTCCAGAGGCATAGGCGCTAGCAAGTTCATCGCCAGATAAGTATCCTATAAAATTAGTCTTTGTATTTTCGAAGATTTTTTCAAGCTGGTTTCTATATGGTCCGTCACCTACAAGTGCTAGGCAAGCATTAGGAATACTTTCTAAGACTGGTTTAATTCTTTCAATTTGTTTTTCTGCTGATAATCTTCCTACATAAATCAACAAGTAATTAGCTTCGTTATATTCCCCAAATAATTTTTTTCTCATTTTCTCACTTCTCAAATCTGGTCTGAAACTGAAAGTATCTACTCCCCTTTGCCATAGAGCAGTCCTTTGAATACCTTTATCTTTTAACTCATTGACCATAGCGGTGGAAGTACATAAATTTAATAAGGCTTGATTATGAGCTGCTTTAAGTAATTCCCACAAAAGTGGCTCTAACATACCCATACCGTAATGTTCCAGATATTTTGGAAGATGAGTATGGTAACTGGCAATTAAAGGAATATTATTCGTTTTCGCTAACCATATACCACCTAAGCCAAGTACAGCTGGATTAACAACATGTATCAAATCTGGGTTAAATTTTTCTAACTTATCTGAGACTGCAGGACCCGGTAAACCAAGCTTCAACTCTGGGTATAAGGGTAATGGCATTGCTGCAACTCCAACTACAGTTGCGCCCATATATGATTCTGGACAACCCTCTGGACAAAAAATTATAACTTCATCACCATTTTTTATTAAAAATTCAATCGTTTTAGTCAGTCTTGTGACTATGCCGTCAACTTTAGGTAAAAAAGTTTCAGTAAACAATGCAATTTTCACTTTCTTAGGGTAATTATTTTAGAAATTTTAATTAGTCTTTATAGCCTCAGCTTGTTTTTTAGTCCAGGATGAAACACAAGGTATGCGCTTAAGATCACATCTATTGGAGTATTTTTTAGCAACTTCAACAACTTCTTCTAATAAACCATTATCAAGAGTCGTTGGGTTTAAACCTAATTCTATAAAGCACTTATTATCAACAATTAGATCATTTTCTACTGCTTCATTCCTTGGGTTTGGTAAATAATTGATATCAGCACCTGTTAAAGACGCAACTTTTTTCGCTAGTTCTCCAACTTGATGACTTTCAGTCATTTGATTAAAGATTTTTACTCTCTCTCCAGGTTTTGGAGGATTTTCAAGAGCAAGTTGTACACATTTTACAGAGTCTTTTATGTGAATAAAGGCTCTTGTTTGCCCTCCTGTCCCATGAACACTTAATGGATATCCAATTGCAGCTTGCATTAGAAATCTGTTTAGAACAGTTCCATAATCTCCATCGTAGTCAAATCGGTTTGTTAATCTAGGATCTTTTAAAGTTGCGTCTGTATTTGTTCCCCAAACAATGCCTTGATGTAAATCAGTAATCCTTACAAGATCATTTTTGTTGTAGTAAAGAAATAATAATTGATCTAAAGTTTTAGTCATATGGTAAACACTACCTGGACTTGCAGGGTGTAATATTTCTTCTTCAAAGCGGCTTCCATCTGGTTGTGGAACTTCAACTTTTAGATAACCTTCTGGAATTGTTGCACCTCTATGTGATCCATATCCATAAACTCCCATTGTTCCTAAATGTACAACATGAATATCTAGATTACTCTCAACTATTGCAGCAAGAAGGTTGTGGGTGCCATTAACATTATTATCTACTGTATATCTTTTGGTAAAACTAGATTTCATAGAGTAAGGCGCTGCTCTTTGTTCTGCAAAATGGATCACAGAATCTGGCTTTTCATCAATGAGCAAATTGAGTAATTTTTGATATTGTTTAGAGATATCCATGTTAAGAAATCTCATAGGCTTACCTCCAATTTCTTCCCATGCAGAGAGTCGTTCTGTTATCGAAGCAATTGGAGTTAAAGATTCTACCTCTAGATCAATATCAATTTTTCTACGACTTAGATTGTCTACAATAATTACATCATGATTTTGCTCTGCTAAATTCACCGCACAAGGCCAACCGCAAAAACCATCTCCACCTAGAACAATAACTTTCACTCAGAACTCCAGAATTAATTGTTTCATAATATATTTATTAAATTACTACAGTGTGCTTCCAATTTGCGAAAAAACATTGAAAATAGTTTCAAATCTTCTTTCTTAATCTGATAAACAAAATAAGTTTTTATTCTTTTTTTAAACTTTGCACAATGAAGAGAATTAGATAGATATGTTTTTTTCCGGTGAACTTGCTACTGCAAAATCTTGTTTTTTAACTCGTCCTGCCAGAAAAGCTTGCCTGCCAGCTTTGACACCATAATTTATCGCTTGAGCCATTAGAGGAGGATTTTCAGCTTGTGCTATTGCAGTATTAATTAAAACACCATCAGCTCCAAGTTCCATAGCTTGAGAAGCTTCACTAGGCACCCCAATTCCTGCGTCAATTATTACGGGCACTTTTGCATTCTCAATAATAATTCTTATATTTGATAAATTTAATAAACCTTGGCCGGAGCCTATAGGCGAGCCCAATGGCATTACAGTTGCACAACCTATTTCTTCTAGTCTTTTTGCAAGAATAGGATCTGCATTGATATAGGGAAGTACAGCAAAACCTTTTTTTATTAAAATTTCAGCTGCTTTAATGGTTTCTATTGGATCTGGTAGCAAATACTTTTTGTCAGGAATAACTTCTAACTTCACAAAATTATTTTCTTCTTGACCAGATAACTTTGCAAGTTCTCTACCCAAAATTGCTATTCTCACTGCCTCATCGGAATTAACACAACCAGCTGTATTGGGAAGCATCCAGTATTTTTTCCAGTCGATCTTTTCGATTAAATTTTCTCCGGTCTGAGCATTTTTAATTCTTCTAACAGCGACCGTTATAATTTCCGTTTCAGAATTTGACAAACTTTTTTCCATATCTTGAGTAGATTTGTATTTGCCAGTACCCACCATTAATCTACTGGAAAATTGTTTTCCACCAATTAGTAAAGAAGAATAATTTTCCATATTTAGAATCCCTTATCTTTAATACCTTTATAAGGTTTATAGTTGTTTCTTTTTTCTAACTCCTTACTTTTTTTAATTGCTGTTTTGTTTTTTGGATCTATCACCAAAACCTTTTGATAAGTTGCATATGCCAAGTCGTACTCAAGTAAACGCTGTTGTGCTGATGCGAGGTTATTTAGGGCTATAGGATATTCTGGGAGTGATTTTATTGCAGAGTTATAGTATTTAATTGCTTTCTTAAATTCATTTTGAGCAGCATAAGAGAATCCTAAAGCATTATTTATTATTGCTTTTGCTTCATCAGGTTCATTTTCATAATTTTCAATTGCTTTTAGAAAAGTTTTAGTTGCTTCAGAATATAATCTTTTTTTTATCTGAATAGACCCAAATTCATATAATTCTGTAGCTTGAGATAGAGAATCTAAACCTTTCTGCTCGAATTTTACTAAATTTAATTCTTCACTTCTTGTTTTTAGAAATTGTCTGAATACAAAAATAGAAATTATAATTAGTACAACAAAAAGAATAATTAAATAAGATTGAAAGGAAGATATTTCCATTATTTAAATTGACTTTTCTAGATTATATTCTTTTTTCTAATTACTAACGGAAGAAACAATTTTTTCAAAACACTTTGGATCGTTTAAGGCTAATTGAGCAAGCATTTTTCTATTAATAATAATTTCTGAATTTTTCATGCCATTTATCAACTTGCTATAGTTTGTTCCATTTATCCTGGCAGCTGCGTTAATTCTAGAAATCCAAAGTCTTCTAAAATCTCTTTTTCTTCTTCTTCTATCCCTATAAGCATTACAAAGAGCTTTCATCACTCTTTGATTTGCTGTTCTAAAAAGATTTTTGTTGCCGCCTCTAAAACCTTTTGCAAGATTTAAGATTTTGTTTCTTCTTTTTCTGGCTATGTTGCCTCTTTTTACGCGTGCCATGAATATCTAATAAAAATTGGTTAAAGATTTATGCGTATGGAATCATTAATTTTACATTATCAGCATCTCTTTCATCAACTACGGCTTTTGTTGATAGATGTCTTTTTAATTTTGAGCTTTTATGATCAAGTAAATGATTATGGAAAGCTCTTCTTCTCATGAATTTACCCGTCGCAGTAGCTTTAAATCTTTTGGCAGCTGATTTACGAGTTTTTAGTTTAGACATTTAAGTCAAATGTGTTTAATTAGGATAATCTAAACCTTTATACGCATTGGTGCAAATTAAAGTTGTTAATTGATTAAGAAAGGTCTAACTTATGAAACTTAAATTTGCCTTTTTAAACTTATTTTTAGGATGCATTTCTCTAATATTAGTAAACACTAAATTTACTTCAAATGTACAAGGAGAAGAATTGCAAAAGGTTGAACTCAATAATGAAATTAAAAAAGGAAAATTTTTAATTGGTTTAAAGCAATATTTAGGTGGGGAGAATGACAGTTTTTCAAAAAAAAAGAATATCAATTTTATCACTGATAAAGGTTTTTTAAACCTGATATCGTCCAACGGTATTAAACATAAATCAAAACAGATTAATATTAGCTGGGTAGATATTCCCATCAAAAATCCAAAAACAATCGAAAGAATTGTTTTTGGTCCTTTTGCTAGCTATGAATCAGCAAAAAAACAAGCAGAGAAACTTAAAGATAAAGGATTTGAGACGACTGTTGCTTATCCTAAAAATTGGGAAGTATGGATACCATTTGAAGATGATCTTCCAAAGTTTGAATTGAAAAATAAAATTTTCAGAAAAATAAAAAATTTTCAAATTATGCCTGTTCTTAGAAGTGAATATAGTGTTATGAAACTCGAAGGACCTATATATATTTATGCTCAAGAGGAAATAAAAATAAATGGTGTCAATTTTGGTAAAAATTTTTATTTATTAAAAGATTTATATGGAACTTGGACATTAGTTCAAAAAATTGAGTTTGACGATTATTTGGCAGGTGTTTTGCCATATGAAATTGGACCGAATTCTCCTTTAGAAGCACTCAAGGCACAAGCAGTTGTAGCAAGAACTTGGGGAATTTTTAATTCTGATAGATTTAATATGGATAAATATCATTTATGTATCACAACTCAATGTCAAGTTTATAAGCCTCCTAAAATTACAAATAAAAAAGTACTACAAGCTATAGAAGCAACTTCAGATTTAATCCTAACTTATGGAAATAAACCAATAAATGCTTTTTACCATGGTTCTAATGGAGGCGTATCTGCTACTGCAGGTGAGTCTTGGCAAATTCAAGATTTTTCTTATTTTAATTCAATCATTGATGGATCTAAATCATTAAATAAAATTTTTAAACTTCCAATTACAAATGAATCTGATTTAAATAATTTTTTAGATTTTGATAAAGAACAGTTTTATGGGAGTAAGCATTCTCTTTTTCGATGGAATAAGAAAATTTCTAGTCTTGAAATTAAAGAAAAGTTACTCAAAAATAAACTCATAAATATTAATGAAGATGTTTTGAATTTAATTTCTATTGAACGTGGGTCTAGTGGAAGAGTGAAAAAATTGGAAATACAAACGGACAAAGGTAATAAATCTATTGTTCTTGTTAAAGATGATATTCGACGGGTATTAAATTTTATACCCAGTAATTTGTTTACTATTAATAAATTAAATGATGATTTATGGCTTTTGAGAGGAGGAGGCTTTGGTCATGGTGTAGGTTTATCTCAGTCAGGAGCAATTGAAATGGCTAAATTAGGATTCTCTTATGAACAAATATTGAATCATTACTATCGAGATGCAAATCTGAAAAAATTTGAGATATTGTCTCAATGAAAGTTAAGTAATTGGCAATTTACTTTTATGAGTAAGGGTTTTTATAAAAATCGAAGATTGAAGTCGTTTATATTTCTTAGTGCTTGTTTTTTAGTAGCTTTTATTCCTCATGCTTTCAATATCGAAAATTTCTTTTACATTATATTGACTCTTTCTTTTGTGATTGTTTTTTATGGTTTAATAGTTATTTCTAGAAATTTCAAAAGGAGCAACGTATTAAATACTGTAGGCAGAAGAATTAGCAATAAAGAGTTACCTGTGCTTGATATTTTAGTCGCAGCAAGAGATGAAGAGAATGTCATAGCAAGGTTAGTTGAAAGATTATTTAGTTTAGATTATCCAACCAATAAATTAAATATTTACATAATCGATGATGGTAGCTCTGATAAGACGCCTTTAATATTAGATCGATTAGCTAGACAATATGACAAGCTAAAAGTCATAAGTCGCTCTCCAAATGCAGGAGGAGGAAAGTCAGGAGCTTTGAATTATGCCTTGAAGTTTACTCATGGTGAATGGTTATTAGTTTTGGATGCTGATGCTGAATTAAAACAAGATTCTTTGATAAGGTTATTTAGTTTTGTAGAAGAGGGTGATTGGTCTGCAGTTCAACTAAGAAAATCAGTAACAAATTTAAGTAAGAATTTTTTAACTTCCTGTCAGTCTATGGAAATGGCTATGGACGCAATCTTTCAATATGGAAGATTATCAGTTGCTGGAGTTTCTGAATTAAGGGGAAATGGCCAATTAATTAAGAAAGAAACATTATTGGCATGTGGTTCTTTTAATGAAGATACAGTTACAGATGATCTTGATTTGAGTTTAAGATTATTATTATCAAAATCTAGAATTGGCATCTTGTGGGATCCTCCAGTTATGGAGGAAGCAGTTGAGAATTTAAATGCTTTATTAGCGCAAAGGCAAAGATGGGCAGAGGGAGGTTTGCAAAGATTCTTTGATTATGGAGATCAATTATTAACCAATAAAATTGATTATTTGCAAAAATTTGATTTAACTTACTTCTTCATCTTGCAATATGCACTACCAATAATTTCTATTTTTGATTTGGTTTTCAGTATTGCTTTGTTAGATTCACCAATTTACTGGCCTATTTCATTTACAGCTTTTATGTTATCTGGAATTGCGTTTTGGTACGGTTCTTCTTGTAAAAGCGAAGTACCAGTATTACAAAAAAGCAATTTTTTGATGGTATTTGTCTCAGTTTTTTATTTATCACATTGGTTTTTAGTAATCCCTTGGGTAACAATAAAGATGTCTATTTTTCCTAAAAAGATACTTTGGCGAAAAACTATTCATACTGGAGTTTAATTTATTCATCAAGGTCTATAATTTCTCCATTAAAAAAATTTGCTAAGTTTTTTGAGCTATCATCATAAGTCTTCTCGTTAGATATTTTTGATGATGAATTAGTTTTGGGATCTATTTTTTTTAATGGTTGAAAATTATTTACTTCATTTTTGGTAATTTCTGGAGTATTTGTTGGGTTACTTTTATTTAAATTTTTGGTTGAGAAATTAAGTATTATTTGATCTCCAAATATCTTTTTTACAGTATTTTCAATTATTACTTTTCTGCTTTTAATCATATTTTCCCAGTTTGGAGATAATGAAATTGTTATATTCTCCGAATCAAAACTTTCAAGTTCGGCTTGTTGTGAAAGTAACATTCTTGTTGATGGTAACTCTACTTTAGAAAGAATTAATTCCCATTTATCTTTTAAATTATTTGATCCATGATTTTTTTGGCTATTGTCAGAAATATTTTCAATACTTTCTTTTTCAAGAACTGCAAATTTTTCTAATTTTTCGTCTTTGTTTTACTACCAATTCAGATCAAAACAAAGTTGATACAAAAAAAATAGTAGACCCAAGAGATTCCCTGAAAAATTTAGAATTAGATGACTTAGTGAAATATGGCCTAATTCCAGAATTTATTGGAAGAATTCCAGTTTGTGCTGTGTTAGATCGTCTTACAAAAGAAACTTTAGAATCTATTTTGACTCAACCAAGAGATGCATTAGTAAAGCAATTCAAAACTTTGCTAAGCATGGATAATGTTGAATTATCATTTGAGCCTGATTCTGTTGAAGCGATAGCAAATGAAGCATATAAAAGAAAAACAGGTGCAAGAGCATTAAGATCAATAATTGAAGAGCTAATGCTAGACATAATGTACACTTTACCTTCTGAA
>QCCU01000007.1 GCA_003278855.1 Prochlorococcus sp. AG-347-M23 | reverse complement strand
AATCCTTCAATTCATCTCAATAATTTAAGTGTAATATGGGAGAAGTTAGGTATCTAGGATTACTGAAAACCTTATCTAAGTTAAACCAGTGTTTTCAGAGGAATAATGACCAAAAACTTTAGGATTGAAAAAGATAGTATGGGAACAATAGAGGTTCCCATAGAAGCTTTGTGGGGTGCTCAAACACAAAGATCGATAATAAATTTTTCTATTGGAGAAGAATTAATTCCAATTGAGTTAATTTATTCACTCACCCTCATAAAAAAAGCTGCTTCAATTGCGAATTTCAATTTAGGTTTAATAGATAAAAGGAAAAAAGATTTGATTGTAGAGGCATGTACGGAAATACTGGATGGGCTTCACGATTCACAGTTTCCCTTAAAGGTTTGGCAAACAGGTAGTGGCACGCAAACAAATATGAATGTTAATGAGGTAATTTCAAATATTGCAGCTTTAAAAACTAATTCAGAGCTTGGTAGTCATCAACCAATACATCCGAATGATGATGTAAATAAATCTCAGTCAACTAATGACACTTTTCCTGCTGCTATTCAAATATCTGTTGTTAATGAAATAATCAAAAATTTAGTTCCAACGATCAGAGAACTTACTAAGGTCCTTGATAAAAAAAGCGAAGAATGGAAACACCTTATAAAGATAGGAAGAACCCATTTTCAAGATGCAGTTCCTCTTACTTTTGGGCAAGAAATATCAGGATGGTCAGAGCAACTTAAAGATGCTGAGAATGCAATTATTATGAGTCTGAATGAATTGTATTTCTTACCTCTTGGAGGAACTGCGGTTGGTACAGGGATTAATTGTCCAAAAGGATTTTGTGAAGAGTCTATAAAATCAATTTCCGATGATACTAATCTAATGTTCTATAAATCAAAAAATAATTTTTCTATCATGGCCTCGCATGATCGACTTGCTCAAGTAATGAGTCAGATAAAAATATTAGCAGGTGCATTATTTAAAATTTCAAATGATATAAAAATTCTATCTTCTGGTCCAAGGTCAGGAATATATGAACTAATTATTCCTCAAAATGAACCTGGAAGTTCTATTATGCCTGGCAAAGTGAATCCAACTCAATGCGAAGCCTTATCAATGGTTTGTACTCAGATAATGGGTCTTGAATATGCAGTCTCAATGGCAAATTCTAGCGGTACTCTACAGATGAATGAATATAAGCCTCTTATTGGATTTAATATTCTCACAAGTTTAAAATTACTTAAAAATGTAATAGAAAACTTCAGAATAAAATTAGTTGATGGGATGGAACCTAATCAAAATAGAATGAAGTTAAATTTAGAAAATTCACTAATGTTGGTTACAGCCATAGTACCAAAAGTTGGTTATGAAAAAGCAGCTGAAATTGCAAACCTTGCCTTCAAAGAATCATTAAATTTAAAAGAGGCAACAATTAAATTAGGTTATTTAAACGAAGATGAATTTGATGAAGCAATGAATATTAATTCAATGATTTGATTTAAAAAATTTATAAATTATTGTCAATTCTTTTTGTTGCAGGATTTATATCTTCAGAGACTTTTATAAGATCATTAGATTCAGAAACAGGAAAACGATTAATAGCTTTTAATGCTAGCTTAGCTTTGCTTTTTAATTTATTACTAACACCAATACAGTATTGCACTTGAGAAAGGACATCAATTGATCTTCTAATAATCCTCACTACATCACCTTCGTCTAATGAAGTATTAAAAACCAAATCTTTCCATTTTTTTCCTCTTGCCCATTCAGAAATAATTCCAGTCAACTCTGTTTCTAAATATAAAGGAATTTCAATATGAAACTTATTTTGTTGAAAAGAGACTAATTTTCTTAAACCATCTAATTCATTAAAAACATCTATTACCTTTAAAGAAGGCTTGAAATTACACCAAAGATTAGGCCTCCTTACATCAACACATATAGCTTGAATAATTGCAGCTAACTCAGGAGGATCTAAATCGTCTAAATAACCACTAACTAAAACAAGACCAATCCATAATTCATTTTCACTTCTTATTGCACCAACTGTTTGTCCAACTTCTGTCAATTCCAAATCATTTAAACAACCAAAATGATTCAAAATTTTAATCAAATCAGTAAAAGTTCTCCAGTTATGATTTTCTTTATCCTCAAGAAGTTTTTTTCTAATATTTATTTCTTGTTCAACATCAATAATTCTTTTTCTATATTTCTTTAATTTCTTGGAGTCTCCAAATCTGTGTGCAGGATGATCAGTAACTGTTTTTTCTAAATTATTAATTTGTTGCTTTTGTGCCAAAACTTCCGTTGTCAAATCATATTGTGGAGTTTGTAAATCATTTTTTTTAGAAACTTCCAAAATTCGATCCGCATAACACTGGGACATATCATCTCCCCTAAATACCTCTCCAGAAAAATACATCTTTGGCACTTCAAGTCCTAAGACATCAATTGCATCCAAATCATTAAAAATACTTACTATGTATGAGGGTTTTATAAGAATAAATAAATTATCAATTGTCAAACACAATAAACTCTTAATTTTTTGGGATTCATATATTTTCTTACAAATTAATCCTGGAACAATTTTTCTTTTAATTTGGGGAGCTTTGATTGAAATTAAGCTGCCATCTTTAATATATGGCAGTGCATTGGTTATCTCTTCTGATAATTTTTCTGCTGATTGTTTTTCTAAAATTTTCAAGAGTCTTCTCTCTTCTTTAAGACGATTTTTTAACTTTTCGTATTCATCAAAATCTTTCCATGAAACGTTAGATGTAATTTTTTTTAACTCAATTAAATCCTTATCTAAATTTTCAAGAATAATATTCTCACCTAATGATTCACCTAAATATAAAAAACTACCAAAACTTCTTTTAATTAATTCTTTAGACTTCTCTAAAGTATAACTTTGCAAAAGATTAAGTACCATTCCATAGCTTGGAGTGAATTGACTTTCTAAAGCATTTGGTTTGCTTATAGCCAGTGCACTTGCTTCTTTGGCACCTTCGAATCTTGTTTGTAATGTTACAACATATCCCTGGGTATCTTTTCCTCTTCTTCCAGCTCTTCCTGACATTTGCAAAAATTCACTGCTAAATAATAATCTATGACCATCTTCTGTCCTTTTTGATAAAGAAGAAATCACAGTTGTTCTTGCAGGCATATTTATTCCTGCAGCAAGAGTTTCAGTTGCAAAAACAACTTTTATTAAACCTTGCTGAAATAATTCCTCAACCAATTCTTTCCATGCAGGCAATAATCCAGCATGATGAGATGCAATACCCCGTTTTAATGCCTCGCATTGAGATTTATCTTTAATTGCTTCCTGATTATTTTTAAGATAAACATCTAATTTTTGGGATATCATACTTGCTTCTGAATAACTTACTAAAGTTAAATCTTTTATATTCTCAATAGCCTTGTCACATCCTCTTCTACTAAAAATAAAATAAATAGCTGGCAACATATTTCGTTCAGCTAATTTCGAGATCACAAAGCCAATTGAGGGAGACTTTGGTTGCATTATCCTACCCACTTTGCCTCTTATTTTCTGCCCTTTAGGAGCTCTCCAAATCTTACAGTTTGGATGAATTCCATTACCCTTATTATTTAAAAGTGGATGGAGGCCTTTAACACTACAAAAAATAAAATCAAGTGGGACTGGTCTCTTATCACTATTAATTAGTACTGTGGGTCCATGAACTTTTTCTATCCAATTTTGTAATTGATCTGCATTCGCTATTGTTGCTGATAAAGCTATTATTTGAGTTCTAGTAGGGCAATGGATTATGGTTTCTTCCCAAACTGTTCCTCTTTGGGGGTCATTCATATAATGACATTCATCAAGAATTACAGATTCTAAATTTTCTAAGGGATCATCAAATTCATCAAATTCGCCATAAAGCATGTTCCTAAAAATCTCAGTCGTCATGACTAAGATTGGTGCTTCTCTATTTATGCTTATATCTCCAGTTAAAAGACCAACTTTATTCTCACCATATTGATTAGCAAAATCTCTAAACTTTTGGTTTGATAGAGCCTTTAAAGGTGTTGTATAAAAAACTCTGCTGTCATGAGATAAGCCTCTATATATAGCAAATTCACCTATCAATGTTTTACCAGAACCTGTTGGTGCAGTTAAAACAACAGAATTTCCGCTATTAATAGCTCGTATTGCTTCTAATTGGAAATCATCTAGCGGAAAAGGGAAATATTCCTCTAAATTAAGCAATAATTGTGATTGAAGAGAGGATGAGTTAACTTCTTAATATATGATCTATATAGATATTAATAAACAAAAAATACCTTGCAAACTTTAATAGTAAATCTAAATCATTTTAATTAAACAACTATATTCTATTTTGCCAAAATGAAAAAAGTAAAAATTCCAAAAAATAGAATCCGTAAATTAAAAACATTTTCTTTAGGTAAAAAATCATTCGAACTTCTAAGTTTAAATTCGCAAAATAAAAAACTTATAGACTTATGCAGTAATGATTATTTTGGATTAAGCAGGGACAAGGATTTAATAAAAGCTGCTTATGAAATAAGCTTGTTAGAAGGTATTGGTTCAGGAAGCTCTAGGTTCATAACAGGTTCAAGACCAATACATAAATTATTAGAAACCGAACTTGCCAAGTGGCTTGATCAAGAGAAAGTATTACTTTTCCCAAGCGGATTTCAAGCAAATATAGCCGCTATCCAGGCTTTAGCAAACAGAAATAGTATCGTAGTAGCAGATAAATTGATCCATAACTCTTTATTGGTTGGAGTCAAAGCTGCTCAAGCAAAACTAGTTCGATTCTCACACAATAATTTAAAAGATTTAGAAAATAAAATTATTAAATATAACCCCACAAAAAATTCTATTTTAGTTGTTGTTGAATCTCTATATAGCATGGAGGGATCAATTGCTCCGCTCAGAGAAATAACGGAAATTTGCAAAAAAAATAGTGTTCAATTATTAGTTGACGAAGCTCATGCAATTGGGATCTTGGGCTCTGAAGGCAGGGGTTTAAGTTTTAATTGTCGTTCAGATATAACTATGATTACTGGAACTTTTGGAAAAGCATTTGGAAGCGGTGGAGCTTTCATAGCTTCCAATTCAGAAATTGGAGAATATCTTATCCAAACAAGTGGTGCATTTAGGTATACAACCGCACTTGCGCCATCTTTGGCTGCTGGGGCACTAGAAGGTTTAAAAAAAATCTTAGAAAATAAAGAATGGGGTAATGATTTGTTATCTTCTGCGAATGTATGGAAAGATGAAATTATTAAAAATTTTAGTTTTCCAGTTCAGGGAGATTCTCACATTTTATCAATTATTGTTGGCCAAGAAGAGAAAGCAATTTATCTACAAAAATATCTCGAAGAAAATGGGTTTTTAGCAATTGCGATAAGACCTCCAACTGTTCCAGTGGGGCAATCAAGAATCAGAATAACAATAAGAAGAAACTTAGATTTTAATCTGCTAAATAATTTCATTGCAGTATTAAAAGAGTTTAAATGAAACAAATTATTACTCAACATGGGTGGGGACTAAATAAATATTTCTGGGATGATTATAAAGTTGATTTTTTAAATAATAATTGGCATTGGCAAGATAATGAAAGGGGCTATTTTTCGACAAATAATTATCAAGCAAAATGGATTAAAAGCGAATCTAAAAAAGAAATCAGAATGACTTTATGCCATTCATTTGGTTTTCATTTAATGCAAAAAAAAATTTTAAAAGAAGCAACTCATATAGTTCTTATAAATTCTTTTAATAATTTTCTTCCTTTAAGTAATAAGAAAAACTTTATTTTGAGGTCTCTGAAAAGAATGGAAACAAAAATCATGAAAGATGAACATAAGGAGATGTTGAAAGAATTTATACATAGATCATTTATGCCAAATCATATGAATAATAATTTTAAAAATATCTTTTATAAAAGTCTCGAGAGTTTAAATAAAACTCTTCTTTTAAGTGATTTAAAACAACTTTACATCAATAGAGATTTTCCAGTATTTTTAAGAAAAGATTGCAAAATTATTTTTATAAAATCAGAAAATGATTTGATTCTTGACAACGAATCAAATAATAACTTTTTAAATTCCTTATATAAAAGACTTGATAAGAAACCAATTTTAATTAAATTAGCTCAACAAGGTCATTGCTTGAATAATTTAAATTTATACGAGATCTTAATTAATACAATGAATGATTGAAATGGATAGTAAAAAGTGGAATGAGAAAATAAAAAATAATTTCAATGATGCTGCATATCGGTATTTAGAGCATTCAAATATTCAGAAATTTTTCGCAAAAAAGATTGTTCAATTTATCAAAGAATTAAATCCCCAAAAAAAAGGGGAATGGATAGATCTAGGATCAGGACCAGGACTATTAGCAGATGAAATAGAAAAAATTTTTTCTTCTCAAAAAGTATCCAGAATTGATTTCAGCAAGAAAATGCTTCTTGAGAATAAATTATCTAGAAAAAAAATTTTATGGGATTTGAATAAAGATTTACCTCCTGAAATAAATAACTGTTCTCTATTAACATCTAACTTTTGCATACATTGGTTAAACAACCCAGAAAAGATATTAAAAAATTGGTTTAGCAAATTAATACCTGGAGGTTTTTTAATCATTTCATATCCAACAAAAGATTGTTTTCCTGAATGGAAAGATACTTGTAAAAAAATTGATATTGAATATAGTGGTCTTAATTTCCTTTGCTCTAAAGATTTATTAAAAGATTTCAAATCAACTGAAATTCATTATTCGGAACAGTTTAATTATCTTGAAAATTTTGAAGATATATATAAGCTTTTTAGAAGCATTAAAAATGTAGGTGCACAATCAACAAATTGTAAACGCAAAACAGTGAAAGAGTTAAAGCAAATTCAAAAGTTTTGGCCAAAGAATTACAATAATACAGTGAACCTTTCATGGCAAATTGAGATTCAAATCATAAAGAAATTATGAGTAGTCACAAAAATATCTTCAAATTTATAATTTGTGGAACAGATACTGATATTGGGAAAACTTTAATAAGCTCTTTTTTCGTTAAAGGATTAAATGCCTTTTATTGGAAGCCTATTCAAAGTGGTATTGAATCGCAAACTGATAGTCAAACTGTTGAAAAACTTTCAAAAGTAAGTAAAGAGAAAATAATTAAAGAAGCTTATGTCTTTACGAAACCTCTATCACCTCATTGGGCTGCTGAAATAGATCAAAAAGCTATTAACTTTGACAAGTTGAGATTACCAAAAGTGCAAGGCTCTCTAATTATAGAAACTGCAGGTGGATTAATGGTTCCAATAACACGCAATTTTTTGCAAATAGATCAAATAAAAGAATGGAATCTTCCGATAATACTTGTATGTAAGAGCTCGCTTGGCACTCTTAACCATACCCTGCTTAGTATTGAGGCCTTAAAACGAAGAAATATTGAGATTTTAGGTTTAGTAGTCAATGGCGAAAAACACCTAGATAATCCAAAAACTCTAGTTGATTTTAGTGGTATACCTTTAATTGCTGAATTTCCTTACATCAAAAAAATGAACTCAAATAATTTAGATATACTATGGAAAGAACTGGACATCAAGAATAAGTTGATCTCACTATTAAACTCAAAAAAAGTTAAATGAAATCTTTGGATTCAAAAACTCCAAATCAAGATTGGCACCCGAATATTTGGCCACCTTTCACACAAATCAACAACAGCAAACCGCAAATAGAAGTAACTCATGGTAAAGAGGCCCTCCTATTTACTAAAGATCCTGAAAAAGAGCTAATAGATGCAATTAGTAGTTGGTGGGTAACTCTTCATGGTCATAGCAACGAATATATTTCAGATGCCATTTTCGATCAAGCAAAAAAACTTGAGCAAGTTATATTTGCTGATTTCTTACATCCACAGGCAAAAAAATTGGCAGAAAGACTTAGTGAATTAACAAAACTAGAAAGATTATTTTTTTCTGATAACGGTTCTACTGCAGTGGAAGTGGCTTTAAAAATTGCCTTCCAATCATGGCAAAATAGTGGAGAGACAAGAACTCAAATAGTAGCTTTTGATGGCGCCTATCATGGCGATACATTTGGTGCAATGGCTTTAGGTGAAAGAAATATTTTTAATGAGAATTTCGATAATCTTATGTTCCCAGTTAGAAGAGTCCCATGGCCTTCAACTTGGATGAACGATGAAGAAGTAGAAAATAAAGAAAATGAGGCTATCCAAAAATTAGAAACTTTACTTAAAACTCCCACAGTTGCAGTAATCCTTGAGCCACTTGTACAAGGAGCAGGGGGGATGAATATGGTTAGGCCTCAGTTTATAAAAAAAGTTTCAGAAATTATAAAAAATAAGAATTCTTTATTAATTGCCGATGAAGTCTTGACTGGGTTTGGAAGATGTGGAAGCCTATTTGCGTTTCAAAAGGCAAAAATAATTCCTGATTTAATCAGTATTTCAAAAGGCTTAACTGGTGGATTTTTACCGATGGGAATAACTTTATGTAAAGAAAAAATTTTTCAATCCTTTATTGATGATTCCCCAAGAAAAACTTTTTGGCATGGACATAGTTTTACGGCTAATCCTTTAGGTTGTGCCGCGGCAAACGCTAGCCTTGATTTATTAGAAAAAGAACCATACAAATACCTTTCATTTGAAGAAAAACATTTATCTCATTTAATTAAATTTAAAAACTTGCCTTATATAAAAAAGATAAGGATATCGGGCACAATTGCTGCATTCGATTTAGATATTGGGAACAAAAAAGGCTATTTCAATAATATTGGGAAAGAAATAAAGAGTCTTGCAATGGAGCAAGGTTTATTTATTAGGCCCCTCGGTAATGTTATTTACCTCTTACCTCCTCTATGTATAACCGATGATCAATTAGAAAAAAGTTATTGGATAATAAGACAAATCTTAGACAATCTTTAGGGAGAAATTTAAGGTCCTTGCAGTATTGCATTTTCGACATCTTCTCTATTAATGCAATAGGAAAATAGTCTTTTAGTTTCTTGTCCTTCACTTTCCCAGATAACACTTAAATCTTCTTGTTCAAAAATAATAGTTGCATTCCAATTAGAAAGTAAGAGAAACCATTTAGATGGATTATTAAAATCTTTCAAAGCACCTAAATCAGTTAGCCACAATTCCAATGATTGAAGTGAATATTGGTTAATAGGTTTTGTAGGGAGATTCACAGACTTTTTTAAAGTATCATTTTACTAACCAGATAGGTATTGTATCTAATTCTTTGCCAGTAAAAGAGGCAATAAAAACTGAACAAACTAAACTTATAGAAATGATAATAAATAAAAGAAATAACGAAAACAATTCCCCATTTGAAAAAGGTCTTCTATTCCCTACTAAATTTTGATTATTAGAATCTACAATTAAATTATTTAAAACTTTAGTACTATTTTTGCTTCTTGATTTTTCCTTTAGTTTATCATCATATATTTTCCTCAAATTACTATTATTCAAATTTTCATAAGCTTCCAAAACTTCTTGAAATTTACTTTTAGCGTCGTCCATTTCTAAAGAAGTTGTATCAGGATGCAGCTCAATGGAAAGTTTACAAAATGCCTTTCTTAATTCATGATTTGAGGCATTTTCATCTACACCTAAAATTTTGTAATAAGAAATTTCCCCTTTCAAAATAATCTTTTATTAATATTGTAATTCTAATAAATTTTTACTAAATAGAATGTATTTAAGAAAGGTAAAAATTTATATTTTAAACGAAATGAAAAAACAAAACATTCCCGAAGAAATTTTTACCTTAATAACTGCAGAAGAAATAAAAATTTTTCAAGAGTTGCAAATTAAAATTAAAGAATTAAACAGTAAGACAAATCTTACTAGATTAATTGATGGGAATGATTATTGGGTATCTCAAGTTTTTGACAGCATTTGGCCATTTAAAGCTTTCCCTAATATTGATTTTAATAGTAAAAAATTTTTAGATATTGGATCAGGCTGTGGTTTCCCAGGTTTAGCTTATGCCATAATTCATCCTAATTCAGAGATATACCTTATTGATTCTTCAAAAAAGAAAACAGATGCACTAAAAATCCTAATCAAAGATATCAATCTCAAAAACAATATTCATGTAATCAATGATCGTATTGAAAACTTTGCTCATCAATCTTCAATGAGAAATAGTTTCAATATTGCTACCACTAGAGCAGTGAGTAATCCTTCAACAGTTTCAGAATATATTCTACCAATGCTAAAAAAAGAAGGGTTAGGAGTTTTATATTGTGGGAAGTGGACTGCTGAAAAAAGTAAAAATCTAGATAAAACTTTAGAAATATTAGAAGGAAAATTTAAAGAGAAAAAGAAGATTTTGTTACCAAGAAGTAAAGGTACCCGGAATATTATCCTAATTCAACCCAAAAATATTTGCCCTAAAATATACCCAAGAAAAGTTGGCAAACCTGAGAAAAATCCATTATAAAATTATTTTTTTGATAATCTTTTAGCTACCTTATCCCCAAATTTTTCTTTTAAAGTTCTCAATTTTCTTATAACTTTTTTTGGATTTATATGACCTTCTAGTACTTTCAATAATTGAATTTCAGAAACATCAGTATCTAATAAATTAGAGTTATTTCCTGGGAACCAGTGACTTCCACTACCAAGCAATTGATATCTAGCTTTTGCAAACCCTTCCATATCCAACCAATCAATTAAATTTGAAAGCCAAAGCAGAACGGGAATATTAATATTTCCAGGGGTATATTCCCAACTCGGTAAATTTCTATTCCAATTTTGATGCCACTCTAAACCCAAAGAATTAATTGATTCCTGTCTTAATCTGTCTATTATTTTTGGAACATACTTCTCAGAGTCTGATAACAAAGAAACAGCTTCTAAATGCAAATCAAAATCCGCTTCTTTTGCAATACCAACACTAAGAGTATGGACATTTTGATTTCTTAAGCAAAAAAGATCATTAAAAACTATAGGATGAAGTGGCTTACAAAGTTCCAACATTTTTTTTGAGGGAGTATGAAGATGTCCCCCTTTATCAGTGGGACTTATAATGAAAACCCCAAGATCATACTTTTTTGCTAAATTTATAACCTTTGTATTTACTTGATTAATGAAATACCAGTGCAAATTTACATAATCAAAAAAGTTTGTTGATATTGCCTTCTCAATGAGTGAAGATTTTCCATGAGTTGAAAATCCAATAGAGCCAATTAAATTTTCTTTTTGCATATTTCTTAAAATGTCAATACAACCTCCATCTTTAACAGCATTATGTAAATGTTCATCTGTATTAATGCCATGTATTGCTAGCAAATCAATTCTTTTAACTTTTAATTTTTCAATACTTGTCATAACATCTCTCTTAAAAATCTCTGGATCACTATCTGGAGGGATCTTAGTTTGAATAATATTTGGGATTTTTTTTATATTTTCAAAACCCATTCCTAATTGCACCTCAGAAGTCCCATAATACTTAGCAGTTTCGACATGACTTAAGCCGTACTTGTTTGCTAGATTTAAAATATTTTCAACTTTATTTTGTTCTTCATTTGAAATCTCTGAAAAATCTAATTGTTCCCAACTTTTTTGGAATCTCATACCACCTAGAGATAAGATAGGTATGTTCAGATTGGTTCGACCAAATCTCCGATATTGCATTTTTGAAAAATTAATGTTTATTCATTCTTGGTGGTTTTCCAAATGATTGAAACATATCCCTATCAAGACTATTTTCTAGATCATCCAATTCTTCAAAATTCACCCAGTGAATACAATCAACAGGGCACGTATCTATCGCTTCTTGTATAAGATCAGAACTATCTCCATCTTGTCTCAAAGCTCGACTTCTACCATGAAATTCATCCACCATGAAAGTGTTCGAAGCTACATGTACACAATACTGGCAACCAATGCATTTAGCCTCATCAACCCAAACAGCTTTTTCTGCTAACTTCCCACCTAGTACAGGCTCCCAACCTGTAATTTCAAGATTCTCATCAAAATTTCCAAATGGATCTGTTAAATCCATAATATGAAATTAATTATCCCACTTAGTTAAAACCAATTCAATAGAGCCGTCATTTTGGTTTTTTTGTTCTACGATTTGATATCCATCCTCTTTTGTTTTGGAAATGATTGTTTCATAGGCATACATTTGAGTAACTTTGGAGATAAATCTTTCTACTGGGAGCTCAAATTTCCACAAATCTAAATCAGTAACTAATTCATAGGCATTTGAATTATTTTCCCACTTAAATCCAACTTGAGTATCGCCAGGTAGATTAATACTTATATCAACAGCTGTAAATTTACCTTTGTAGCCTTTAATAAATTTTTCTTCTTGGTTAGTTATGTAACCAAGATTATTTAAAGCTTTAATTAATGGCTCTGAATCTTTGAGCTGAGTTTTAATCGTACTAAAGTGTGACATTAGATTCGTGGTTAAATTGTTTTAAATTTTCATTTTCATTAGAGATGAAAGCATCAGAAGTTTTATTTTTAACTGTTACTTTACCGAGAGCTCGTTCAAGATTTTTTGTAGCATCATTGCATGAACTACCAGTAAAACCTTCTACTGTCTCCTCAACTCTTCCGTCTTGATGAATTTTGAATCTCAATGTTTTTTGAGGCATTAAATTCAAGTACTAAGTACTTTTACTTTATATAGAATAACGAAATTTTTTTGTTTCAGTTGGTACAAGTTAATTAATTTTAATTTTTATATTGAATATCTGATAAATAAACTTTTTCATTAGTGTGGTTATAAAAAAAATTAAGAAATTTAGTTATAAAAACCTTGCATCCCCATTGAATCCAATGCAGTTTTTGCCTCTTCCATAACGGAGGGTTCTTTATCGAAAAGAGCTATTTTAGTACACTCATCAACGAAACTTTCTTGAAATGTATTATTTAATTTTTCATATAATCTACACAATGACCAGATGCAATTACTTCTTACACCCTGTTCATTATCTATTTTTAAACTAATTAAAAGTTGTTCTGCTGCCAATTGAGCATTTTCCAAAGAAACATTTCCGATTTCAGCTAAAGAACTAGATGACCATAACCTTACTGCAGCTACATCGTTCTTCAAAGCATTTATTAATGGCTCCAAAACAATCTGATTATCATAATTAGCTAAGCTCCATGCTGTCGCTCGCCTGACATAAGCATTATCGTCAGTCTCCAAAAGACTAACAAGTTTCTCAACCGCGCCAGGACATGGATTTCGACCTAAAGCATATACAACACTCATTCTTTCAACAGGACAAGGTTGATCAAGTAATGGTAATAAAAGGGGAAAAGATCTTGAATCTCTATATTCACAAAATATTCTTAATCCCTGTATTCGTTCTTCTCTGTTACCTTTTAGCATTTTTAATGCTTCATCGCACTCCTGAGTTATGTTTAAACCTTTTGGAAAAGAATCTTCATCAATTTGTTCTAAAGGATCTATTTCAATTTCTAAGGCCAATTCTCTCGCTAAAACATCTGGATCAACTGCGATATCAACAAAGCTTTCTTTATTAGGATCATTATTTTTCGTCATTTTGAAAACTAAAAATATTAATTAATTGGAGCAGGAGACATCATATCTCCTGGCAACCAAATTCTTGCACTAACTGCAAGGAAGGCAATCCCAAAGAGTGAGACGATAGCGAAAGGTAAAATTTTTGTCTTGATAAAACCCAAATATTTAAGATTAATTAACACAATAATAACCTGTTTAAGAGACTTTTAAAAAATTTTTTTTAGATAATATTATTTATTTTTTGCATTTTGTCTTAGCTGACCACATGCAGCATTTTTATCTAGACCTCTGCTTTTTCGAAAGCTAACAGCGATGCCATTGTTAACAAGTCTAGATTGAAATAAATGGAGATTTTTTAAAGAGGTTCGTTTAAATTCAACCTCCTCAATTTGGTTATATTGTATTAAATTTACATGACATTGAAAACCTTTAAGCAAATTACTCAATTCATAAGCATGTTCTAATTTGTCATTAACCCCACTTAGCATAAGATATTCAAAACTTACCCTCCGCCCAGTTTCTCGTACGAATTTCTTACAATCTTCGATTATATTTTTGATTTCATAGTTTTTTGCACTAGGTATTATCTTCTCTCTTGTTTTTTGATTTGAGGCATGTAGGCTAATTGCTAATGTAAATTGACAATTACCCAAAATTTGAAAAGACTTTGCTGATAATTTATTTATCATTTTTGGAATAGCCACTGTGCTTACAGTTATCTTTCTCTGACTAATCTGAAAATCATTATTTATAGATCTAATTGACAAAAGTAAATCATCAATATTCATTAAGGGTTCGCCCATACCCATGAAAACAATATTAGTAACTTTTCTATTCATTTCATTTTCGATAAATAAAATTTGATCTAAAATTTCACTTGCTTTTAAAGATCTCTTCAAACCTTCCTTGCCAGTTGCACAAAATTTGCAGTCCATTGGGCAACCAACTTGACAAGATAGACAAGCAGTTAATCTTTTTTCAGTTGGTATACCAACGCACTCAATACTTTCATTATCTTCTGTAGACAGTAACAACTTTAAAGTACCATCGTTAGCTAAGTTTCTTTCCTTAATAATTAGCTCCCCTACCTTATAACCATCATCCTGTAACTTCTTTCTAAAATCTAAAGGTAAAACTTCTATTTGATCAATATTTTTATTCTTATTTCTATAGTTATAAATCCAATGATAGATTTGGCGGCCCCTAAAAGCAGCCTGCCCAAAATCTAAAGCTACATTTTCTAAATCTTTAATACTACTTCCAAGAAGATTTTTCAAATTTAGTAGTCTTTATTTAAAAACTAGTTTTACCATAACAGCAAACCATGTTTTAGAAAGAATTCTGTAAGAATGAGCGCAATAAAACCAATCATGGCCATTCTTCCATTAAGTCTTTCATTATAAAAATGAAATCCATAACGGGGTAATTTTCTTTTGGGTACAATCTCTGGCTTAATCATTACTTACAAATTTAAAGGTTCATTCTAGTTACTTAAAATAATAATAGATAATATTTACTCATCAGAAAGAAGGCCCTCCTCCTGCAATCCCTCCAATGCAGCTGGATCTGGTAATTGATCTTCGGAAAATTGATTTTCAGCATTAGGCCTTGCGAAGGCCGCAAAATTACTCGAAGAAGGATCGATTCCATGACGATTTCTCGTTGTCTCCAAATCTTCATCACTAGGATCATCAAGTATTGCAGTAGAGCTTACGGCAGGTGATTGTGGCATATCAACTGTATAGTCTGGTCTTAAGTTTTGCGCTCTTCTGTAGCCACCAGATTCCTCTGCAAGAATATCGGGATGAGGACCAGCCTCTGAGGACAATTCCTCTACAAAACCGCTAAAACCTGTACCTGCAGGTATTAGTCTACCGATAATAACATTTTCTTTTAAACCTCTTAACCAATCAGATTTACCCTCAATAGCAGCCTCTGTAAGTACTCTTGTTGTTTCTTGGAAAGATGCTGCGGAAATAAAGCTATCTGTATTGAGAGAGGCTTTAGTAATACCCAACAAAACAGGAGTGAATTCTGCTGGAGCTCCTCCTGTAATTGCCATTGCTTGGTTTGTATCTTCCACTTGCCTCAACTCTATGAGTTCACCAGGCAAAAGAGTTGTATCCCCAGCATCTTCTACACGGACTTTACTTGTCATCTGTCTAACAATAACTTCAATATGCTTATCATCGATTGCTACACCCTGCGACTTATAAACATTTTGTACCTCACTTACCATACTTCTTTGTAGTTTTGATATAGATTCTCGAGCTGCATCTATCAGAGGTTTTTGATCTTTTAGATCATTGAAATAGCAATCTAATAGTTCATGTGGATTAACTGGACCATCAGTCAAAGATTCTCCACCTTTAACTTGTTGTCCATCACTAACCATTATATTTTTTCCAATTGATAGTTGATATTCATTAACTAAATCATCTTTTTCAATAACTGATAAGGAAACTGATTCTTCATCATTACCTTGTCTAATCTGAACAATTCCAGATTTTTTACATAGAATTGCTGAATCTCTGGGTCTCCTAGCTTCTAATAACTCTTCAATACGAGGTAATCCTTGTACGATATCTCCAGTTTTCTGCCTTTCAAAAACAAGTAAAGCTAAACCATCTCCCCTAAGAACCAAGTCTCCGTCTTTAACATGTAGAACTGAATCAGGAGAAACCATGTAAGGCCTGCCAAGTCTTAAGGTTACTGTACTATTAGAAATTTCTTCTATTTCTCCACAAGAAGTTGATTTTACAGAATCACTAATTAGATCACCATCAACTACACGATCACCGACTTCAACTACTGCTTTACCGTTAATTTTAATTTTCATTTTATCTTCTTCTCTTTCAACAATTAACCTTCTTATTGGCTCACCATCAACAACATTTGGTAATTGAACCAATCCCTTCTCTTTGCAAAGAATTTGAGTAGTAGCTATTACATCTCCTGCTTTTACTAATTGGTTGTTATTGACTTGCAGTTCTGTATGTGTTGAGCCATGACTGGAGTCAGATATAGTATCTCTTCTTACGAGAATAGACTCCAATATTACTAAATTTAATCTATTAATTGATGGATCATTTTTATCTTCAATCGACTCGACATCAATAGTCATTTGAGGAGTAGCATCAAAGCTTTCAATACTTAAGTGTGTTCTAAGTAATTCAACCCCTTCAACTGATTTTATCAATTCACCATCTTTATAGGTAAGTCTTTGGATAGCTTTTAAGCCTAAATGTGGACCTTTTTCCTGCTTAACATGTGATAGTTGGGGTAATTCAGCTTGGTCAGGTATAGTAAATTCTTCAACAGTTCTTAATAACAAGCCTCGACATTTAGGGGTTTCTAATTTTTGAACAAATAGTATTTCTTTATTGTCAACACCATCTAAAATCTTTTCGCCTGGATTTACAAGATGTCCTTCTTCTGTAAATCTATTCAAAACTTCTTCATCATCACACTCATGAAAAGTGCCATTTCTTACAGTTATTTCACGAAGGATATCATTTTTTTGCGTAACAGTAACGATTCCTGATGTTTGACTGAAAATATCTTTTACAACTTCTGTTCCAGCTTCAATCCATTTCATATCTTCAATCATAAGAAGAGATATGTCCTTATTGATTTCATGTGTCTCTTGAGGGATCCAGAGCAATGTCCCTCCTTGACTTACTTCAAAACCATTTTTAGATGATCTAGCTTTTTTTACACTTAATCCCGGTGCGTATTTTACTAGGCCTCCAGTTTTTGTACGGAACCTTTCATCCGTTAAATCTGCTATTACCTCACCATTACTGATTTTACTTCCTGGGGAAATGTTTAAACGATAAGATGTACCATCACTAGATTCCAAATTATATATTTGACCTGAGTGAGTAGATTCTTCAATTAATTTAAAATTAGTTAAAGACATTGAAGTAGTAACAATCTGAACTTCTCTTGAATCTCCTATTGATTCTCTTAAGCGAACTTGTCCACCAAACTCACTTGATTGACTTGCTTCTGCCAAAACTGTTCCTTCATCTACAGATTTTCTAGATGATATGACCGGCCTTGCATTTGGTGGCAAGTTATAAACATCTCCAGCTAAAACCCACAATCTGCCTAATCTTTGAGCTTTTAAGGTAATGTTACCCTGCCTATCTGTCACCTCCTTTGGTTGTATAACCTTGTCGTACCTAACTTGACCAGCTAAATCACAAATAACATCTTTTGTTGCTTTTTCAACACTCTTTTTCACAGCTCCAGCAGTAATCTGAGCAACAGTTATATCAGAACTGATTTCTTCACCATCATCTACAAATAAAAGCGATCCACTAGAAACTTCAATTTTTTGAGCCTTGCCAGAATTACCTCCTTGAGGAACTATCTTGAGTATAAAATCAACTTCCGCTTGTTTAGCTTCTACGCCATGTGGAGTTCTATAACCTCTAACCTTTGCTTTTGAACTAAATTCAACTTTACCAGAAATTTTTGATCTCACAACTCCACTTTCGGCGGTTGATACACCTCCAGTATGGAAAGTTCTCATTGTCAATTGAGTTCCTGGCTCGCCAATTGATTGAGCCGCAATAATTCCAACTGCCTCTCCTAAATCAACCAAATGATTATGAGCCAACGCCCATCCGTAGCACCTCCTACAGACCGATCTGTTAGCTTCACATGTCAATGGAGATCTGATTTTTACTTCACTAATAGATGCTTTCTCAATTTCTCCTGACAATACAGGATCTATAGCAGTGTTTTGAGGAATAACAAGGTTTTCTTCAGCATCAAAAATATCCTCAGCAGTTAGCCTCCCTAAAAGCCTTGCTCCAAATTTACCATCTTCAGCTTCAACAATTATTGATCGTTCTGTTCCACAATCTTCTTCTCTTACAATTACATCTTGAGCAACATCAACTAATCTTCGAGTCAAATAACCAGAATCAGCAGTTCTTAAGGCAGTATCCACCAAACCTTTCCTTGCTCCATAAGAAGAAATTACATATTCAGTAACAGTCAGTCCTTCTCTAAAATTAGTTCTTATTGGCAGGTCAATGATTTCTCCTTGAGGATTAGCCATCAATCCCCTCATTCCAACAAGCTGTCTTACCTGAGACATATTACCCCTTGCTCCTGAATTAGCCATCATCCAAACAGAATTTAGTGGATCATTTTGATTAAAATTTTTCTTTACAGCATCTACCAATCTTTCATTAGTTTCAGTCCAGGTATCTATAACTTTTGTGTGCCTTTCAACTTCGGTAATTTCACCAAGTCTATAGCATTCTTCTGTAGCAGATATTTGCTCTTCAGCTTGTCCTATTAAATCTTGTTTAGCTTCAGGAACTTTTAAGTCATCTACTGAGATAGAGACCGCAGCTTGGGTAGCATATTTAAATCCTAAATCCTTTAGATTATCTGCCATAGCTGAAGTTATAGCTGTTCCATGAGTTTTATAAGCCCAAGAAACTAAATTTTTTAAAGCTTTCTTATCAATTACCTTATTTTTGAATGATGGAGGCGTTTTAGCGAGAGCCGGCATTGTAACTGGATTGTTCTTTTTTGAGTTTTTAGTAGTTTTACGTACTCTTGATGTTTTTTTGGATTTAGATGAAGTCATGATATTTAAATAAATGAAAAATAGTTTTTAAAGATTACGTTTTTGATACAGAATCGATGATGGTATAGTTCATAACTACTCTCCCAACAGTTGTAAGCACAAATCTACTTATTAAATTATTTTCAGAGTCAAATCTGTCCCTCCTTAAATTCCAGATTTCTAATCTTGAGCCATCTTCTAACTCTTGAGTTTTTTGTGGGCTACGCATTTCGTCTTCATCTTCAACTTCTCCATTAAATCTAACCCAAACCCATTCATGCAAACTGAGTCTTTTATCTTCAAAAGCAAAAATAACATCTTCTAATGAAGCAAAAGTAGTCTTATTATCTCCGAATTCTGGTTTTTGATAATTGGGTTGCAAAGCGGTTAGATAATAAGATCCTAAAACCATATCTTGTGATGGAGTCACAATTGGTTCCCCAGTAGCAGGAGAAAGAATATTGTTACTTGCCAACATAAGCATGCGTGCTTCAGTTTGTGCCTCTAAAGCTAAAGGAACATGAACAGCCATTTGATCCCCGTCAAAGTCAGCATTGAATGCAGGACAAACTAAAGGATGAAGTTGTATTGCTCTACCTCCAACTAATTTCGGTTCAAAAGCTTGAATTCCTAAACGATGCAGCGTGGGGGCTCTATTTAAGAGAATTGGATGACCTTCAATAACTTCCTGAAGTACCTGCATAACTTCGTCATCAGCTTTTTGTATTAATTTTTTTGCAGCCTTAATATTATTCACAATATTTTGTCTTATCAATCTATGGATAACAAAAGGCTGAAAGAGCTCTATTGCCATTTCTTTTGGGAGACCACACTGATGCATTTTTAATTTAGGACCCACAACTATTACAGATCTTCCTGAGTAGTCAACACGCTTTCCAAGAAGATTCTGTCTAAATCTTCCTTGTTTTCCTTCAATTATGTCACTTAGGGACTTAAGAGCTCTATTATTTGCTCCAACAACAGTCCTCCCTCTCCTTCCATTATCAATCAGAGCATCAACTGCCTCCTGAAGCATTCTTTTCTCATTTCTTACTATAATTTCAGGTGCTAAAATTTCTTGAAGCCTAGCCAGTCTATTGTTTCTATTTATAACTCTTCTATATAAGTCATTTAAATCTGAAGTTGCAAATCTTCCTCCATCAAGCTGAACCATTGGTCTCAGATCAGGTGGTATAACTGGTATTGCATCTAAAACCATCCATTCTGGTTTTGCATTAGTTGCAATGAAATTATCAATAACTCTTATCCTTTTTATAAGCTTTGCCCTCTTTTGCCCTTTGCTATTTGTAATTTCTTCCCTAAGCTCTTCAGCAACCTGATTTAAATCTAGGTCCTCAAGTAATTGCTTCAGTGCCTCGGCACCAATTCCAACAAAAGGCTCATTTTCTATAGTTGAATCTTCAGCATAAATTTCATCTTCAATTTCCAGCCACTCATCTTCAGTGAGTAATTGCTTATATTTAAGTTCTTTGTGATCACCTGGATCTAAAACTACATAACAATTGAAATAAACTATTTGTTCTACATCCCTAAGTGGAATATCCAAAAGTATTGCAACGTAACTAGGGATTCCTTTTAAATACCAAACATGGGAAACTGGCGCAGCGAGTTTTATGTAGCCCATCCTATGTCTTCTGACTCTACTTTCTGTTACTTCAACCCCACATCTCTCACAGACAATGCCGCGATGTCTTACCCTTTTGTACTTTCCACAATGGCATTCCCAATCTTTAGATGGTCCAAAAATCTTTTCACAAAATAATCCATCCATTTCTGGTTTAAGTGTCCTGTAATTGATAGTTTCAGGTTTTGTAACTTCACCAACTACTTGTCCATTGGGTAATGTCCTCTGACCCCAATCCATTATTCTTTGAGGAGAAGCTATTGAAATCTTGACGTAATCAAAGTGATTTTCAGTTCTTAAGTTGCTGTTTGTCATTTTTGGCGAATTTAAATTAAAAGGTTTTAATTGAGTATTTAATCTTCCTCATATTCCGAGGTTCCGAGTGATTCGTAGGTCGGCCTTGATGGGGTATTTCTTCTCGGATTGATATCTTGCATTAAATCTACCTCTTTTCCTTCGTCTGTATAAACCCCTATATCCAAGCCCAGAGATTGTAATTCCCTCATAAGAACTTTAAATGACTCAGGAGTACCAGGCCTTGGGATCGGTTTGCCTTTTACGATCGCATTAAGCGCTTCATTTCTTCCTTGCATATCATCAGATTTAACTGTTAACAATTCCTGAAGAGTATAAGCGGCTCCATAAGCTTCAAGAGCCCAAACTTCCATTTCTCCAAGCCTTTGTCCACCTTGCTGAGCTTTACCGCCCAATGGTTGCTGGGTAACCAAAGAGTAAGGACCAGTGGATCTTGCATGAATTTTATCATCCACCAAATGGACTAATTTGAGGAAGTGAGAGTATCCGACGGCAACTGGCTGATCGAAAGGTTCCCCAGTTCTTCCATCTTTAAGTAATAACTTTCCAGGGTCTTCAGGATTATAAACCCATGCTTTACCTGGTTGTTTTGAAGCTTCCTCTAAAAATGCTTGAACAGTTTGATGTGATTTTTCAGCTCCATACATTTCATCAAATGGAACAACTTTAACCCGGCAATTTAAATTGGATGCTGCCCATCCCATTAATAATTCAAAAACTTGACCTACATTCATCCTACTTGGAACTCCTAAAGGATTAAGAACTATGTCCACAGGGGTTCCATCAGGTAAATAAGGCATATCTTCTCTTGGTAAGATTCTGCTAATAATTCCTTTATTTCCATGCCTCCCAGCCATTTTGTCACCTACTTGAATTTTCCTTCTCTGAGCCACATACACCCTAACAACCATGTTAGCTCCTGGAGGTAATTCATCACCTTGTTCTCTAGTATAAATGCGCACGTCCAAAACCCTTCCCTTTTCAGTTTTAGGTACCCTAAGTGAATTATCTCTCACATCTCGAGCCTTTTCACCGAAAATAGCTCTTAACAATTTTTCTTCAGGTGGTTGGTCAGATTCTCCTTTTGGAGTCACTTTTCCTACAAGAATATCTCCACTCTCGACAAAAGCACCAATCCTAATAATTCCCATCTCATCAAGATTATTTAAGCTTTCTTCAGAGATGTTAGGAATCTCTCTTGTAATTTCTTCGGGTCCTAGCTTCGTTTGTCTTGCTTCAATTTCATATTTTTCAATATGTACTGAGGTATATAAATCATCAGTTACCATCCTCTCGCTCACAAGTATGGCATCTTCATAGTTGTATCCCTCCCATGGCATATAAGCAATTAAAACGTTTTGGCCAAGGGCTATTTCTCCTCCTTCACATGCAGATCCATCTGCTAAAACCTGACCGGATATAACTTTATCTCCAATTTTTACGATTGGTCTTTGGTTGAGACAGGTATCTTGATTTGATCTTTGGTATTTCTGAAGATAGTGAAAATGTTCATTACCATGCTCATCTTTAACGACAATCTCATTAGCGTCTACATAAGATACATTTCCATTAACTTTTGTTATAGGAACCATTCCCGAATCTCTGGCAACTTGAGATTCTAAACCTGTACCAACTAAAGGACGTTCTGGTCTTAGCAATGGAACTGCCTGGCGTTGCATATTAGATCCCATTAGAGCTCTATTAGCATCATCATGTTCCAAGAAAGGAATTAGTGAAGTAGCAACTGAAATTACCTGAACCGGAGAAAGCTGAACGTAATCAACTTGTTGAGGAGGGACTTTTTCAAAATCCTGTCTATATCTTACTGGTATTAAATTTGCAATTATATTGCCATCCTTATCAGTCGCGACGTCTCCTGGAGCCACCCTACACTCATCTTCTAAATCAGCAGAAAGATAAACGGGATTACCTTCCTTATTAACTTTCCCGTTATTGACTTCCCAAAAAGGTGTTTCAATAAAACCGTACTCATTAACTCTTGCGTGGGTAGCTAAAGAATTTATAAGTCCTGCATTAGGGCCTTCAGGAGTCTCGATAGGACATAATCTTCCATAATGTGAAGGGTGAATATCTCTTACCGCAAAGCCTGCTCTTTCACGAGTCAAACCCCCTGGACCTAATGCTGAGATTCTTCTCTTGTGAGTCAATTCAGCTAGAGGATTAGTTTGATCCATGAACTGACTCAGTTGACTAGAGCCAAAAAATTCCTTTATGGCAGCAACCAAAGGTTTGGGATTGACTAGTTGCGCGGGAGTTAAAGAATCTGTTTCACCTACAGTCATTCTTTCTTTGATAATTCTCTCTAAACGATTAAGTCCTACCCTAACTTGATTTTGAAGAAGTTCTCCTACAGATCTAACCCTTCGATTACCAAGATGGTCAATATCATCCAAACTAGCACCGCCAATATCCAATTCAAGATTAATTAAATAATCAATAGTAGAAAGAACATCTTCATGTGTAAGTGTTCTCACCTCGTCTGGGACAGTAAGTCTCAATTTTTTATTTATTTTGTATCTACCAACTCGACCTAAATCATATCTTTTAGGATCAAAGAATCTACTGTGTAATAGCTGTTGTCCGCCAGAAACGGAGGGCGGTTCACCAGGACGTAGCTTCTTGTATAGCTCAAGTAATGCCTGATCTTCTGAATTAATACCCTCGTCATTGGCTGAGTCAATTGAGTTTTGATAAAACTCGGGATGCCTAAGTTTATCAACTACATCATTATCTGAAAGACCCATCGCTCTCATAAGAACATGAGCATTAATTTTTCTAGTTTTATCAACTCTCACGTAAAGTAAATTATTTTTGTCAGTCTCGAATTTTAACCATGCTCCTCTATTAGGGATAACGCTAGCGTTGTAAGTTCTTCGACCATTTTTATCGAGTTCATCTTTAAAATAAACTCCAGGACTTCGAACAATTTGATTAACAATAACTCTTTCGGCACCATTAATAATGAAAGTTCCTCTTTCAGTCATTAATGGTAATTCGCCAATAAATACTTCTTGCTCTTTAATTTCTCCTGTCTCTTTATTAATTAACCTACAAATTACATACATCTGGGATGCGAATGTAGCATCTCTTCTTTTGGCTTCCTCAACATCATGTCTAGGTCTTTTTAACCTGTACTCTTCACCAATAAAGTGTAATTCTAATTTACCTGTGTAATCAGAAATAGGAGAAAAATTTTGTAATTCTTCTATTAAACCCTTTTCCAAAAACCATTTAAAGCTTGCTCTTTGTACTTCAACTAAATCTGGTAGATAAGTAGCTGTTTTTGCTACCTGTAAAGCGCTACTGCTCATCCAAGAAAACCTGCGATTTTGTGAGATTTACTATTTACTTTTAATCTACTCAATAATAAGTTCTTTAACTTTTCACTAGAAATGAGATCAACCATTAAATCTCGATTTCAACAAAAGAACAATCTAATAAATAAGAATTAAATTGTGTTTAATGCTGATAAATCATTAACTGTGTAAGTTAAAGTCAAAAAATTAAGAAAAATTTCCAGTAATTCCTAATTCTAACAGCTGCTGCGTCTACTTAACAAGTCAAATTTAAACAAATCTTCAGCATTCTTATATGACTCTCTAGCAATTGTGGATAATTCAGTAGATCTTAAATCTGCCATAAAATTGGCAACATTTTCAACAAACGCAGGTTCATTTCTCTTACCCCTATGAGGGACAGGAGCTAAAAATGGTGAGTCAGTTTCAATTAAATATTTATCACTTGGTACTATTTTGGCACACTCATGAATTTCATGTGCTTTTGGGAAAGTAACTATACCACTAAAACTGATGTAAAATCCAAGATTCAAGAATTGCTTCATTTCTTTTGGTGTTCCTGTCCAACAATGAAGTACACCATTAGGACATTTTCCTTTTTTAAAAAGATCACTACATATCTCAATCATTTCATTTGCAGCATCTCTGCAATGGATAATTACGGGCAATTGAAGTTCATAAGCTAACTCCATTTGGGGGATAAGTGCTTCAATCTGTTGAGTTTTATTTTCATTTTTAAAAAAATCCAAGCCTAATTCTCCAATAGCTACAACTCGTCTATCCTCTAGAACTGATTTTCTTAGAAGAGATTTTGAACTTTGTTCCCATTTTTTTGCTTCTAGCGGGTGCAAACCAACTGAATAGTAAATTTCATTAAATTCATGGGATATTTTTTTCAACTTTGGAATTTCTGTTAATTCACAACAAGCATGAACTAATTTTTTTACACCTCTTGAGCGCAACCTTAAAACAACATCTTCAAGATCTCTCTCAAAATTTTCAAATATTAAATGACAGTGCGAGTCTATGAGTTCTATATCGCTCATAATTATGATCTGTCTTTTACTTGGTGGTAAGAGTAGTTTTTACAAAATTGTTGATTTTCGATTTTTTATTAGCAGCGTTGTTCTTGTGAAGAACATTTTTTTTAACTGCTTTATCGATTAAGCTAAAAGCTTTATTAAGACTTATATTTACTAAATTTTTATTATCCTCATTCGGGTTTTGTTTATATTTTTCGCAATTCTCTAAGGTTTTTTTGGTTAAAGTCCTAACCGTAGATTTATATGACTTATTTACTAATCGATTTCTTTCGGCAATTTGAATTCTCTTTTTTGCTGATTTGTTGTTAGCCACAGAGGGTGCATTAATAGAAGAACCTTATCATAACAAATAAATCGACGACTAATCAATCATATATAATTTAGAAGTTATTAAATTGGGCTTTGAGCCTTTCTATTTGAAAAAATTAAGCAAATGAAGATATTAAATAATACAAAAGAAGCTGTTGAAGAATTAAAAAGGATTTCTATTCGAACTAATTCAGATAACAATAATAAGATAAATACAATTGTTGAAGAAATTCTTCAAGATATAAAAATTTCTGGAGATATAGCAGTACAAAAATATACAAAAAAATTTGATGGTTTCGACCCAGACCCTATGCAAGTGAGTGCTGATCTAATAAAGAATGCATGGGATGAAATTGATAACAATTTGAAGCACTCACTAATTGTCGCTCATAAAAGAATTCAAAAATTCCATGAAAAAGAAATTCCTCAATCTTTCACTATAAAAGGTGAATATGGCGATACCGTCCAAAGAAGATGGAGACCAGTTAAAAATGCAGGTATTTATATTCCTGGAGGTAGAGCTGCTTATCCAAGTACAGTATTGATGAATGCTATACCTGCAAAAGTAGCAGGAGTAGAAGAAATTATAATGGTATCTCCTGGGAATAAAAAAGGGGAAATAAACAAAACTGTTTTAGCTGCAGCTCACTTATCAGGGGTCAATAAAGTATTTAGAATTGGAGGAGCTCAAGCAATTGGTGCTTTAGCATTTGGTACAAATCAAATCAATAAAGTTGATGTTATTTCAGGTCCCGGGAATATATATGTAACAACTGCTAAAAAACTCATTTATGGCTCTACAGGGATTGATTCTTTAGCTGGTCCAAGTGAAATATTAATCATCGCAGATGAAACAGCTCAAAGCACTCATATAGCATCTGATCTACTAGCGCAAGCAGAACATGATCCTTTAGCTTCATCAATACTTCTAACTACATCAAAGAACCAGGCAAAAGAAGTTTTAGAAGAACTTTATAAAAAAATAGATGATCATCCAAGAAAAGAAATTTGCATGCAATCAATAAAAAATTGGGGTCTAATTGTGATTTGCGAGAATTACGAATCATGTATTGAACTAAGCAATTACTTTGCCCCTGAACACCTAGAAATCCTTACCATAGATTCAAAAAAAATTCTTGAAGGTATAGAGAATGCAGGAGCGATATTTTTAGGAAAATGGACGCCAGAAGCTGTGGGAGATTATCTTGCAGGACCAAATCATACTTTACCCACGTCAGGAAATTCTAGATTTAGCGGTTCTTTAGGGGTTGAAACTTTTATGAAAAATACTTCAATAATTGAATTTAATGAAGAAAGTTTAAAAGTTAATAGCCCTGATATTATTAATCTTGCTAAAAGTGAAGGATTACATAGCCACGCTAACTCTGTAGAAATAAGATTTGAAAATTAGCTAGCTCTTGAAGGGGAGTAAACCACTGGAATGTTATCTTCAATTTTACCAACTAATACTTTATCTGTAAGATCAACAAATAAACCATTTTCTAGTACTCCTGGAATATTATTAATCTGCATTTCAATGTCTTTTGGATTCTTAATACCATCATTAAATAATACATCTAGAACGAGGTTGCCTTGGTCAGTTACAACTGGGCCAGCTTTTTTAGTAGCCATTCTTAAAGAAGAAGTTCCATTCATTTCTGAAATAACTTCCTGAACTTGCTTCCAAGCATTTGGAAGAACTTCTACAGGTAAAGGGAAAGATTGATTTAGATTTTGCACGAGTTTAGTTTCATCAACAACAATCAACAACTGATTAGCTTTAGATGCCACTAACTTTTCTCTAACATGGCATGCTCCTCCTCCTTTTATTAATTGAAATCCTGGATCAACTTCATCTGCTCCATCAATAGCTAGATCAATTTGAGATACAGAAGCTAGATCGATAAGTGGGATATCCAGTTCAAGCGCTAAAACTTCTGATTGAAAAGAAGTTGCAACTCCTCTAATATTTTGGAGTATCCCAGAACGCATTTCATCCGCAAGGCTTTTTATCATTAACGCAGCTGTAGATCCGGAACCTAATCCAAGAATCATGTCACTCTTTACTTCCTTTATTGCTGCATCAGCAACTACTTGTTTCATTTGAGTTTGTAAATCCAAAATCTTTTTCTCTAATTGTTATAGATTATTAAATTTCAATGGGTGCTTTATGTCAAACCTGGCAGAGGTTCTGGTTTGATATTTATCTGTATCTCTTTATTATTTCTCAAAATGTTTAAAAGAAATTCTTTTCCTATCTGAGCTTTTTCTACTTCATCTAGTAGAGTTTTAGGCTCTTTTATAGAAATATTTTCGGCTGCTATTACTAAATCCCCTCTTCTTAAACCAGCCTTTTCAGCGGGGCTATTAGGTATTACTGATTGAATTAGAGCTCCATTTCTTTCAGGTAATTGAACTAACGAATTGGGATCTCGATTATGTTCTTTAGCAATTCTAGGATTTAAAGAAATTAATTGTACCCCTAAGTAGGGATGAATAACTTCCCCATTTTTAAGTAGCTGATCAGAAACACTTTTAGCTAGATTGATGGGAATCGCAAAACCTAAACCAGCTCCAGGGCCACTTCTTACTAATGTATTTATTCCAATTACCTCACCATTAGAATTGATGAGTGGCCCCCCAGAATTTCCTGGATTTATTGCCGCATCAGTCTGAATAAGATCAAGCCTTTTATCTGAAAATCCTAAACTATTAATATCTCTATGCAGGCTGCTTACAATCCCTAAGGTAACTGTTTTTTCAAGACCATAGGGAGTACCAAGTGCTATTGCCCAATCTCCAACTTCAAGATCTTCAGAATTTCCAAGTGGAGCATACCCAGAATAAGCATCTTCATCAATTTTTACTAAAGCAAGATCAGTTACTGTATCTGTGCCCAAAACTTCACCATCACAAATAGATCCATCTGCCAAAGTAACTGAAACATTATCGACTCTTTCTACGACATGAGCGTTTGTTAGAACCAAACCATTCTCATTAATGATAACCCCAGAGCCTTGTCCTCTCTCCCTTTCAGGAGAAATACCTTGCTCGCCAAGTAAATCCCTTAATAAAGGGTCAAGTAAAGTAGGATCAAATTGTTGCCTTTCTACCAAGCGCTCAGTGTCAATTTTTACAACTGCAGGGCCAATATCTTTAACTGCGGATGATACGAAATTATGACTTTCAAAAGAAGTTAAAGCTAGAACTTCAGCATCTTGAAAGGAATTGAGTATGCAAAAACAAATGATAATGAATATTTGGATTAAATTAATAAATTTAATCTTGAGATACTTCATTACATTAATAGTTTTTGAGTTTATTTAATAAATCTAATTGAAGAAAGAGATTATTGTTGTTTTTTTGTTTACATCCATAAAATGCAAATTTTTAAATTTTTCTATAGAAAAAACTTCTTAATGTGTGAAAATAAATTTTAAATAAATTTAAAAATAAATTTGAATAAAGAAAACAAAAGTAAACTAGAAGCTTTATTAGAAAAAGTTGCTAATGAGTGGGATTTAGAAATCTGCGGTTTAAATATACAAACTAATCAAAATCCAATTGTTATTGAAATAACTATAAGAAAAACTGATGGGGATGACATTTCTTTAGATGATTGTGCGCTGTTTAATACCCCAGCATCTGACGAAATAGAAAAATCAAATCTTTTTAATTGTTCATATGTCTTAGAAATTAGTAGTCAAGGGGTCAGTGATGAACTAACCTCAGAAAGAGACTTCAAAACTTTTAAAGGTTTTCCAGTTAATGTTGAGTTAAACCAAAAGAATTCAAAAATAAAATTTCTGAATGGTTTACTTTATGAAAAGTCTAAAGATTATTTAGCCATTAACATAAAAGGTAGAATTAAAAAAATTCCTTTTGATGAAGTACTAAAAATTAGTCTTTCTACATTAAAAGATTAATTATTTTCAACCATTATTCAAATCCCCATCATAGATGGCATTAGTTATTCTCCCAGGTTTAAACAATCTCATTGAAGACATTAGTGAGGAAAAAAAGTTACCTCCTAATATCGTGGAATTAGCATTACGCGAAGCTTTATTAAAAGGATACGAAAAATATAGAAAAACTTTTTACATTGGAGTTAACCAAGATCCATTTGATGAAGAGTATTTCAGTAATTTTGATGTTGGACTAGATCTAGATGAAGAAGGTTATAGGATATTATCGAGTAAAATAATTGTTGAAGAAGTTGAGAGCGAAGATCATCAAATATCTCTCGTAGAAGTTAAACAAGTAGCTGAAGATGCGCAAATAGGCGACACAGTTGTTTTAGACGTTACTCCAGAAAAAGAGGATTTTGGGCGAATGGCTGCTTCAACGACAAAGCAAGTTTTAGCCCAAAAATTAAGAGATCAACAACGAAAAATGATCCAAGAAGAATTTGCGGATTTGGAAGATCCTGTTTTAACTGCAAGAGTTATAAGATTTGAAAGACAATCAGTAATTATGGGAGTTAGTTCGGGTATTGGTAGACCTGAAGTAGAGGCCGAACTTCCCAAAAGAGATCAATTGCCAAATGATAATTATAGAGCAAATGCAACTTTCAAAGTATTTTTGAAGGAAGTTAGCGAAATTGCAAGAAAAGGGCCGCAACTTTTTGTAAGTAGAGCAAATGCTGGTTTAGTGGTTTATTTATTTGAAAATGAAGTCCCGGAAATTCAAGAAGGCACAGTGAAAATTGTTGCTGTTTCAAGAGAAGCCAACCCTCCTTCAAGAGCTGTTGGGCCAAGAACAAAAGTAGCTGTTGATAGTGTCGAAGAAGAAGTGGACCCTGTAGGTGCCTGTATTGGAGCGAGAGGAGCAAGAATTCAACAAGTAGTAAATGAATTAAGAGGAGAAAAAATTGATGTTATTAAATGGTCATCTAATCCAATACAGTATATTTTAAACTCTTTAAGTCCTGCGAAAGTCGATCAAGTAAGACTTGTAGACCCAGCAGGGCAACATGCGCACGTACTAGTTCCACCTGATCAATTAAGTCTCGCAATTGGTAGAGAAGGTCAAAATGTAAGACTTGCCGCAAGATTAACTGGTTGGAAGATTGACGTTAAAAACTCGCATGAATACGATCAGGAAGCAGAAGATGCTGCAGTCTCTGAATTAATCATTCAAAGGGAAGAAGAAGAGAATCTCCAGAGAGAAGCTGAACAAAGATTAGAAGCAGAACAAGCTGAGCGTGCTGCAGAAGATGCAAGATTAAGAGAGCTTTATCCCCTTCCCGAAGATGAAGAAGAATATGGAGAGGAACAATACGAAGGAGAAGAATTCACAGATAATGATCCATTAGAGACTGTTCAAGATACTGAGATATCTACCAAAGAGGAGAAAAAACGGTGACACAACAAATCCCTGTTTTGCGTGTATGCATTTCATGTAGAAAAACATATGACCGGAAAGATCTTTTAAAGATTACTAAAGATTATAAGCAAGGCATCATGCTTCAAAAGGGAATGGGGAGATCAGCTTACATTTGCAAATCAAAAAAATGCTACTCAGATTCCAAGATCAAAAAAAAGCTTCAAAAAGCTTTAAAAACATTTTTAGAGCCTGAATTTATTGAAATTTTTGAAAAAGAAATTACAAGCTACAATAACTATCCCCATTAAGGGAATATAATTAAATTAAATCCTCTTCAATTTCAAAAGAGTACAAATCAGATTAAATGACTATCAGCGATAAAATCAGAATTTATGAACTTTCCAGAGACTTAAATCTGGAAAATAAAGATATATTGGATGCTGCTCAAAAACTTTCAATTTCAGTTAAAAGCCACAGCAGTTCAATTAGTGCTGAGGAAGCAAAAAAAATAAAAAATCTTATTAATAAAAAAAATTCAGATAAAAATATTCTTTCTATTAAGAAACCTTCGATTAAAAAAGAAAATTATAAACAAAACAAAGAAAATGAATCTTCAGTTATCTCTTCTATGAAAGGGAAACCTCTTGAAGACGATTCAAAAAAAAAGCCATTGTTGAATAAACCTCTTAATAAACCTGAGAGTCAAAAAATAATTTCAAATAAACCTACAATTCTCAATAAACCCACAAATACCAACAGTTCACAATCTCGAGCAAATCTTACAAATAAAAATATAAATAGTAAACCTTCACAGAATTTAAACCAAGATAAAAAAACTTTTGCAAATATCACAACCCCACCTATCAAAAGTCCGACAAAACCACCTATTCAACTAATCGCAAAGCCTAAAAATATAAACAATAATGTTAAATCCAATGAATCTTCCCAGAACATCTCAAGTGCAGGGGATAAAAGACGACTATCAAATAAACCTGATCAAAATACGAACAAACCTACAACAAAAATTTTTAATAATAGAATAAAAACCCCTGAGCTCGTAGGAGCTCCAATAAGAAGAGAAGATCCAAAAATAAATCCTAATAAGCAAAATAACAATCAGCAAAACATTGCTTTTAAACAATCTGTCTCAAACAGACCTGGTTCTCCCAATAGACCTGGTATGCCCAATAGACCTGGTATGCCCAATAGGCCTGGATTAAGAAACAAACCTTCAGATCAAGGCAGACCTGGCTCATTTAATCGGCAAGGCAATCCCAATAGAACTGGTTCTCCCAATAGAACTGGTTCTCCCAATAGAACTGGTTCTCCCAATAGACCTGGCATGCCCAATAGGCCTGGTTCTAAATTCAATGGCCAAAATTCTTCTGGGATAAGGAAGCCTGTATCACCTAATGAACTTTTACAACTTCAAAAAAATAGTAACTCTGAGGAAGACAATCTAGGTAAAAAGAATAACGCAAAACAAAATATCGATGCACCTAAGCAGAAGGCGAAAGCGCCTAATAGTCGTCCAAATGCTACTCCAAGTTCCAAAAAACCTCCTCATAGAGCATTTTCAAATAGTTCAAAGAAACCTGGAAAGACAGACTGGGATGATAGCGCAAAACTTGAAGCATTAAGAAGTAAAAATCCTCAAAAACAAAGGCAGAAAGTTCATATTATTGGTGAAAATGATGATTCATTAACATCTGAAACCAGTGGATATTCAGGCGAGAAAATTTCAATTTTATCAGCAAGTCTGGCGCGTCCTAAGAAAGAAAATTCTGAAGAAACTAAATCTCAAAAAACTATAAAACAATTTAAAAAGAAGAAAAAAGAAACTACTAGACAAAGGCAGAAAAGAAGAGCTATGGAGTTAAAGGCTGCCAAAGAAGCCAAACAAGTTAGGCCTGAGATGATAATTGTACCTGAAGATAATTTAACAGTTCAAGAATTAGCTGATAAATTAAGTCTGGAAAGTTCTGAAATAATCAAATCTCTCTTTTTTAAAGGAATAACCGCAACTGTTACTCAATCACTCGACTTAGCGACCATTGAAACAGTAGCAGAAGAATTTGGGGTACCTGTTTTGCAAGATGACATTCAAGAAGCTGCTGAAAAAACAGTAGCTATGATTGAATCTGAAGATATTAATCATTTAATAAGAAGACCACCTGTTATTACAGTAATGGGGCATGTAGATCATGGCAAAACAAGTCTTTTAGATTCCATCAGGGAATCAAGAGTTGCTTCGGGAGAAGCAGGGGGCATCACTCAACACATAGGAGCTTATCAAGTTGAATTTGAACATGAATCTCAAAAGAAAAAATTAACTTTTCTTGATACCCCTGGCCATGAAGCCTTTACTGCAATGAGAGCAAGGGGTACAAAGGTTACAGATGTAGCTGTTCTTGTAGTTGCTGCAGATGATGGTTGCAGACCTCAAACACTCGAAGCAATCAGTCATGCAAGAGCTGCAAAAGTACCAATTGTTGTTGCAATAAATAAAATTGACAAAGAAGGGGCATCCCCAGACAGAGTAAAGCAGGAACTATCAGAAAAAGATTTGATTGCTGAAGATTGGGGAGGAGATATAGTCATGGTTCCAGTAAGTGCGATCAAAAAACAAAATATTGATAAATTACTCGAAATGATTTTATTAGTTTCTGAGGTAGAAGATCTACAAGCTAACCCTGATAGATTTGCAAAAGGTACTGTTATTGAAGCCCACCTAGACAAAGCCAAAGGACCTGTGGCTACTTTGTTAGTACAAAATGGGACTTTGAAATCTGGAGATGTTTTAGCTGCGGGCTCAGTCCTTGGAAAAATTAGAGCAATGGTTGATGAACATGGTAATAGAATTAAAGAAGCAGGACCATCTTTCCCAGTGGAAGCGCTAGGATTTAGTGAAGTACCCACTGCAGGAGATGAATTTGAAGTCTACCCTGATGAGAAAACTGCTCGGGCCATTGTTGGAGAAAGGGCAACAGATGCTAGAGCTACAAAATTAGCTCAGCAAATGGCTTCTAGAAGAGTCAGCTTATCATCCTTATCAACGCAAGCAAATGATGGAGAACTAAAAGAGTTAAACTTAATTCTCAAAGCTGATGTTCAAGGTAGTGTTGAAGCGATATTAGGATCACTAGAACAATTACCAAAAAATGAAGTTCAAGTCAGAGTTCTACTTTCTGCTCCTGGAGAAATAACTGAGACAGATATAGATCTCGCTGCTGCATCTGGGTCAGTAATCATTGGGTTTAACACCTCATTGGCTTCTGGTGCGAAGAGAGCAGCTGATGCTAATGACGTTGATATAAGAGAATATGAAGTAATCTATAAACTCTTAGAAGATATTCAGTTGGCCATGGAAGGTCTACTAGAACCCGATCTTGTCGAAGAATCATTAGGTCAAGCGGAAGTTAGAGCAACTTTCGCAGTTGGTAAAGGAGCTATTGCAGGCTGTTATATACAAACAGGTAAATTACAAAGGAATTGTTCGCTGAGAGTTATTAGATCAGATAAAGTAATATTTGAGGGTAATTTAGACTCTCTAAAAAGAGCTAAAGATGATGTAAAAGAGGTAAATACCGGATTTGAGTGTGGAGTTGGTTGTGATAAGTTTTCTTCATGGATTGAAGGAGATTTAATAGAAGCATTCAAATTTGTCACTAAAAAAAGGACGTTATCACAATAATTAAACATCTAGCTTATTAATCTTTATTTCTGTCGAGAAATAATAAAGTAGGAAATATTATACAAGCACCCAACTGTATCAGAAGGTTGTTTTGCTGTAATGCAGTTCCGCTTGCAATTCTGGAAAGCATTATTACAAGTCCTAAAAATGCAGATCCGCTAAAAGCTATCCACAATATTCTTCTCAAACCCTTGAAAGGAGCTTGGGACTCTTTTAATAATTTCTTTTTTAATTCAGGATCTATTTTTGACATAAATTTTTTCAATTATAAAATTAAGTCTATATGAAAAATTCAGTGTTTAATATTGCCGATATAGCTCAGGGGTAGAGCAACTGTCTCGTAAACAGTAGGTCATTGGTTCAATTCCAATTATCGGCACTTAAAAAGCAAATTAAAACTAAAATGATTAAACAAATTTTAAAATTAAATATCATTTTTAATCATTAGTTTTTGTACCTTTTATGTTTTATTTTGACACAGAAGTCATAATGCGTTGATTAAGTTTTTTATGTGTTAAGTGATAGATTGGTTAAAACTTCTCAAAGTATGCTGGATATATATTTTCTTATATCTTAAGTTAAATAAAATATTTTGAAAATTTTCTTAGGATTTTTAATTTCTCCAAATTAGTAATAAAGTAGTTAGATTCATTAATAAGGTAAATTCATTAAATTTCATGACATGAATTTTAATTTGAAGTTAAAAAATTTAAATAAAAAAGATTACCAAAGAAAGCACTATGGCAAAATCCTAACGGTAAGACTGCCATGTAATCCAATATTTCCAATTGGACCTATTTATTTAGCAGACCATATTCATAAATCTTTTCCAGATATAGAGCAGCAATTCATAGATCTCGCAATAATTCCATCTAATAAAGTTTCCAAATACTTATCTAGAAAAATTGATCAATTTAGACCACATCTTATCATTTTTTCATGGAGAGATATACAAATTTATGCACCTGTTGATGGTAGAAGCGGAAATCCCCTACAAAACTCTTTTGAAGTTTTCTACTCAAAAAATATCCTTAAAAAAATTAGAGGTTCCTGGGGAGGATTAAAATTAATTGCATCTCATTATGGAGAAATATATAGAAATACTTCTTTAGTCAAGCTGGGACTAAAAAGAGCACAAAAATATAACAAGAATGTAAAAGTAATTTTAGGAGGTGGAGCTGTTAGTGTCTTCTATGAACAATTGGGGAATCTACTCCCAAAAGGAACTGTTATTTCAGTTGGAGAGGGAGAAAATCTTATAGAAAAAATTATTAGAGGAGATTCAATCGAGGAAGAAAGATGTTACATTGCAGGACAAAAGCCTCGAAACAAATTAATACATGAACAACCTTCAGGCACTGTTAAAACTGCCTGCAACTATCAATATATTAAATCAATATGGCCTGAATTCAACTGGTATATTGAAGGTGGAGACTACTACGTTGGAGTGCAAACAAAAAGAGGATGTCCGCATAATTGTTGTTTCTGCGTTTATACAGTTGTGGAGGGGAAACAGGTTCGCGTTAATCCTGTTAACGAAGTAATCAAAGAAATGAAACAATTGTATGATCTTGGGGTAAGGGGATTTTGGTTCACTGATGCACAGTTTATTCCAGCCAAAAAACATATTGAAGATGCAAAAACACTTTTGAAAGCAATTAAAGATCAAGGCTGGGATGATATTAATTGGGCTGCCTACATCAGAGCAGATAATATTGATGCTGAACTAGCTCAGCTTATGGTTGATACAGGTATGAGCTATTTTGAAATAGGTATCACGTCGGGATCTCAAGAACTTGTTAGAAAAATGAGATTAGCATATGACCTTGAAACCGTATTAAATAATTGCAGAATGTTAGTCAAATCAGGTTTCAAGAATCATGTTTCAGTCAATTATTCATTTAATGTTTTTGATGAAACGCCCAGCACTATAAGACAAACAATTGCTTACCATAGAGAATTAGAAAATATTTTTGGTAAAGGCTTAGTTGATCCAGCTATATTCTTTATAGGTTTACAACCTCATACTCTTCTTGAGAAGTATGCCTTGGAAAATAAAATTTTGAAACCAAATTACAATCCAATGAGCATGATGCCCTGGACAGCTAGAAAACTTCTTTGGAATCCAGGCTCACTAGGTAAAAAACTTGGTCAGGTTTGCTTGGAAGCTTTTGATAATCCAGAAGATGAATTTGGCAAAACAGTTATCAATATTCTCGAGAGAGAATATGGTAAGTCCTCCTTAAAAGAATCCTTAACAGTGCGTCCTTTATCGGAAAGGAAATTAGCTTATTCTAAATAATAAATTCAACAGTTTTTAATCCTCTTTTTCAATTGAACTAGAAATGCCTTTAGATTTTAATGATTCTGAGTAGAATTCTGCTGGCTCTAAATCACAAACAATTACCAAACCTACACCCGTATTGTGTGCCTCAAGCATAATTGTGATGGCATCTTGTTCACTTAATTGCGGCACAACTTCTCTTAGTGAAATAGTTACATACTCCATAGAATTAACTGGATCATTATGAAGTAAGACCTTATATTTTGGAGATTTATTTTTTAATTCAGCAGGTTTCTTTTCAATCACTGCTGAATTATTACTTACACTTTGTTCTAACTTTATGGATAACATTAAAATTTTTAGGGTCTAAATTGTACTAATAATTATATATTAATTATTCTTTCCATTGCATCAATAACGTTTGATCGTGAGTTAAATGCTGACAAGCGAAAATAACCTTCTCCTGACAATCCAAATCCGCTGCCAGGTGTTCCCACTACACTGACTTTTTGCAGAAGGAAATCAAAAAAGTCCCAAGATGTCATTTGATCAGGAACTTTAATCCAGATATAAGGAGCATTATCCCCACCATAAACTTGATATCCTGCATTCTGAAGTTTATTTTTCATGATTTTTGCATTTTCCATATAAAAATCAATTAAACCTCTCACTTGTTGCTTCCCTTCAAGAGAATAAACAGCCTCTGCTCCTCTCTGAACCACATAACTTACTCCATTGAACTTTGTAGATTGTCGTCTATTCCAAAGAGGCCATAAGTCTATTTCCTCATTTTTTGAGCTCAAACCTTTGAGATTTTTTGGTATTACTGTAAGAGCACATCTAACTCCTGTGAATCCTGCATTCTTTGAAAAAGATCTAAATTCAATAGCACAATCCTTCGCCCCCTCAATCTCATAGATTGAATGTGGAATATCATTATCTTGAATAAATGCTTCATAAGCTGCATCAAAAAGTATCAGAGATTTGTTTTGAAGAGCATAGTCAACCCACTTTTTCAATTCTTTTTTAGTGATAGTTGCCCCGGTCGGATTATTAGGAAAACAAAGATATAAAATATCAACTTTTTTTTCAGGTAGTTTTGGCAGAAAGTTGTTCTCCTCGTTTATTGCAAGATATGTTAATCCTTGATAAGTACCATTTTCAAGAGCATCACCAGTCCTGCCTGTCATGACGTTACTGTCTACATAAACAGGATAAACAGGATCTGTTACAGCAATTGAATTGTCTTTGCCAAGAATATCTAAAATATTGCTACTATCGCATTTAGAGCCATCTGAAACAAAGATTTCTTCAGGTGAAATTTGACACCCTCTAGAAATAAAATCATGCTCAGATATTTTTTCTCTTAGCCAAGAATAACCTTGTTCTGGTCCATAACCTCTGAAACCATCTTTTGTTCCCATTTCATCTAAAGCTTTACCCATAGCCTCTATGCATACTCTAGGTAATGGTTCTGTAACATCTCCTATGCCAAGCTTAATAATTTCAACATTCTTATTAGATTGAGAATATTTTTTTACCCTTTTAGCAATTTCAGGGAATAAATAGCCTGCTTTGAGTTTTAAATAATTTTCGTTTACTTGAACCACTTTAGATAAAAAATATCTCCAATATTAGAATAATGTATTAACGTGCTTTAGTGGTGATTAGATGTTAAAATTATCTTAGTTATGGTTAATTCAAGAGATAATCATAGCTGTAAAATCAGTTTCAATTAGTTTGAAAATCGTTTAAAGCTTTATAAACAGCATAATTCAATCACTATTAACTTTATTAATTTTAAAAAGTAAATAATAATAGCCAACAAAATTGCTTATTAAAGATAAAATCTAATTCTTTAATTTAGACGATTTTCAAAATCCAAATCATTCAGAATCAATTATATGTCTCAGCAAATTATCATCGCTGAGCAGGCGCGAATAGCAGCACTACTCACAGATGATCGAGTTGATGAATTAATCGTCGCACAAGGTCAATATCAAATTGGCGATATTTTTTTAGGAACAGTTGAAAATGTTCTCCCTGGCATTGATGCCGCTTTTATAAATATTGGTGAAAGTGAGAAAAATGGATTCATCCATGTTTCAGATTTAGGTCCACTAAGACTTAAAAAAGGGACATTTGGAATAACTGAATTACTAGAACCTAAACAAAAAGTTCTTGTACAGGTAATAAAGGAACCCACAGGATCTAAAGGGCCCAGACTAACTGGAAGTATTTCAATCCCAGGAAAATACTTGATATTACAGCCATATGGCCAAGGAGTAAATATTTCAAGAAAAATAAATACAGAAACTGAACGAAGCCGTTTGAAAGCTCTTGGGGTTTTAATAAAACCACCCAGCACTGGCTTGTTATTCAGAACGGAAGCTGAAAAAATAAAAGAAGAACTTCTAATTGAAGATTTAGAACAATTAATTCAACAATGGGAAAATGTACTAAAAGTTTCAGAAGCTTCTAATCCTCCAAATTTAATAAAAAGAGATGACGATTTCTCTCTTAAAATCTTAAGAGATTATATTAAAGAATCAACTCAAAGCATAATTATTGATAGTAAATTTTCAGTAGCAAGGGCAAAAGATTTTTTAATAAATTATGAATCTGATATAGAAATTGAATTTCACGATAACAGTTTAAACCAACATATTTTCGAAAAGTACGAAATTAAGAAAACAATTCAAAAAGCCCTCCAGCCCAGAGTGGATCTCCCTTCAGGTGGTTATATCATTATCGAACCTACTGAAGCTTTAACAGTAATCGATGTAAACTCTGGATCATTTACAAGATCGGCAAATTCAAGACAAACCGTTTTGTGGACAAACTGCGAAGCAGCAGTTGAAATCTCAAGGCAAATGAAATTAAGAAATATTGGTGGAGTTATAGTAATAGATTTTATCGATATGGAATCTAGAAGAGATCAATTTCAGTTACTTGAGCATTTTACGTCAGCAATAAAGGATGATTCTGCTAGGCCTCAAATAGCACAGCTTACTGAATTAGGATTAGTAGAATTAACCAGAAAAAGACAAGGTCAAAATATATATGAATTATTCGGCAAAAAATGTTCTACATGCGATGGTACAGGTCATGTAGAAAATATATTAAATCATGAAATTTCTAACTTAAAAATTAAAAATGTTGAAAATAAATCTAATCAATCAAACAATCTAAAGTCTTTAGAGCCAGATGCTTCTCAATCAACTGATGAGCAGGAAAAAATAATTAATAAGGAATTCATTAACTCCAAAGACTTAAGTAAAGAGAATTCTTCTAATAAAAAAGAAAAAGAAAATGATCATGATATTTTGAACCAATCAAATGCAAAAGAAAAAAATATAATAACAGTTGATCTTACAAATGAAGAAAAAATTGTTTTCAGTCACTTAGGTATTAATCCACTTATAAAGTTAGGTAAAGAATATCTCACCAGCAATAATTTTGTACGTTTAAAAGAAAGTAATAAAGAAACTGAAAAACCCTTAGAAAATAAAAAAACAAAAGCAAAACAAATAAAAAAAATATCAAAATCGGGAGAAGAAAAGATTCAAATTAAAATTGAAGCAAATCCAAATTCTAAAAATCAATCAACAAATAAAACCAATGAAAATAATGAAGTTGTATTTACAGATAAAAAGAATGAGATTGACATTACAGATGAGCTAAACAATTCAAGAAAAAAAAGAAGAAGATCTTCAGCAAGCATTGAATAAAGTTTTCGAAGTTGGAATAGATGAAGTTGGAAGGGGAGCAATTTTTGGTCCAGTTTTTGCAGCAGCTGTAGTATTAACTGAAAAAAATAAATTTATCTTAAAACAATTTGGAGTAACAGATAGTAAAAAACTAACTCCCACCAAAAGAAAATTACTTTTACCAAAAATTTTATTACTCTCTTCAGATTATGGAATTGGGCAATCTTCTGCCAGAGAAATAGATAAGTTAGGTATCAGGGTAGCGACAGAACTTTCAATGATAAGAGCTTTAAAAAAATTAAAAAAAAAGCCATCTGAATTAATAATTGATGGTCCCTTATTATTAAGGCCATGGCAGGGAATTCAAAAAAACATAATATCTGGAGACTCAAAGTTTATCTCTATAGCTTCAGCAAGCATAGTTGCCAAAGTTTCTCGCGACAATCTAATGGAGAGGTTAGAAAAAAAATACTCAGGATACTTGATATTTAAAAATAAAGGTTATGGGACAAGAGAGCATCTTTCATTAATCAAAAAAAATGGAATAACTAAACTTCATAGGAAAAGTTTTTTAAAAAAATCAAATCTTATTTAATTCACACCAATCTAAAAAATCTTTTACGAGTTGCTGCTGAACCCTTGACTTTATACCCAACAGAATCCCATTTAATACCGAATGACCAGTAGATTCCAAAATTTTCTTTGGTACCAGCTTCAGTAGAGGGGGTTGGCTTACAGACACCCCAAGAAGCGCCTCACCTTCTAAACCAATATCAGTTGCTTCCAAATTTGCTTTCAAAATCAGATTAAAATCATCTATCATCCCCAAACCATCCAATGTACTCTCAAGGGCACTCATTTTTAAAATTCCATCTTTATTTTCTACTGCAATTGAGACAACAGGGTTAATATCTAATTGAAAAACCTTAAAACTTGTTACTGTATACTTATATCTACCTACTCCTTCTGGTACTAATTTCTTGGAGTCAAGCATTGCTCCAACAACTCTTTCTTCTTCCAAAAGATATTTAGAAAGATATTCTTTATTACGTGTTACGGAAAGCTTGAGTTTCTGTTTAGCATCAAAAGACAATAGCATGTTCTATATTCCTCCAATGCTTATTTGATCTCTCTTTTTTTTACAATTAATCATGCGCAAACAAGTTGCATATTTAGGTCCTCAAGGAACATACGCAGAAAAAGCAGCCCATATATTATCAAAGCTTGCCAATTTTCAGACACCTATATTTGTACCATGTAATGGGTTACATTCGGTCATTAAATCAATAGCGTACAACAATTGTGATGCTGCTGTAGTCCCTATAGAAAATTCTGTAGAAGGGGGAGTTACAGCTACTCTAGATGCCCTTTGGAAATTTCCTGAAATTCTTATAAATAAAGCAATTGTTTTACCTATCAAACATGCATTAATTAGTGATGGAGAACTTTCTAGCATTTCAGAAGTATTATCTCATCCTCAAGCATTAGCTCAATGTTCAGAATGGTTATCTGAGAATCTTCCAAATGCAATTCCTCTTCCAACAAATTCAACATCAGAAGCTGTCAATATGATCAAGGGGAGTAAATTTAGAGCTGCTATCGGTTCAAAATCGCTAATTCAAATCAAAGGACTGAAAGAATTAGCCTTTCCTATTAATGATGTGCCAGGCAATTGCACTAGATTTGTTTTATTGAGCAGGGAATCAAATTCAAATTTAGCTAATATTGCCAGTTTTGCTTTCTCATTAATTTCAAATAAGCCTGGTGCTTTGCTTAAAGCAATAAATTATATTGCAGATTTTGGGTTTAATATGAGTAAAATTGAATCGAGACCTTCAAAAAGAGAATTAGGAGAATACATAATTTATGTTGATTTAGAAATCAATAATCAAAATAACATTAAAAATCTCCTTGAATTAAAAAATAAGCTAAAACCACTTTGCAAGAATTTTGTAGACTTTGGAAATTATTTTTCTGAAAATGTTGAACTAGATTAATTTATCCTCTACATTTATAAACTCCAAACTCCATTAAACCTTTTCTAAATGCCCAATTCATTAGAAGTATTGTTGGAATCTCTCTAATCGACTTCACTATCGCAAATGGGCCGAGTGACAAAATTACGAAGGGTCTTCGAATACCTTCAATAATGGAGTCGTACCATGAAGGATTTGTATAGGAATTCCAATTTTCAGAAATAACTATTCCCGAACTATTTTCGTTAGTTCTAAGAATGTTACTAAATTCATTAATACTAATAAAATTAGGATGTACCCATTGTTCAAGTAATTGTTTAAGAACCAACTTTTCAAAAAATGATGGGGGGTAAGCACCGAGATCTCTTGAGTTCCAATCAGCCAACGCGAAATATCCTCCAGGTCTTAGAGTTCTAAGCATTTCATCTGCAAACCTTGTTTTATCATTCATGTGTGCTCCAGCCTCAACACTCCAGACGGCATCAAATGATCCATCTTCAAATTTCAAATCCAAAGCATCCATAACTTGGAAGTTGCAATTTAGCCCATGAGGCGTAAGTTCTCTTGCTCTTTTAACTTGGGCCGAACTAATTGTGATACCAGTTACATTAAACCCATAATATTCTGCAAGAATCCTAGAACTTCCCCCTATTCCACAACCTACATCAAGTATTCTGGAACCTTTTGGTAATTTATCTAAACCACTCCATTTGACTAATTCATGAACAAACTGAACTTTAGCCTTTCTAAAATCAATATTTTTTTTCCCTGAAGGATAAAAACCCAAATGTATATGTTCTCCCCATAATCTCTCAAGTAATTTATCCTGGGTCCAAGCATCATATGCAGAAGCTACTGTACCGGAAGAAATATATTTTCTAGCATTATTTCTCCATATTAGTGCTAGGACTAGAAAGAATAAAACTAATAAAAAAAAAGGGGATAATAACTCAAACATTCAATTTTCTTTAATATCAGGAAAACTCTCTTTCAATGCTGTTCTTGCAGCAAGTTGTTTTCTTGTATGATCAAGCATTTCATATTCTCTTTGCAAACGGGTAAAAGTATTTCTCTCCTCAAGAAGTCTTTGCTGTTCTTCCGCAACAGGACCGCCCAAATGAGCTCCTATCCAAAATGATAAATCCATTGGGTTGTCAGGTAATTTATCAGGTAGATTTTTCTTAGTATTAGTCAATTTACTCGTTAAATTAATTACATCACTAAGTGCTTCTTTTACTGAATCTTTTAGAGAATCTAATTTTTGAAAGTCATCAATATTATCATCACTAATCCAACTAACCATAGCGGAACAAAATGGTGTCGAACGGGTAATTTCTAAGACTTGAAATCTTTGTTGACCGAGAGTAATAATATTACTTCTCCCATCCTCTGCAGTTTGATGTTTTAAAATTTGTGCGCAACATCCCACGTTAGCCATACTTTTAGTAGTTGGATCCCACTTAATCACTCCAAACATAGAATCACTTTCAAGTACAGATTGGAGCATAATCCTATATCTCGATTCAAAAATATGTAAAGGCAATACTTCTTGAGGAAAAAGAACTACCTCTGGCAAAGGAAATAAAGGTAATTCCCTTACAGAGAGTTCTCCCATTTAAACCTCATTACATTTTTTTTATACTAATCAATTTAGGGCGGTTTCGGGATTTATTAAAGTTTAACTTCTATATCTACACCACTAGGGAGGTCTAGTTTCATTAAAGCATCAATAGTTTTTGCAGAAGGACTGTAGATATCTATTATTCTTCGATGCGTTCTTGTTTCAAAATGCTCTCTAGAATCTTTATCAACATGTGGTGATCTTAGTACACAATAAATCTTTCTTTTTGTAGGTAAAGGTATAGGACCAATCGCTGAGGCAGAGGTAGTATCAGCAGTTTGGATTATTTTGTCGCATGATAAATCAAGCATTCTTCTATCAAATGCTTTGAGCCTTATTCTTATTTTTTGTTGTGCAATTGATGCAGTCATAGTTTCAAATAACTTTTAGTGAAGGGTCATTAACTAAAATGACCCTATCCATAAACATATTTTAGATGATTGAGGTTAAATTTTTAAAATTCAAGTTTATTATTTGAGAATTTTAGAAACAACTCCAGCACCGATAGTACGTCCACCTTCACGTATGGCGAATCGCATACCTTGTTCAATAGCTACTGGGCAAATTAATTCTCCAGTCATCTTAATTCTGTCTCCTGGCATAACCATTTCAACATTAGAGCCATCATCTGAGGTAAATGCGGTTATTTGACCTGTCACATCAGTTGTTCTGATGTAAAACTGAGGCCTATATCCTGCAAAGAAAGGAGTATGTCTTCCGCCCTCTTCTTTTTTGAGAACATAAACTTCTCCTTCGAACTTAGTATGAGGAGTAATAGATCCTTTCTTTACAAGAACCATTCCTCTCTCAATATCTTCTTTCTGGACACCCCTTAAAAGTAAACCAACATTATCACCAGCCATACCTTCGTCAAGAAGTTTTCGGAACATTTCAACTCCAGTAACAGTTGTTAATCTTGTATCTCTTATTCCAACTATTTCTACTTCTTCTCCAACCTTAACTTTACCTCTCTCAATTCTTCCAGTAGCAACAGTTCCTCTACCAGTAATCGAGAAAACATCTTCAACCGCCATCAAGAAAGGTTTATCAACTTCTCTTTCTGGTTCGGGAATGCTAGCATCAACTGCTTTCATTAACTCTTCGATCTTTGATTCCCAAGTAGAATCGCCTTCGAGAGCTTTTAAACCTGAAACTTGAACTATGGGAATGTCATCTCCGGGGAAGTCATAACTATCTAAAAGTTCCCTAATTTCCATTTCGACAAGTTCAATAATTTCCTCGTCGTCGACCATATCGCACTTATTGAGAGCAACTACAAGAGCAGGAACTCCAACCTGTTTAGCTAATAGAATATGCTCTTTTGTTTGAGCCATAGGGCCATCTGTAGCTGCGCAAACTAGAATAGCTCCATCCATTTGGGCGGCCCCTGTGATCATGTTTTTCACATAGTCAGCATGTCCTGGACAATCGACATGAGCATAATGTCTTCCTTCAGTTTCATATTCAACATGAGCTGTATTAATGGTAATGCCACGTTCTCTTTCTTCAGGAGCACCATCAATGTCTCCATAGTCTTGAGCTTGAGCTTGACCTTTTTTAGCTAATACATTTGTAATAGCAGCTGTTAGTGTTGTTTTTCCATGATCAACATGGCCAATAGTACCTATGTTGACATGTGGTTTGTTTCTTTCGAACTTCTCGCGAGCCATTTTGAATTAAAGAATCGAGGGTTTAAGAGTGTTTTAGTTTAGAGATCAGGAGTTGCCCTGATTCTTGGAAATGATAGCTTCAGCAACATTACGAGGAACTTCCTCATAATTTGCGAACTCCATTGAGAATATACCCCGACCTTGAGTCATTGATCGGAGTTGAGTGGCATAACCGAACATTTCGGCTAAGGGCACTTTGGCCTGTACCTTAGACAATCCATCATCGACAGATTGTCCTTCTACTTGACCTCTTCTGGAAGAGAGATCACCAATTACAGATCCAAGAAAGTCGTCAGGACTTTCGACCTCAACTTTCATCATAGGCTCTAAAAGGACAGGATTGCATTTTTTAACCCCGTCTTTAAAAGCCATGGAACCTGCAATTTTGAAGGCCATTTCAGATGAGTCTACATCGTGGAATGAACCATCGACTAGTGTTACTTTTACATCAATGAGTGGATAACCGGCAAGAACACCAGATTCGCACGTCTCTTTCATTCCATTAGATGCAGGACCAATATACTCTTTTGGAACAGCTCCACCTACAATTTTGTTTACAAATTCAAAACCTTTACCAACTTCAGCAGGTTCCATTTCAATAATTACATGACCATACTGACCTTTACCTCCAGTTTGTCTTGCATATTTACCTTCACCTTTAGAACTAGACCTAATAGTTTCTCTATATGAAACTTGCGGAGCTCCTATATTTGCTTCCACTTTAAATTCCCTTAACATCCTGTCAACAAGAATTTCTAAGTGCAATTCACCCATACCTGCTATGACAGTTTGATTAGTCTCAGGATCTGTGCTTACCCTAAAGGTTGGATCCTCTTCAGACAAAGCGGTTAAAGCTTTTGATAATTTTTCCATATCACCTTTAGTTTTGGGCTCAACAGCCACTGAGATAACTGGTTCAGGGATAAACAATGTCTCCAAAACTATTGGATCTTCTGTATTACACAAAGTGTCGCCAGTTGTTGTATTTTTAAGACCTAAAACAGCTCCTAAATCCCCAGCCCTTAATTCATCAACCTCCTCTCTTTCATCAGCCTTAAGGATGACTAATCTAGAAATTCTCTCTTTAGCATCCTTTGTGGAATTCATTACATAACTTCCTTTTGAAAGAACACCCGAATACATTCTTACGAAAGTTAATTTTCCATAGGGATCTGACATTACTTTGAAAGCTAATGCACTGAAAGGGGCATTATCATCTGAAGGTCTAACATCTTCTTTACCACTGGGTAGCACACCTTGTATTGGTTTCACATCAACTGGAGCTGGCAAGTAATCAACTACAGCATCTAGTACAAGTTGGACACCTTTATTCTTAAAGGCTGAACCGCATAATACTGGAACCAATCCATGTTTTAAAACCCCTTCTCTGATACCTTTTTTAAGTTGATCTTCAGATAGTTCTCCTGTTTCGAGAAATATTTCTATTAACTCTTCATCATTTTCTGCAACACTTTCCATTAACTTAAATCTCCAGTCAGAAGCTTCCTTTTCCATGTCAGATGGAATTGGGGCTTCTTCGATATCAGTACCTAAATCGTTTTTGTAGAGATATGCTTTGTTGGCTACTAAATCAATAATACCTGTGAGATCACCTTCAGCCCCAATAGGTAATTGGATTGGAAGTGCATTTGCCTTAAGTCGATCTTTAATTTGCTTATTAACCTTTAAAAAATCAGCACCAGTTCTGTCCATTTTATTAACAAAAACCATTCTTGGAACAGAGTATCTATCTGCTTGACGCCAAACCGTTTCGGATTGAGGCTGAACCCCACCAACTGCGCAAAATACAGCTATGACTCCATCCAACACACGCATCGATCTTTCAACTTCAATAGTAAAATCAACGTGTCCAGGAGTATCAATAATATTAATCCTGTGATCTTGCCAACTAGTAGATATTGCAGCAGCAGTAATAGTTATTCCTCTTTCTCTTTCTTGAGCCATCCAATCTGTTACAGCAGCACCATCATGAACCTCTCCTATCTTATGGACTACACCTGAATAAAACAAAATTCTTTCAGTTGTTGTTGTCTTACCTGCGTCAATATGAGCGGCTATACCTATATTCCTTACTCGTTCTAGGGGAAAGTCGCGTGCCAATTTTAAAGCTCCAAATAAAATAATTTTTGATAAGTGTAGTTCACTCTAAAAGCAAACTTTAATAATAATAAACTACTTAAGTACCTTTTGATGAAATTAATATCTGTAATGTGCAAAAGCTTTATTAGCTTCTGCCATTTTATGTGTATCTTCTCTTTTTTTAACGGAACTACCAGTTTCATTTGCAGCATCCATTAACTCACCAGCAAGTTTTTGGGACATACTCTTGCCATTTCTTGCTCTTGAGAATGTAACAAGCCATCTTAATGCCATAGCCGTACCCCTCTCTTGGCGAACTTCCATAGGTACTTGATATGTTGCACCACCAACTCTTCTAGCTCTCACCTCGACAAGAGGAGTAGCATTTTTTACAGCTGTTTCGAATAATTCCACTGCATTCCCTCCTGTTCTCTCACTTATTAAAGAAAACGCATCAGACAATATTCTTTGTGCTGTAGATTTTTTACCATGCTTCATTAATCGAGAAATCATCATTGAAGCAAGACGACTATTAAATTGAGGATCAGGCAGGACTGGTCTTTTTACTGCTGCATTACGACGGGACATGTTTAAAAAAAATAATGTTTACAAAATTAATCTTTTGGAGCTTTTGCTCCATACTTAGATCTGGATTGACGTCTATCTTTGACTCCAGCCGTATCTAAAGTTCCTCTTATTATATGATATCTAACTCCTGGTAAATCCTTTACTCTTCCACCCCTAAGCAGTACTACAGAATGTTCTTGCAGATTATGTCCAATACCAGGAATATAAGCAGTTACTTCGAAACCAGAAGTTAATCTAACCCTAGCAACTTTTCTCAAAGCTGAATTAGGTTTTTTAGGTGTTGATGTATAGACTCTTGTACATACCCCTCTTCTTTCAGGGCAAGCTTTTAATGCAGGAGATTTTGTTTTCTTTGTCAGACGTTTTCTTTCTGAACCTACTAATTGTGAGATGGTGGGCATCTATTAAAACTTAGATAAAAATAAACTTTTAACCATCATAACCTTTTAAGAGCACTAACTAAAAGTTTTTAATTATATTTTTTTTAAAATTTGTCAAATTAAAATTATTTGGTAAATATTCATTATCTTTAGATTTATTTTCATATTTATTTTTATAATAGGTATACATAAATAACTAAATAGAATTAAATAATCTATGGGAGAGAGTATCAAAAGAATCGTTGGCCCATATCAAGATAGTTATTCCCCAAATGGAATAATTGGGGAGAAAGATGCGTGTGGAGTTGGTTTCGTAGCAAATATTGAAGGTATAGAAAGCAACTGGATCCTTAAACAATCTCTAAAGGGCCTCAACTGCATGGAGCATAGAGGAGGTTGTGGAGGAGATAGTGACTCAGGAGATGGAGCAGGCATTTTGTGTTCAATTCCATGGGGATATCTAGAAGAGAAAATTAATCTAAAAAATACTCAAGAATGTAATAGAGGTTTAGGCATGGTTTTTATGCCTAATAAAAAAGAAAAAATTGAAATATGTAAATCAATATGTGATGAAGAGGCAGAAAAATTAAAAATCAACAAAACATCTTGGAGAACAGTACCCGTTAATAATGAAATCTTAGGTCCTTTAGCTAAAGCAAATGCTCCATTCATCTGTCAGTGGATTTTATATATAGATAAAAAAGATCATAAGGATGTTGAAAGGCTTTTATTTCAATTAAGGAAAAGAATTGAGAAAAAAATAAGAGAAACTTTCAAAAACGATGTTGGAGATTGTGAATTTTATTTTGCCTCACTAAGTTCTCAAACAGTTGTTTATAAGGGTATGGTCCGCTCTGAAATATTATCCGAGTTTTATAAAGATCTTAAAGAAGAAAGTTTTAAAGTTTCATTTTCTGTTTATCATCGAAGATTTAGTACTAATACGCTTCCAAAATGGCCACTAGCTCAGCCCATGAGATTTTTGGGTCATAATGGCGAAATAAATACTCTCTTAGGAAATATTAATTGGGCTAAAGCTTCAGAAACACATATAGATGATTTTTGGGGAGAGTTATCTAATGAAATTAAACCTATTGTAGATGTAAACAAAAGTGATTCATCAAATCTTGATGCAACCCTTGAAATCAATATTCGTTCAGGTCAGCCCATTACTGACTCATTATTAAAACTTGTTCCTGAAGCATTTAGAGATCAACCAGAACTTGAGGAGAGAGAGTATATAAAAGCTTTTTATGAATATTCTGCAAGCCTACAAGAAGCTTGGGATGGTCCAGCACTCCTTGTATTTGCTGATGGAAATTTTGTCGGGGCAACGCTTGATAGAAATGGCCTAAGACCAGCAAGATATTCAATTACAAACGATGGTTTTGTAATAATGGGTTCTGAAACAGGAGTAGTAGATCTTGAAGAAGAAAGAGTAATAGAAAAAGGTCGATTAGGACCAGGACAAATGTTAGCAGTTGATTTTCATCAGAATAGAATCCTAAGAAATTGGGAAGTAAAATCTGAAGCTGCACAAAGGCATGATTATAAAAATCTTCTCAATAATAGAACTATAAAAATTGAAAATAATGAATGGGTCAAAGACTGCAAACTAAAAGACCTTGAGTTGTTGCAACAACAAACTGCATACGGGTTTTCAGCGGAAGATAATGACCTTATCTTAGATTCAATGGCTTCATTAGCTAAAGAGCCTACTTATTGCATGGGCGACGACATCCCCTTAGCAGTTCTTTCATCTAAGCCACATATTTTATACGACTACTTTAAGCAAAGATTTGCACAAGTTACTAATCCTCCTATTGACCCTCTGAGAGAAAAACTTGTAATGAGTTTAGAGATGCATCTAGGAGAAAGATGTACACCATTTGAAATTAAAGATGCTAAACCTTTTATTCATTTACAAAGTCCGATTCTAAATGAGGAAGAACTCATTTCCATCAAAAAGTCAAAAATTAAATCTAAGACAATTTCAAGTTTGTTTGATTTAGAGGAAGGTATTCAAGGCTTAGAGAACCAATTAAAACTAATCTGTAAACAGAGTGAGCTGTCTATAAATGAAGGTTGCTCTTTAATTATCATCTCTGATAAGGGAATTAATCCTAAAAAGACTTTCATACCTCCTTTACTTGCTGTTGGAGCAATTCATCATTATCTTCTTAAAAAAGAAATCAGGCTAAAAGCTTCTCTAATAATTGAGACCGGTCAATGTTGGAGCACACATCACTTAGCTTGTTTAATTGGATATGGAGTAAGTGCAGTTTGCCCTTGGTTGACCTTCGAAGCAGGTAGACACTGGTTAAAACATCCAAAAACACAAAAACTCATTGATAGCAAAAAAATAAATCCATTATCAATAGTTGATGTTCAAGAAAATATTAAAAAAGCTCTAGAAGACGGCCTAAGAAAAATTCTCTCAAAAATAGGCATCTCACTTTTATCTAGTTACCATGGTGCACAAATTTTTGAAGCTGTAGGCCTTGGATCTGACTTAATAAAAATTGCTTTTGATGGTACAACAAGTCGTATCGCTGGCATAACATTAAAAGAATTAACTAACGAAACACTTTCAATACATACGAAAGCCTATCCAGAGATCGATTTAAAGAAATTAGAATTTTTAGGATTTGTACAATTTAGAAATAATGGAGAATATCATTCCAATAACCCAGAGATGTCCAAAGTTTTACATTCGGCGGTAAAACAAGGGCCAGGATACGATCATTTTGAAACTTACAAAAAACTTATTAGTAATAGACCGACAACATCTCTTAGAGATTTACTAACAATTAATTCAAAAAGAAAAAGTATTCCATTAGAGGAAGTTGAAAGTGTTGAATCAATTTGCAAAAGGTTCTGTACTGGAGGCATGAGTTTAGGTGCTTTATCCAGAGAAGCGCATGAAGTTTTAGCAGTTGCAATGAATAGAATTGGTGGAAAAAGTAATAGTGGAGAAGGGGGAGAAGATCCAGCTCGTTTTAATGTTTTAAATGATATCGATGAAAATACTCAGTCAGCGACTTTGCCATTTATTAAAGGCTTAAAAAATGGAGACACCGCATGCTCCGCTATTAAACAAATAGCATCAGGTAGATTTGGAGTTACACCTGAATATCTAAGAAGTGGTAAACAACTTGAAATTAAAATGGCTCAAGGTGCAAAACCTGGAGAGGGGGGACAATTACCTGGTCCAAAAGTTGATTCTTACATTGCAAAACTAAGAAATAGTAAACCTGGAGTAGCTTTAATATCTCCTCCCCCGCATCATGATATTTATTCAATTGAAGATTTAGCTCAACTTATCCACGACTTACACCAAGTTCATCCAAAAGCGAAAGTAAGCGTTAAACTTGTCTCTGAAATTGGTATAGGCACTATTGCTGCTGGAGTAAGCAAAGCTAATGCAGATGTAATTCAAATATCAGGCCACGACGGAGGTACAGGTGCTTCACCCCTGAGTTCCATTAAACATGCAGGTTTACCATGGGAACTTGGTGTTGCTGAGGTTCATAAATCTCTCTTAGAGAATAACTTACGCGAAAGAGTAATTTTGAGAACTGATGGAGGTCTTAAAACAGGCTGGGACGTAGTTATTGCAGCTTTACTAGGTGCTGAAGAATACGGTTTTGGTTCTGTAGCGATGATTGCTGAAGGATGCATAATGGCTCGGGTTTGTCATACAAACAAGTGTCCTGTTGGTGTTGCCACTCAAAAAGAAGAATTAAGAAAAAGATTTAAAGGTATTCCAGAAAATGTCGTCAATTTTTTCTTGTATATTGCTGAAGAAGTAAGACAGATAATGAGTAGTATCGGTGTCTCTAATATGGAAGAACTGATTGGTAATCGAGAATTTCTTTCTGCAAGAAATATCGATCTCCCAAAAACTTCTAATATTGATCTTTCTTCTTTAATAAATGAACACTCAACCCCCGATAGATCATGGTTAAAACACATAAAAACTGCCCATAGTAATGGTTCTGTATTAGAAGACAAGTTTTTGTCTGATACTAAATTTATAGATTCAATTAAAAATCACGAAATATTAACCAAAGAAATTGAGATAAAAAATACAGATAGAAGTGTTTGTGCAAAAATATCAGGCGAAATCGCAGAACTTCATGGCAACACTGGCTTCAATGGCGAACTCAACTTAAATTTCAAAGGATATGCAGGACAAAGCTTTGGTGCCTTTTTATTGAAGGGAATGAATGTTCAATTAATCGGAGAAGCTAATGATTATGTTTGTAAAGGAATGAATGGAGGAATACTCACAATAATTCCACCAAAAATAAATGAAATATCCTCCGAACAAGTCATCCTAGGAAATACTTGTCTTTATGGAGCAACAGGTGGAAAATTATTTGCATTAGGAAAATCGGGAGAAAGATTTGCGGTTAGAAATAGTGGTGCTACAGCGGTAACAGAAGGAGCAGGTGATCATTGTTGTGAATACATGACTGGTGGGAAAGTTGTTATTTTAGGTTCCACAGGAAGGAATATTGGTGCGGGCATGACTGGTGGAATAGCTTTTATAATCGATGAAAATAATGATTTAAGTAATAAAGTAAATAAAGAAATAGTAAGCATTCATCAAATAACTTCATCAAAGCAGGAAAATATCTTATTGGAAATTATTAGAGAATATCAAGCAAAAACAAATAGCATAAAGGCTGCCAAAATACTTGAAAATTGGTCTTATTTTAAGAGTACTTTCAAATTGATTGTTCCCCCAAGCGAAAAAGAGATGCTTGATATAAAAAAAATGTAAATGCCTTTCTTTGTAAAAACTGAAATTATAAAAAAAGAATACTTAATTAATAATGATTTAAAACGAAAAATAATTAGCGAACATATTGATTGGGTAAAAAAATTAAAAAAAGAGGGAATTAATATAAAAAGTGGCTTTTTGGTAGATGAGTTAAATAGGCCAGGTGACGGCGGATTACTTATTCTTGAGATGAATAATTATAAAAATGCACTAAAAATAATTAAGAATGATCCAATGATTAAAAATGACCTAGTTGAATGGAAATTTAATAAGTGGGTAGATCCAAATAAATGAACATAATTATCTTGGATACTTTTTCATAAGTTTTTGAATCTCTTCAGCATGGTAGCTACTTCGAGTTAAAGGAGAACTAACTACTTGCATGAAGTTTAAATCTTTTTCCCCAAACACTTTAAAGTAGTTAAATTTTGAAGGACTTACAAATCTTTTAACAGGTAAATGATTAGGGCCAGGAGATAAATATTGGCCAATAGTAACAATATCAACGAAATTACTTTTTAAATCCTTAAGCAGACTTAAGACCTCCTCGTCTTTTTCCCCTAAACCAAGCATGAAGCCTGACTTTGTATAAATTTTGGGAGAATAGTCTCTGGTTCTTTTAAGCAACTCAAGAGTTCTTTCATATTTGCCTTGAGGTCTTACTTTTTTATATAGCGCAGACACAGTCTCGATATTGTGGTTTAAAACGTTTGGATTTGCATCAAGAACTTTTTCAAGAGCTTTCCAGTTGCCACAAAGATCAGGTATTAGAAGCTCAATAGTAGTATCAGGAGATTTTTCTCTTATTTGATGAACACATTGAAAAAATTGAGATGCGCCACCATCCTCAAGATCGTCTCTATTAACTGATGTGATTACAACATGCTTAAGCTTCATTCTAAAAACAGCTTCGGCTAAACGATATGGTTCAGTTGGGTCTAAGTCTCTCTTAGATCTATCAAAATCAATATCGCAATATGGACATGCCCTAGTGCAACCAGGACCCATTATGAGGAAAGTTGCAGTTCCACTAGCAAAACATTCGCCGATATTTGGACAGCTTGCTTCTTGACATACGGTATTGAGATTTAAATCATTTAATAAATTTGCAGTATTACCAATCCGCTCAACTTGTGGAGCTTTGACCCTTAACCATTCAGGTTTTGAAATTAAACTATTAGGATTATTAGTCACATTAAATCTTCTTGACCTGTATTTTTATTTTACTAAAAACAAGATGAATTAACTATTTATAATTTCAAAGACGAAGCTCATTCAACAGAAGTAAATAAATTAATTCAACTAATCCTTCTGCAATTTAGAAAATCTTAATTAAATTTACTCGTAACACAAAGTTCATGTTTCATTAACTAAAATTGAATCAGATTTCATAACGTTATTTTTAATACAGATATCAGAACGTACTAATTTTAAAAATATAGCTAAAAAGTTAAAAAAATCAGCACTATTTTGTACTAAAAAGTGTTTTTTTGATTATTTGTTGATACAGTAAAAAATATATGTAATAAAACATTGGCTTTTAAATTTAAAAGAAAACGTATTTTATTATCGGAAAAAAGTAAAAACTCTAAATCAATAGGTTATGCTAGAGCTACTCATAACGAATATGAATATTTGGAAGAGCAAATAAAATTTTTGAAAGAAGAGGGTTGCAGTTTAGTTTTCTCTGAATTTATAAGTTTAGATGAGGAAATCAAACCCCAACTAAATAAAGCTATAGATTCCTTATCAAAAGGCGATCAATTAATAATAACTCAGCTTGATCGAGCATTTAAAAATAAAAAAGAATGTTTGAAAACAATAAATAAACTTATTAATAATGATATTCAATTGAGAACTTTGACTGGTTTTTTTGCTGCTAATGAATCTTCTAATGAAAATTCTTCAATTTTTAAGATTTTATATGAATTAGATAATTTAGAAGACAAAAGTTTAGGTGAAAGAAAAAAAGAACAACTATTACGCAGAAAATTTTCTGGAAATAATTTGGGAGGAAGGCCCAAAATAAGTCCTCTAAAAGAATCTTTAGTAATCAGATTGCGTAATGAAGGATATTCTTATCGATCAATCAGATCACAAACAGGAATTGCGTTGTCAACAATAAGAAGAGTAATTTTGGAAGGAGAACTAACATAAAATGAAAAGAAAAGAAATTGAAAATTTAATTAAAGAAAATTTTAAAGATACAGCGTTGCGTATTTATGAATTAGATAATGAAGATAGAAAAAGTTTATTAGCTGAATATAGAGAATGGATTATGAATGATTTAGATTTTGAAGAAGTAATGATGTTGCCTTATGAAGCATATACTGACAAACTAGATTCTAATTTCTTAGAAGATTCAATTTAGTCCTAAATAGTATATTTTTTATTAAATTCATATACTTCTTTTGATATTAATGGTAAGAAAGAAGAATCCTTAGAATATTTTTCACCATCACAAAAAACAACCAATAAAGTGTGTAGTGATTGACTATTAGTCCACCAAGCAGAATCATGTCTAACTTCTGACATTAAGCCTGCTTTACTCCAAAGATTAATGCTTTCTGGTAAGCCTGCACCCAAAAAACCATCTATTTGATTAAGAGAATCGTTTTTAAGAACAACTTTATCTAAATTTCTTTTTAAAAAACTTCGCAAATTTAAATCATTTTTTTGATAATCAATATGAATCATAATTTCCTCCAAAACTCTTGCAGCCGAATCAGAATTCATAGCGTTTCTATTTTTATTATTATGTCCATAAAATTCTTTTTCACGACCAAATGGTCCATCATCCCAGGTCTTTTGACAGCAATTTAAACCGCTCAATTCCTCCCAATGTAAATCATGTAGCCAATCGTTTATTATACTTCTTTGATATTTCCAATTTTCCCATGATTCTCCCTCAATACAAGGTCCACTTGTTGTTCCAGTTAGTAAATCAATTAAGAAGCTTGTTGCATTATTACTAGAGAAAGATAACATTTTCCTTGCAGCATCAATAATTTCATCCGATAACAATAAACTTCCTTTTTTAATCCAATAATATGTAGCAAGACCATACACCAACTTGACTATGCTGGCAGGGTAAACCATTTTTTTATTATTTATGCCAGTGCCAAAACCCTTAAATACACCTTTATTTCCACTTTTATAATTAATCCAAGTTATGGCAATATCTTCACTCGAAAAATCTTTATTATAAGAGCATACTCTCCCTAAAATATCATTTAAGGCTAGACCCATCTCTTCACTTAAATAGTAAAAGGACATTGTATGGAAAATTATAAAAATCCTATCTCACTATTTAAACAAACTAATTTTTCAAAAACTATTTGGTGGAAATTAAAAGTTAATATTTCGGGATATCAAAATGAAACAGAAGATAAATTAGTTACTGAAATATTTAAAAATAGGATTTTTAGGCTTATTTATCCAAATATTTATCAAAACAACCATAAATTTTCAAGAATACTAGTTCAACTATATGAAGATGGTTACGTCTGTTGGATAAATTTAAATGGATTAATTATTGAGAAATACGAATTCAAAAAAAATAACAGTTTAGAAAATGAACACTTCTTTATAAAAGATAAAGTTAACTCAATCTTAAAATGGATCAAGGATCAATCTGAGTTAAATAATGAATATCTTTGGGGAGGTACATTAGGACCTAATTTTGATTGTTCAGGATTAATTCAGACTGCTTTTTTAAAGCATCAAATTTATATACCTCGAGACTCTTTTCAAATAAAAAGTTTTTGTAAGCACCTTTTTTATTACGAAGAATCGTATGCGGCTCTACGACCTGGTGATCTTTTATTTTTTGGAAATGAAGAAAAATGTGATCATATTGGAATCTACAAAGGAGACGGACTCTATTACCATAGCTCTGGAATTGATTTTGGCAGAAATGGAATAGGATTAGATACTCTAAAAAAGTCTAATGATAAAATCTCATTGCATTATAAATCTAAACTTATTTCGGCAGGAAGAGTAGTTAGAAATTATAGATGGGATCGCACTATTCGTTAATTAATAGAGCTCGCCTTAAAATTTTAAATTAAATTAAATATTACTTATTCTTTTATTTAGAAATTAACCAGCAGTCCAAATATTTTTAATGATTGGCATTATGGTATCTAAGTGTAATGTCCCAACAAGTAACCAAGCAAAAACAGCTCCTCCACATCCTCCTAACCAAAATCCACTTGTAAAATCAGCCCATCCAGCTCTTGTAAATAAGTCCTTTGGTGGATTATTAACAGTCGCATCTGGAGGTTGAACATTAGGTGCTTTACCAGGTGCATTGTATAGAACAAAGAGTGCTGTCAAAATATGAACAGCTCCAATTGTGGCGAGAAGGCCAGCTGTTAGAGCAAATTCAGAATTTCTTAATGGGCCAGTCATGGTAAACGGTCCGTATAGAAGATATCCAAAAGCTGCTCCAGTTTCTAAACCTCTAAAATTAGGAGAAATACCTTCTCTGTAAAAAGGTAAATTATTTATAAAGGCTTTTGTAAAATAACCACTATTAACTGGAGTAGCTAAATTACCAACACAAGGATCAGCAACAGTTTTTACTGCCCATTGTTCTGCTACGCCAATATCATTTGGTTGTACAGAAGTATCTATGTATTTCTCATCAAACTTAATAGAACTTGTTGATTCAGAGAATGATTTTTGAAAGTCGCTCATTTTTTTAATAGTTTAGTGTTTGATAATTTATTCAGTTGCTGTAATTAATCTTCCAATCAATACGATAAAAACAGCAGGCATTGCTATACCAATTAATGGGACAAAAATTGAGGGTAAAAGACTTGGTAAATCAGATGGCATAATTCATTAAACATCTTTAAACACTTTAGTATTTATCAGCTAAATAATGTTAATTTTATTACTGGATGATATAAAAATTATTAACTTTTTACATGTTAAATTTTTTAGCAATTTTACTTATTATTTTTATAGGAATATTATTTCTAGTTTTTAAAAAAAGAAGCTTTAAGAAGTTAATAAATCAAAGCAATTTAAATTCTATTAAATTAAAAAAAAATAGAAAAAGTAATAATAAATTTCTATCTAAAAAAAATAGTTATTCATACAATCACAAAGAAAAAAAGTACTCAGTATTTTATAAAAATTCTCAAAGAAAAAAAATGATTAGTCTTTTTCAGGATGATACAGAAAATAAATTAAAGGCATTAAAAATTGCGGAAGAATTGGCTGATAAATCAACATTACCAATTTTACGAAAAGGCTTAAGAGATATTTCTCCTGAAGTCGTTGAAATTTCAGCGTTATTAATAAGACAGTTCAAGTAAACAATCAATTTTGCTTAGCACTTTTTATTGATCTAATTCTGTAAATTGGACGACTTTGACTTTCATGATATGTCCTAATTAATAGTTCGCTCAATAATCCAAAGCTAAATAATTGAACACCAGCAATTCCTAATAGTAATGCAAACATTAGCAACGGACGATTTCCAATATCCTCACCAATTATTTTTAAAACTATCAAATAAGAACTCATCGCAAGGCTAATTAAAATACTTATAATCCCAACAAAACCAAATCCATACATTGGTCTTGTTAAAAATTTAGTCATAAACCAAACAGTTAGTAAATCCATTAAAACTCTAAAAGTTCTATCAATTCCATATTTACTTGATCCATATTGCCGGCTTCTATGATTTACTTTAATTTCTTTGATTCTTGCACCTTCAATATTTGCTAAAACAGGGAGAAACCTGTGAAGTTCACCATACAATTTAATATCATCTATTATTTCTTTCTTAAAAGCTTTTAATGAGCATCCATAGTCATGCAACTTCAAACCTGTTACCTGAGCTATTAATTTATTCGCTATTTTTGATGGTATCCTTCTGTTAATTAATTTATCTTTTCTATCGAACCTCCATCCACAAATCAAATCATAGCCATTATTAATTTCTGAAATTAATGTAGGAATATCATTTGGATCATTCTGTAAATCGCCATCCAAAGTAATGATAATATCACCTTTAGAATTATCAAAGCCAGCTGACATTGCCGCAGTTTGCCCATAATTTTTGCGAAGGGAAATTACTGACAATTCTTTAATTTTGAGAGTTAGTTCTTTCAATACTGGATAAGTATTATCTTTAGAACCATCATTAACAACAATCAATTCAAAATTAAATTCATGAAATGACATAACATTAATAATTTCATCCAATAAAAAACCAATACTCTCGCTTTCGTTATAAACGGGGACAATAATAGAAATTAATTGTTTTATATCTGACATTTATCTTTGATGATATTTATATAATTTTAACTTAATTTAGAACATTAAAATTAAACAAAAAAAATCACCACAAACGTGGTGATTTAAATTATTTAAGGGAAATTTAACCAAACTTACCTGAAGTGGATGCGATAACAAATGCCCCAAATGTAAGTATGTTTCCAATCGTGAAATGTGCTAATCCAACTAATCTAGCTTGAACAATTGAAAGTGCAACTGGCTTATCTCTCCAGCCAACAAGGTTAGCAATTGGAGTACGCTGATGTGCCCAAACTAATGTTTCAATTAATTCTTGCCAGTAACCACGCCATGATATTAGGAACATGAAACCAGTAGCCCAAACTAAGTGACCGAATAGGAACATCCAAGCCCAAGGAGATAGGGAATTTACTCCAAATGGGTTATAGCCATTAATAAGTTGAGCAGAGTTTAACCAGAGATAATCTCTGAACCAACCCATTAGATAAGTTCCTGATTCGTTAAATTGTGCTACGTTACCCTGCCAAATTGCTAGGTGTTTCCAATGCCAGTAGAAAGTTACCCATGCTATTAAATTTAATGCCCAGAACATAGCTAAGTACATAGCGTCCCAAGATGAACTATCACAAGTACCTCCACGTCCAGGGCCATCGCAAGGGAATGCATAACCTAAATCTTTCTTATCAGGAATTAATTTTGTTCCCCTAGCATCAAGTGCTCCTTTGATAAGTATTAAAGCGGTTGTATGAAGACCTAAAGCGATAGCATGGTGAACTAAGAAATCTGCAGGACCGATAGGTAAGAAAGCACTTAATGCATCTTGTCTATTGATCAAATCCATCCAGTAGTGATTTCCTGGCAATGAATTAGCAGCGAGACTTGCTGAACTTGTTGGATCAGATAATAAAGCATTAAAGCCGTACATCATTTTTCCTTGAGCAGCTTGAACAAATTGAGCAAATACAGGCTCAATTAGAATTTGCTTTTCAGGATTACCAAAAGCTACAACAACATCGTTATGTACATAAATTCCTAGCGTATGGAATCCAAGCAGCATTGTTACCCAACTAAGATGGCTTATCAAAGCTTCCTTTGTTCCAAGAACTCTTGCCAATACATTATCTTTATTTAATTCTGGATCATAATCTCTTACAAAGAAAATAGCTCCGTGTGCAAATGCACCAACCATCAAGAACATTGCTATGTACTGATGATGACTATATAAAGCAGATTGTGTAGTGTAGTCCCTGGCAATAAAAGCGTAAGAAGGAAGTGCACCCATGTGTTGAGCTACAAGAGAAGTTGCTACACCAAGGGATGCTAATGCTAATCCAAGTTGGAAATGTAATGAATTATTTACAGTTTCATATATTCCATCGTGGTTAATTCCAAAACTACCTTTATGAGGATCATTAGGATGTCTAGTATTATGGGCTTCTGTAATTTCTTTGAGGCTATGACCAATACCAAAAGTATTTCTATACATGTGACCAGCAATTACAAAAACTGTTCCAATCGCAATATGGTGATGCGCAATATCGGTAAGCCATAATGCTTCACTTTGAGGATGAAGACCACCTAAGAAAGTAAAGATTGCTGTTCCAGCTCCTTCAGCTGTTCCAAATACTTGATCTAACGAATCAGGATTTTGGGCATAAGCTCCCCAGTTTAAAGTAAAGAAAGGAGCCAATCCAGCTGGGTGTGGAAGCACAGTTAACCAGTTATCCCAACCTACATGCTGACCTCTTGATTCAGGTATAGCCACATGAACCAAATGGCCTGTCCAAGCGATGCTACTAAAACCAAATAAGACAGCTAAATGATGATTTAATCTTGACTCTGCATTTTTAAACCAAGCTAAAGAAGGTCTGAATTTTGGCTGTAAGTGTAACCAACCAGCAAATAGAGTCCAACAAGCCAAAATACTCATGAATATTGAAGCTTGGAAGAGTTGCTCATTAGTTCTCATTCCAATTGTGTACCACCAATGGTAGAGACCTGAATAAGCAATGTTTACTGGACCGCTTGCTCCAGCTTGTGTCATTGCTTCTGTTATGCCAGATCCAAAATGAGGGTCCCAAATAGCATGAGCTATAGGGCGTACATGAGTTGGATCTAGTACAAATTGCTCAAAATTACCTTGCCAAGCAATATGAAATAAGTTACCGGCTACCCAGAGAGCAATAATTGCTAGATGTCCAAAATGTGTAGAGAATAGCTTCTGATAAAGTTTTTCTTCGGTCATACCGTCATGACTTTCAAAGTCATGAGCGGTAGCTATTCCGTACCATATTCGTCGGGTTGTAGGGTCCTGAGCTAGACCCTGGTTAAATGATGGAAATTTTGTTGCCATTGAATTAAAAAGGTGAAGTTCAGGTTATTAGCCCAGCCCGAAAAGGCGAGCATGGAAGAAGGCCCATGTGGTAGCTATACCACCTACAAGGAAGTGTGTAACACCTACTGCACGCCCCTGAGTAATAGATAGAGCTCGAGGTTGAATGGTTGGTGCAACCTTAAGTTTATTGTGTGCCCAAACAATTGATTCGAACAATTCTTGCCAATATCCTCTTCCGCTGAAGAGGAACATTAAACTGAACGCCCATATAAAGTGAGCTCCCAAGAACATCAAACCGTACATGCTTATTGATTGACCATAGCTTGTTAATACTTGAGAAGCTTGAGCCCAGAGGAAATCTCTTAACCAACCGTTGATAGTAATTGAACTTTGTGCAAAATTACCACCAGTAAGTCCCCAAACATCACTCTGCATTTTCCAAGAGAAGTGGAAAATAACTATTGATAAACAGTTATACATCCAGAAGAGAGCTAAGAAAACGTGATCCCATGAAGAAACTTGACATGTACCACCTCTTCCAGGACCATCACAAGGGAATCTAAATCCTAAAGAAGCTTTGTCAGGAATCAACCTTGAACTTCTTGCATAAAGAACCCCTTTAAGAAGTATCAAAACAGTTACATGAATTTGGAAAGCATGAATATGATGAATCATTAAATCAGCTGTCCCTAGTGGAATTGGCGCTATAGCTACCTTCCCACCAACTTCTACTAAACTTCCATTAAAGACTTCACTTAAAGCTTTGTGAGGTAAAGCTTCTGCAGTACCTGCTAAAAGGGAAGTCCCAACAGCAGATGCTTGAATACTCTGTACCCATTGAGCAAAGATTGGCTGAAGTTGGATAGCAGAATCACTAAACATATCTTGGGGTCTACCCAAAGCTCTCATAGTATCGTTGTGAATATAGAGTCCAAAACTATGGAATCCTAACCACATACAAACCCAGTTCAAGTGACTGATTAAAGCATCTCTTGCCTTAAGAATTCTGTCTAATACATTATCAATATGTTTTGCTGGATCGTAATCTCTAACCATTGCAATTCCAGCATGCGCACCTGCTCCTACTATGAATAATCCACCTATCCACATGTGATGGGTAAATAATCCAAGAACTGTCATGTAGTCAGTAGCTATATAAGGATATGGAGGCATCGCATACATGTGATGAGATACAAGTATGCTTATTGATCCAAGCATCGCTAGGTTTACTGATAGCTGGGCATGTCTACTTTCTGCCATGAACTCAAAAAGACCTTGATGACCTTTAGGGGCAGGGAATAATATTGGATCTCCTTGTTGTGAATCTAATATTTCTTTCATACTATGACCAATACCGTAGTTGGTTCTGTACATATGACCACCTATTATCGCTATTACACCAAAAGCTAAATGATGATGTGAAACATCAGTCATCCACAAGCTTCCTGTCACAGGGTTAAGTCCACCTTTGAAAGTAAGGAAGTCTGAGAAAGCTAACCAATTTAAACTAAAGAAATTACCTGTACCACTTGCTAACCCTGGAAATATCTGACCGATAATTTGTGGATCGCAGAGTTGATGCGGCATTGGCATATCTGCAATAGTTGCTATTTCTTTTCCATTAATAACTAAAGGAGAGCCTGCATCAATTGCATCTAATAGAGCTGCAGTAGGAGCTCCAATATGAATACAATGGCCAGCCCATGCTAAAGATCCTAAACCTACTAAACCAGCTATGTGGTGGTTAAGCATAGACTCAATATCTTGAAACCACTCCATTTTTGGAGCTGCTTTGTGGTAATGAAAAATTCCAGCATGAAGCATAAGCGCCGCCATTACTACAGCACCTATTGCTAGAGCCATAAGTTCACTCTCATTAGTGATTCCCCATGCTCGCCACATGTGGAATATTCCTGAACTGATTTGAATACCGTTGTAATTAGCACCTAGGTCAGCATTAAGCATTTCTTGACCAACGATTGCCCATACTTGCTGAGCTCCTGGTTTGACATGAGTTGGATCAGCTAACCAACCTGAGTAATTAGAAAATCTTGCTCCATGGAAAAATGCAGCGCTCATCCATATAAAAATGACTGCAAGATGTCCAAAATGAGCTGAAAAGATTTTTCTTGTTGCTTCTTCAGCATCGCCTGTATGCACATCAAAATCATGTGCATCAGCATGCAAATTCCAGATCCAAGTTGTAGTTTTTGGACCTTTAGATAATTTACTTGACCAGAATCCTGGCTTATCTAATTTGGCAAAATCAATAGGTCTTGGATCGGCCTTGACAGGATCTTCCAAAACTTTTTTGTTTTTTTCTCCACTTTCTGGTGGGCTGATGGTCATCTAGCACCTCGAAAATAATTGACATTAAAGCCGATTGATCGGATCTTGAACCTATTTTTAATGATAATGTTCAAGAAAACGAATCCTTCGGAACTTTAGATATTCGTTTCAAAAATAATAAGGCAAAGATTCTTTCGTTATGCATTAACGTAACAAATGTTCTAATGATTGTTACTATATGAATATTTTGTTAAATTCTAGTCTATGACTAATTTGTGAGTATTTTTACTCAAAATTTATATAAATTTCTTAAATTTTTTTTTATATTTCAAAGAAAATTTTTTACATCCAGCGACAGGATATAATTTCAAAGTTACTATCAATAGTTTCTAATTTGAAAGGCATTGCGATAGGTCTATCTAATAATTCAAAAGAAATTTTAAAAAGGCTTAAAAAAACCGAATTTGTCAAAGACATATATATTGCGGGTTCTTCAAAAGAGGATGGAAAGGAAAATGAACTTATTCAAGTACAAAAACCTAGGGAAATATTATTAAAAAAATGGCCGAAGATAGATTTAATAATTTTTATAGGCTCAATTGCTGCATCAATACGCATAATAAATCCATTTTTAACCTCTAAAGATCAAGATCCAGGAGTAATAGTTATAGATAACAAATGTTCCAAGATAGTTCCATTAATTGGCTTACATCAGTCAAATACGCAAAATATTTCATTTCAAATTGCTAATTTACTTGGTGGCGAAATTATAGAAACTAATAATTCCAATGATCAAAGCCTCTTAAATCTTGATGCATTTGGAAATCAATGGGGGTGGAAAAGATCTGGCAAAATAAACGATTGGTCAAAACTAGTAATTAAACAAGCTAAAAACGAAGAAATATTTTGCAAGCAATTATCTGGTAATAGCTTATGGAAAACTTCAGAATCAGCTGAGATTATTAATCAAATTGATAAAAAAGAAACTGAAAAACCAGATTCAACATTTCATGTGAGTATATTCGAAAATCATGGAACAACTTGGCACCCGCCTGTATTATGGATTGGGATTGGATGTGAAAGAAATACAAGCAAAGAATTAATAGCAAATTCTTTAAATAATCTTTTGGAGTCAGTAAATTTATCGCAGCAATCAATTGCGGGATTTGCAACTATAGATATAAAAAAAGATGAGAAAGGAATTTTAGAACTTTCTGAAGAAAAAAACTTGCCTATAAAGTTTTTTAGTAATAAAGATCTTTCAACAATAAATGTTCCAAATCCATCAAATGTCGTGCAAAAGGAAATTGGTACACCTTCCGTAGCAGAAGCCTCTTGCTTACTCGCAGCGGGAGAAGAATCAAAATTATTAGAAGAAAAAAGAATTTTCAAAAATCAATCTGGGGCAGTAACTATCGCTGTAGCAGAATCAAAAAATCAATATAATCCAACCCATGGTGAAATCCATATTATTGGAAGTGGGCCCGGTGATATCTCCTTCCTAACCAATAATGCAAGAAAAGCACTTTCAAGATGTACTGTTTGGATTGGATACAAAATGTATTTAGATTTAATAAAACCCTTAAAAAGGAATGATCAGGTTTTAATTGAAAGTAAACTTACTGAGGAAAAAGAGAGATGCAGTAAAGCAATTAAACTAGCTGAAGAGGGAATAAAAGTCGCTTTAATTTCTTCAGGTGAATCTGGATTTTATGGAATGGCTGGTTTACTTTTAGAATTACTACAAAAAATCAAAAAAGAATATAGACCTTACTTTGAAGTACATCCAGGTATAAGTAGTGTTCAATTAGCTGCTGCAATTAGTGGCGCACCACTAATGAATGACTTTTGTTCAGTAAGCTTAAGCGATAAATTAACTCCGTGGTCTTTAATAGAAAAAAGAATTAAAGGAGCTCTTGTGGGCGACTTTGTAATAGCTTTATTTAACCCTCAATCGATTGAGAGAAATTGGCAGCTTAAAAGTGTGATAGACATATGTTTACAATCTAGGCATGGTGATACTCCAATTTTAGTAGCTAGACAAGTAGGGAGAGAAAATCAAACCAAAAAATTTTTTACTTTAAATACCATTCCTTTTAAAGAGATTGATATGTTATCAATCATTATTATTGGCAATTCTCAAACAACCTTAATTGACGAAATATTTCTCACTCCCAGAGGATATTTACAAAATTAAGTTTGGCTAATCCATAATTTTTATAAATAGAATGTTTTTCTTTGCTTTTTTTTTATAAGAATACTAATCTTTTATAATAATGATGTAAGAAAATTAATTGAAAAATATTGGTTTAATTTTGTTTGACATTGATGGGGTAATCCGCAGCGTAGAGAATAGTTACAGACTTTCATTAAAAAAAACTGTCTACAAATTTACCGGATGGGAGCCAAGTTATATAGATATTGATAATGCCAAAAATGAAGGGATCTGGAATAATGACTGGGATTTAAGTTTAGAACTTATAAAAAGATGTATAAAAAAAGAAAACTTAAACCTTAAAATTCCTCCAAGAGAAGAGATAGTAAAATGTTTTGAAAAGTTTTACTTTGGTGGAGATCCAAATAAAGATAGTAAATACTGGTCGGGTTACATAACAAATGAGGAGTTATTAGTTGATAAAAAGTTTTTTGATTTAATTCAAGATAATGGAATAATATGGGGTTTTGTTAGTGGTGCAGAGTATGCTTCTGCAAAATTTGTTTTAGAAAAAAGACTTGGACTAAAATCACCACCATTAATATCTATGGGAGATGCCCCTGATAAGCCTGATCCTAAAGGTTTTATTAACTTATCAAAAAAGCTTATTGGAGATAAAATTGGTGAATCAAATATTCCCATTGCATATGTAGGAGATACTATTGCAGATATAAATACAGTTATAAACGCTAGAAAGGAAATACCATCTCAGAAATTCATAAGTATCGGAATAGCTCCCCCTCATTTACATTTAGATTCTCGATTAAAAGAACGTAATTCTTACGAAACAAATCTTAGAAATGCAGGCGCTGACTTGATTTTAAATTCTATTTATGACCTAGAAGATATTGATCTTGACTTGTTTTAAAACAAATATTAATTAAAAATTTTCTAAATAAATCACGGAGAGGGAGTTCTAGGAGTTGAATCCTAATGAATGACTATGAATTCTCATGAACGAATTTTTAGAGAGTTATCGGGATTATTGTCCCCTGAATTGTCCCCCAAGCATTTCATTTAATTCCACCCATAACAAAACTTTCTTTTTGCATTAAAGTCGTTTCCACGACAAATGTCTAGAGCCATTTTTCTATAATTTTCTCTTTCTTTTCTTGTAAGTTTTCTATAGCTACATTTTGTACCCGCAGTACTTGGGAAATAAGAATATTCCTTATTAGTTTTCTCTGGATATAAAAACACCTCTGGAAATTTATATTTGTTATCTCCATAATCTTCAAACTTCATAACCCTGCCTGCTTTGAATGAAATTAAATGTTTTGGCTCATTATCTAAACAGCGAACTTCTATTCCTTGTTTAAATAAAGGGTAAATATATATGCCTGCATTAGCTGCAGGAATAAAACCTAATAACAAAGGTATGAATAGTAATCGTTTCATTTAATCTGGTCCTATGTGATTACAAAATCTATAGGCATTTGCTTCGGCAACTTGTTTAGGCGTTAATCCTGATTTTCCTTCATCGCCAAAAGGAGGATTTACGGTAAATTCTTTAGTTAAGTATCTAATACACTTATTTTTATAATTTGCTTCTTGAATAACTGGACTTATATACCAAGCAAACAAAATTAAAAATCCACCAAAAGTAACAACTCTTCGATGATTTCTCCACCATTCATAAGAATTTAAGTTGAAAACTTTTTTCCATTTTTTTTTAGCCATAAAAAAAGAGCTAATTGCCTCTTATTTTAGATCGACTGTCAATTATCTTTTTTTAGCCATGACAGTATTGAGAGATTCATTCATTCCATCACTTTATTAAACATAGAAACTCTTCTTAAACATAGAAAACTAAGCAATTACTATATAAAACTAAAAGGCATTTCTAGGATTGTCCCCCCACTTAATTTGGATTATCCCTTCAATTGTCCACCAATTATCTGAAACTTCGTGGTATGTTATGAATGATCTTGATCTCTCCAAAACTACCACATGGTAGATATAGCAGGGTATTTGAATGGTATATGATTTTCTCTAATTTCGATTAATAACGGAGAGGGAGGGATTCGAACCCTCGACAAAAGTTACCTCCTGTAACTCCTTAGCAGGGAGCCGCTTTCAACCACTCAGCCACCTCTCCAGTTCTTATACATTATCAATTTTTATGCAAACATTCAAAACTTTTTATTTAATCGAAATGTCTAATCTACTTGAACTTTAGGTAATCTATTTTTAAAAGAACAAAGAATTTCCCAAGGAATAGTATTAGATTTTCTTGCCCATTCAAGAGGAGAAATTGTTTTATCTCCATCAGATCCTAGTAATAACATGGTACTACCAACTTTAATTTCATTAGAGTCTGTTATGTCTACCATCATTTGGTCCATAGTTATAGATCCAACTTGAGGATAAAATTTATTATTGTAGATTACGTTAATCTTGCCTGAAAGATTTCTTGGTACACCATCTGCATAACCAATACTTAATACAGCTAACTTAGTTTTTCTATGACTTACAAATTTGCCTCCATAACTTACACTTACACCTTTATCAATATTTCTAATAAAAGCTACTTTGACCTTCAAAGATAAAGCTGGTTTAAGTAATAAATTTTTATCTATTTTGTCTAATGGACTGTATCCGTACATAGAAAGCCCAACACGTACCATGTGAAAATGAAAATCTTTGCTAAGAAGCATTCCCGCAGAATTAGACAAATGAATCTTAATTTCATTATTTCTATCAAGATTAATTTGCTTTAATAATTCATTAAACTTCATTCTTTGTAATTGTGTAATACTTTGAGAATCTATTGCGGTAGCTTCATCTGCAGAGGATAAATGACTATATATTCCTTTTATTAAAATGTTCTCAAAAGATTTTATTTTTTCAAATTGCTGAACAAATTTATCGTATTCAAATCCTAATCTTGACATTCCGGTATCAACTTTAAGGTGTAAAGGCAATTTCGATCCAAAGTGCTTGCCAATGTTATTGCAAATTAAACATTCTCTTATACTACTGATAGTTGGCATAAGATCATTTTTAAAACATATAATAAGATCCCTTTTCGTATAAAGATTTCCGAGGATAAGTATTGGTTTTTTAACTCCAGAAGAACGGAGCTTAATGCCTTCATTTAATGTGGCAACACCTAATTGAGATGCTCCACCTTTGATAGCATACTGTGATACTAATTCCGCATCATGTCCATATCCATCGGCTTTAACGACTGCCATGAATTGACAGTTTTTACTTAATTTTGATCTTAACTGTCTAACGTTTGTTTCTATTGTTTTACCTTTAACTTCAATCCATGCTCTTTGTTTAAAATCTATATCTTTTTCAAAATTTGGATATTTGTCAAATTTAAATGCCTGATTTGTTTGCCTATTTTGCATTAACTTTGCACAAATATATGCGCTTATTGAAATATACAGTTAGCATGACATGTAAATTGTATTTTGGCATGGGCCAGACTCTAGTTTTAAATGCATCTTATGAACCTTTAAACATCACTTCCTGGCGAAGAGCAGTAACTTTGATGATTAAAGGTAAAGCAGAAAGCTTAGAGGAAGATAAAACATATTCAATTCATAGTGGCAAAAAGTTGCCGACAGTTATAAGACTTCGTTACTACGTCAAAGTTCCTTTTAGAGAGGTTTCTTTAACAAGAAAAAATATTCTTCTGAGAGATAATAATTCTTGCCAATACTGTAACTATAGGGGTAGTGACCTATCAATAGATCATGTTTTACCAAGAAGCAGAGGTGGAACAGATAACTGGGAAAATGTTACTACAGCATGTCTAAGATGTAATGTACAAAAAGGTAATCGAACCCCCGAAGAGGCGAATATGCCCTTAAAACGTAGGCCTTATCGTCCATTAAGTAATCTAAATTTTGAAGCTACAAGACAAATTGACTCTGGCAAGCATAAAGAATGGAGTAAATACGTAATAGGGGTTGCAATCTAATAAAAAAATCTTAATTTACTTCTTTATTAAAATCTTCCATCATTCTTTTTTGTTCTTGAGCTATGCATGCATTAATCACTTCTTCTAATTGACCAGCAAGAATTGGCTCAAGAGAAAAATTGGAACCTAATCTATGATCAGTTGTCCTGTTATCTTTAAAATTATAAGTTCTGATTTTTTCACTTCTATCACCTGTTCCAACCTGGGAAAGCCTTTGTGATCTCTCTTTTGCATTCGCTTCTTTTAATTGAATTTCATACAATTTAGCTCTTAAAATTTCCATTGCTCGTTCGCGATTTTGCAATTGTGATCTCTCTTGAGTACAAAAAACTCTTATTCCTGTGGGCTTGTGGAGAAGATCAATAGCTGTTTCTACCTTATTAACATTTTGTCCCCCTGCACCTCCTGATCTTGCTGTTCCAACCTCTAGATCTGTTGGATCAATTTTAACTTCAACAGGATCAGCCTCAGGCATAACGGCAACTGTAGCAGTAGAGGTGTGAACTCTACCTTGTGATTCAGTAGCTGGAACTCTTTGAACTCTATGTACACCAGCCTCAAATTTAAGTTGACTATATACTGAATCTCCTTTAACGGAGATAACTAACTCCTTAAATCCACCCATATCTGACTCGGAAGCACTAACAGGTTTTACAGACCATCCAATTTTTTGCCCATATCTTTCATACATTCTTGCTAAATCACCCGCCCAGATACAAGCCTCATTACCTCCAGCACCGGCTCTGATTTCTAACATCACACTTCTTTCATCTCTTGGGTCTTTTGGCAATAAGGCGATTGTGGTTTTTTGAATCAGTTCATTCTTAGATTCCTCTAGAGTTATTAACTCCTCATTTATCAAAGATTCCATTTCTTTATCATTTCTATTCTCTTTTAATAGATTTTTTGAATCTTCGATTTCTTTATCAGTATCAAGCAACTTATTAAAATCAATCACCAAAGGTTCTAATTTTGACCTTTCTCTTGCTATTGATTCTAATTTTTTTGGATCATTAGCTATATCAGGATCTGCAAGTTGCACTTCCAAATTTTCAAAACTTTCTGAAGCAGTTTTCAACCTTGCAATTAATGTTGAGTATTCCAATTGAAATTGTGCTTAATTTTGAAAATTCTATTTTTTAGAATCTTTTTCTTCTTTTTGATCTTTTGATGTGGCTGAATTAGCTGAACCCATTCCATATTTTTTCATAAACCTATCAACCCTACCTTCTGTATCAAGAATCTTTTGAGTTCCAGTGAAGAAGGGATGATTTCCACTCCAAACATCAACATGTAATTCAGGCTGGGTGGAGCCTGTAGTCATTACAACTTCTCCATTACAAATAACTTTTGCATCTGGATACCATTTTGGATGAATTTCTGATTTTGGCATAATTTAAATTCCTTTAACGTTTAGAGAATTGAGGAGCTTTTCTTGCTTTTTTAAGACCATATTTTCTTCTTTCCTTAGCTCTAGGATCTCTACTCAGATGGCCTTCCGTTTTGAGCGGTTTCCTATTGTCAGGAGATAATTCACAAAGTGCCCTTGCTGCACCTTGCTTTATAGCATCTGCTTGGCCAGTCAATCCACCACCAAAAACATTTACCAAAATATCATAAGAATTTTCAAGGCCTAATGTTTGCAAAGGTGCTTTTATTGAATTTAAGTGCAGGGGATTAAAGTTTAAATAATCATCTCCAGAACGACCATTAATTTTTATAATTCCATTTCCTGGAATCAAGCGAACTCTAGCTACTGAAGTTTTTCTTCTTCCAGTTCCCCAATACACAGCTTTGTTTTTTATTTGACTATTCATTTTGATAAATTAACTATTTAATAATACAGGATTCTGAGCAGCATGAGGATGATCAGTACCTTTATAAACTTTTAGTTTTTTAAACTGCTGTCTTCCTAAAGAATTATGAGGCAGCATGCCCTTAACAGCTTGCTCGATAATTCTTTCAGGAATTCTTTCTTGTAAAGACTCAAATTTTTCAATTTTCATTCCTCCTGGTCTTCCAGAATGTCTCCTGTACAATTTTTGTGATGCTTTTTTACCTGTTACCTCAACTTTCTCTGCATTTACTACAATGACAAAATCTCCAGTATCTAGATGAGGTGTAAATGTTGGTTTATTCTTACCTCTCAATACAGTTGCGATTTCTGTAGCAAGTCTACCAAGCGTCTTATCTTTTGCGTCAACTAAAAACCAATTCCTTTCAATTGTTTCTAAAGATGGAGTAATTGTTTTATTCATTTACCAAATTTCTGCAAATAAATTTAAATTTAATATTAAATTCTACCTTATTGAAGGAATATTAAACAACAGTTTTGAATGATTTTCACAAAAAATTCTCTTAATTAAAACTTAAGAAAAACCCTTAATTAAAAATACAGGAAAAAAATCATTGTTATTAATCTTTTTAAAAACATTTTCTTCATAAACAGCATTTACAAAACATAACCCCTTAGCTGGAGCAGATTCTTTAACATCATTTTTCTTTTTGTTTACCCATCTATCTGTAAAAATTTCTGGCGATATTTTGTTTTCTCCAACTAAAACTAGTTGACCAATAATTAAGCGGACCATTCCATATAGAAAACCAGTAGCTTTAATATCAACAAAAATCAAATCTTCAACTCTTTTAATATCTATATTTTTTATTTTTGTAATTGAGGTTGTTCTATTACTACCACTTTTCTGAAAAGCAAAAAAATCATGTTCTCCAATCATTTTCTTGGATGCATTTAACATTAAAACTTCATCTAATACTCTTTGATATCTATGCCATGACCAATTATTGATGAACAAGTTTGGGAATTTACTGTTATTAATGACATATCTATAATGTCTATACATTGCTGAATAGCATGCATGCCAACTATCTTTCACCTCAACTGATTCCAAGATCCTAATTGATGAGGGTAAGAGACTATTTAGGACATCAGAATAACTATTTCCTGGAAGAACACAATCAACATCAAAGTGTACTACTTGACCTGATGCATGAACCCCAGCATCAGTCCTACCTGCTGCAAAAGTCTTTACTGTATGGTTAGTAATTTTTAAGAGAGCTCTGTCTAAAATTTCTTGAACAGTAGTTGCATTTTTTTGTTTTTGCCAACCTGAATAATGAGATCCGTCATATTGGACTAGTAAAGCTACCCTTTTCAAAAGTTATTTTTTAGTAAAAGCCCCTTTAATGAACTAACTTAAACAAGCTCGATTATGGCCATCTGAGCGTTATCACCTTTTCTAGATACAGTTCTTACTATGCGTGTATAACCACCATCTCTGTCTCCATATCTTTCCTTTGCTTTTTCAAATAATGAATGAACTAATTTTTTATCATAAATATATCCAATAGCCCTTCTCCTAGAGGCCAAACTCCCATCTTTAGCGAGTGAAATCATTCTTTCAGCTTCATTTCTTAAAGCTTTAGCACGAGCTTTTGTTGTAGTTACTCTACCTTCCCTAATTAATTGAGTAGTTAAACCTCTTAGAAGTGCTTTCCTCTGATCAGCAGGTTTACTTAATAATGGAATTCTAAGTTGGTGTCTCATAATCTTTAAAATTGTTAAACAGATGTTCTGCTTTGTGGAATAGAAATGCCGATGCGCTCAAGAGCCTCAATAACCTCATCTGCAGATTTAGAGCCAAAGTTCTTAATTTCAAGAAGATCTTCATAACTGAAGCCCATTAAATCTGAAACTGAGTTAACTTGCGCCCTTTTCAAACAATTATATGCTCTAACGGACAAATTTAGTTCCTCTAGAGGAATTTGAGCTTCAGGAGATGGTTCAGGTTCTTCAGGTATTTCCTCAACCATTGTGACAGTAGCAAGGGGTTGAAAAAGTTCTATTAACTGATTTGCAGCTTCAGCAATAGCATCATCAGGAGTCGTTGAACCATCTGTTACAACTTCCATTTTTAATCTTTCTCGTCCCGTGCCCCCTTCTGCCACAGCAGTTTCATCAATCGTAAAATTCACTCTCTTAACTGGCATAAATACAGCATCTATTTGAAGTAAATCAATCGCAGTTGTCTCTTCACTCTTACGGTCTACGGGTCTATATCCAACACCTCTTTCAACATGGATTTCCAGCTCTAAGTTGTGACCCTCCTGGATAGTCGCGATCGGTTTTTCGCCATCAACAATTTCAACTTGAGAGGAGAATTGGATGTCATTTGCTTTCACTTCCATTGGACCAGTCGCCACTAACCTACCAATTTCGAGTTCTGGATTAGAACTATTTATTGATAGTTGCTTGCAATTAAGCAGGATATCTAAAACGTCTTCTCTAACTCCAGGTATAGTGGCATATTCGTGATTAATTCCTGCTATTCTTACTGCAGTAACTGCACTCCCTTCAAGTCCTCCCATAAGGACTCTTCTTAGGGAATTACCCAAAGTTGTAGCTTGCCCCCTTTCTAAAGGACCAATTAAAAAAGTTCCTGTTTGGGAGCGATCATCTGCTATTTGATGGTCGATTCTGTCAATCTGGTATTGCAACACGGAAAATAATGAGGTTAAAAGTTTTTTTTGGGGGGTTGAGAATGTGGTTAAGACCTAAACGCGTCTCCGTTTAGGTCTTCTACATCCATTATGAGGTAATGGAGTTACATCTCTTATTAGAGTTATTTCTAATCCGGCCACTTGTAAAGCTCTTATGGCCGTTTCCCTACCTGCGCCAGGACCTCTAACTAGCACTTCTATTTGTCTCATACCTTGATCAAGTGCTCTTCTAGCTGCAGCTTCAGCAGCTGTTTGAGCAGCAAATGGCGTACCTTTCCGAGCGCCTTTAAATCCGCTTGCGCCTGCAGAAGACCAAGAAATTACATGACCAGAGGTGTCAGTAATTGAGACGATAGTATTATTAAATGTGCTTTGGATATGTACCACGCCATTGGGTACATTACGTTTGGATTTCTTTGAACCTGTTTTTTTTACTGTAGCTGCCATGATGTTTTAATTTAATACTTCAATTTGTAAATAGATTTAGTTATTTATTTTTTTCTTCCAGCAACTGTTTTCCTAGAACCCCGTCTTGTTCTTGCGTTGGTTCTAGTTCTTTGACCTCTTACTGGAAGACTCATTCTATGTCTTCTGCCTCTTACACACCCTATATCCTGTAAACGTTTTAAAGCCATTCCCTCTTTTCTTCTCAAATCCCCTTCTAAAGTGAATTCTTCTGTAGCGCCTCTGAGCTTTTGAACATCTGAATCTGAAAGGTCTTTGACGCGAGTATCAGGGTTTACACCCGTATTAGCAAGAATTAGCTTTGATCTCGTTAAACCAATTCCATAGACGTATGTAAGTGCAATTTCAACTCGCTTTTCGCGAGGTATGTCAATTCCTGCAATCCTGGCCACGTGTTTTGAATAAATAAAAGTTTGAAATTAAGGGTTGAAATTTAACCCTGACGCTGTTTATTACGAGGTCTTTTCTTGTTAATAACATAGATTTTACCTCTTCTCCTCACGATCTGATCGTCAGGACTAATTTTTTTGACTGAAGATCTGACCTTCATAGGGGTTTAACAAATAAAACGTTAATACTATATTCTACATCATCATCAAGCCATTTTTTGTTTGATATCAGAGGAAATAGTTTTTAAATCTCTATCAGCATCAATATATTCTAACAATGAGAGATCTTTAAAATATTGAATCAATGGTTCTGTAGTTTTTTTATAAATATCAACTCTTGTTCTAATTGTCTCTTCCGTATCATCTTTTCTACCTCTTAAAAGCAAACGCTGAATTAGTACTTCTTCGGGAATATCTAAATAAAAAACCAATTCTAAAGGTTGATTTATTTCATTTAAGACTTCATTCAATGAATTTGCTTGAGATAAATTTCTAGGGTAACCATCTAGAATCCAACCTTTATTATCCTTGACTAAATTTTGTCTTACTATCTTTAATACAAGTTCATCACTAACAAGTTCCCCTCGATTCATAATATCCTTTACCTGAATACCAAGGGCAGTATTCATTTCGATTTCTTTTCTTAATAATTCACCCGTAGAAAGGTGTAAATAAGAATTACTTTGACTTAGCAAATCGGCTTGAGTCCCTTTCCCTGCTCCAGGAGCTCCTAAAAATAGTATATGTTTCTTCATTAATTGTTAATTAATCCCTCATACCTTTGTGAAATAACATAAGTTTGAATTTGCTTAGCAGTATCTATAGCAACACCCACAAGAATAAGTAATGAAGTTGCTCCTAGACCTTGAAAAGTCTGAACATTAGTAGCTCTTTCTACTGCAGCTGGGATTATAGCTACTGAACCCAGAAATAATCCTCCCAATAAAGTCAACCTATTTTGTATACCTGATAGGTAGTTGGCTGTATTTGTTCCTGGTCTAACTCCTGGAATCGCTACTCCTCCTTTCTTTAAATTTGAAGCTACATCAACTGGATTGATAGTAAGAGATGCATAAAAATAGGAGAAACCTAAAATCAAGGAGAAGAATGTAAGAGCATATGGCCATGGATTAGAAGATCCGGGATTTAAACTACTGGCTAACTTTATTAAGACTGGATTACCCGTAACATTTGCGATAGTTATAGGTAAAAAGATTAAAGCAGATGCGAATATTATAGGCATGACTCCTCCTGCATTTAATTTCAAAGGTAAATAACTTTGCCTTGTAGGAAGTAGTGTTGCACTTCCTATCTGCCTTTTTGCACTAACAATAGGAATGCGTCTTGCTCCCTCTTGGACAAAAATGATCCCAACAATTGTCAGTAAAAATACTCCAAGTAAAACTGCTATACCTAAAACATCTCCTCTATCGCCGGTTTGAGCTTTTTCAATGGTTGAACTTAGAGCCTTAGGTAAAGTCGAAACAATATTCAAAAAAATTACCAGTGAAGCACCTTGACCTATCCCTTTTTCCGTAATAATTTCACTAAACCACATTACTAACATTGAGCCAGTAACCAAGGCAATTGAGGTTTGCAAGACAAATGTAGTTTCACTTATCCCCTCAATTGCATATTGTCTGAGAATTAAGGAAAAAATTATACTTTGCAAAAAACCCCATCCTAATGAAACATATCTAGTTATTTGAGCAATTTTTCTTCTCCCCGCTTCTCCTTCATTTTTTTGTAAATCTTCAAGCACAGGCAATGAAGCTGTGAGAAGCTGAATAATAATTGATGCGTTAATAAAGGGAAGTATGCCTAATGCGAATATTCCTAAGGTTGAAATTCCTCCTCCAGTAAAAATATCTAAAAAACCTATTAATTGCCCCCCTTGATCTATAAAACTTTTAAAAGCAACCCTATCAATACCAGGCATAGGGATATAAATACCAAGTCTTACTAAAAGGAGGAGACCTAGAGTAGTTAAAACTCTACTCCTCAGCTCTTTATTTAAAAATAATTGGGAAAGTATTTCAGAAGCGCTAGGATTTCTACTTTTGTTTACAAACATTTTGAAAGTTACCTAAATTTTCTGTAAATTTATTTATTATTTATAAGCTCGCAGGATCCACCAGCATCCTCAATTTTTTGTTTTGCAACTTTTGTAAATGCATGAGCTTGGACTGTTAACTTTACATTAAGTTTTCCGTTACCAAGGATTTTTAATGGGAATTTGGGCTTGAAGATTAATCCTTTCTTAACTAGTGAGTCTAGGTTAACAGTATCATTATCTTTGAAATCATTTAATTTTTCTAAATTAATTATGGAAAAGTTCTTTTGGTTAATTATTTCAAAGTGCTTTAATTTTGGAACTCTTCTATAAAGAGGCATTTGGCCACCTTCAAAACCAGGACGTGTGGGTCTTCCAGAACGTGACTTTTGTCCTCTCATTCCAAAACCACATGATGCACCCTGACCGGCTGCAATACCTCTACCCTTTCTTAATTTTTTCTTTCTCGAGCCAGAGTTTGATTTAAGTGTATTTAATGTTGAAGTCATAATTTTCAAGAATAGAGCTGTTCAAGTGAGATCCCTCTCTCCCTTGAGGCGGATTTGTGTGTTCTTAATTGTGAAAGAGCTACCATAGCAGCTCTTGCATTATTCAAAGGTGTTTTACTACCCAATCTTTTTGCCAAGACATTTTTGATGCCGGCTAATTCTAAAACTGTCCTTATTGAACCACCAGCAATTACACCTGTACCAGGGGCAGCTGGTCTAATTAGTACATTAGCAGCACCATCTCGACCAATAGATAAAGTCGGTATTGAATTGTTTGGGGTTAAGGGAACCCTAACAAGATTCTTTTTACCATCTGAAACTCCCTTTCTCACCGCACCAATAACATCCCCTGCTTTACCGACTCCAACACCAACTTGACCTTTCTCATTACCTACAACAACAATTGCTCTAAAACTCATTTTTTTACCACCCTTAACAGTCTTAGAAACGCGTCGAATTTGAACAACTCTTTCTTGCCAATCAGAATCTCTCTCTAGATTTTTTGAATCACCTCTTCTATTTCTTTTTCGATCATTACGATTATTCTTTTTTTGTTCAACGGGCGTAGCTCCAGGAACGTTATCGTTCTTGGATTGAATTTCTTGTTTTGTTGGAGTGTCAGTCATAGTAAAAAATTAAGAGTTAGAATTCTAGGCCAGCTTCACGAGCAGCATCTGCAAGTGCTTTTACTCTACCGTGATATAAATTACCTCCACGGTCAAAAATTACTTGCTTAATACCTTTTTTTATCGCTCTCTTTGCTAATAATTTTCCAACAATGGAAGAAGAATTACAATCAGAGGGTAATTTCTCAGATTTTTCTCTTAGTTCTTTATCAACAGTTGAAGCTGAGCAAATAGTTGTTTGAGCGCTATCATCTATAACCTGAGCATAAATATGGTTATTAGAGCGAAAAACAGACAATCTTGGACGATTTGCATCTCCAATTAAGAATCTCCTTAATCTTCTATGTCTTTTTTGGGTTTGTAATTTCCTAGAAAGTTTGGTCATTTTTTTAATTGGAATTATTTTTTGCCAGATTTACCAGCTTTTCTGAGAATTCTCTCATCATGATATTTAATTCCTTTACCTTTATATGGTTCTGGAGGTCTAATTGATCTGATTTTTGCTGCTTCATTACCAACAATTTCCTTATCAATTCCAGATACAGTAACGTTTGTATTACTCTCAACCTTGTATGTTATACCATCAGGGGGGATCATTTCTACAGGATGACTATATCCTGCACTTACAACTAGATTTTTACCTTTTACTTGTGCTCTTGATCCAACGCCTACAATTTCTAGTTTCTTTGAAAAACCTTGAGTAACCCCTTCAACCATATTTGCAATTAAAGCTCTACATAAACCATGTCTCTGCCTTGAATGTATTTTGGTTGTTGTAGGACTTACGACAACAGTATTATCTTTCTTATCAAAACTAACTCCCTCAGGCATGAGACGTTTTAACTCACCCTTAGGACCTTTAACTGTAACTGTTAATCCATCAAAATCAACTGTAACTTTCTCTGGAATAAGTACTGGTGTTTTTCCGATTCTTGACATGATTAATTCTCCTTAATAAACATAGCAGAGGACTTCGCCGCCAATGCCTTGCTTTCTAGCATCGCGATCACTCATAACGCCTTTAGAAGTTGATATTATGGCAACTCCAAGACCTCCAAGAACTTTTGGTAAACCTCTAGTATTTTTATATATTCTCAAACCAGGTTTACTAACTCTTTGCATGGATCGAATAGTAGGAAATTTATTTTTTCCACTATATTTGAGGCCGAGTATTATTTGTGATTTATAACCTTCACCTTCCTCATTAATATCAGAAATGAACCCCTCTTTTTGAAGTACTTTGGCGATACTTAAGGACATTTTTGAACCTGGGATTGTTGTGGTTGTATGCTTTTTTTGACTCGCATTTCTAATTCGAGTAAGCATATCGGAAATAGGATCGTGATTTGACATAGTTTTAATTTAATTCTTACTAAAAGGCATTCCTAACTCCTGCAAAAGAGCTTTACCTTCTTGATCTGATTTTGCACTAGTGACAATAGTTATATCCATACCTCTTATTGAATCTATTTTATCAAAAGAGATTTCAGGAAAAATCAATTGCTCTTTCACGCCAACGGTGTAATTACCTCTCCCATCAAAACTTTTTGGATTAACTCCTCTAAAGTCTCTTATTCTTGGTAAAGCTAGATTTATAAATCTCTCCAAAAAAGAATACATCCTGTCTCCTCTCAAAGTTACAGTACAACCAATTGGCATACCTTCACGAATTTTAAAACCCGCGATAGCTTTTTTGGCCCTAGTTACTAAAGCCTTTTGTCCTGTAATTGTTGCCATTTCATTTAAAGAGGCTTCAAGAGCTTTCGAATTCGAAGCTGCCTCACCAAGACCTCTGTTAACGTTGACTTTGACAACTTTAGGTACTTGATGAATATTTTTAAGACCAAGGTCCTTTAAAAGTTTTGGTCTTATTGATTCTTTGTAGCGATTTTTTAGAGTCATAATTTTTTGTTAATTCTGGTCTTTGTCAGAATTGATAAATTAGAAAAAGTTGAAATCTGGTTTCTGATGAAAAATTAATCAATTACTTCACCAGTTTTCTTCAGTCTTCTTTTCTTAACCCCCTCTTTATCAATAAAGTACTCAATCTTACTTGTAAGATTTTTATCCTTTGAAAAGAACATTACATTTGATGCATGTAAAGATGCTTCTTCTGTAAGTATTCTTCCAGTTTCTCCTTCCTGAGTTGGTTTAACATGTTTAGTCCTAAGGTTAATTCCCTTTACTACTACTCTATTTTCAAGAGGGATAGTTTTCAAAACCTCACCAGTTTTACCTTTGTCCTTGCCATTAATTACTTTTACCAAATCTCCAGTTTTGATTCTCATTTTTATTCTCTGGAAATTTTTCTTTTGTTTTAATGAATCCAACATTTAAATCACCTCCGGAGCAAGAGAAACAATCTTTGTATAATTTTTATCCCGAAGTTCTCTAGCTACAGGACCAAAGACTCTAGTACCTTTTGGATTCTTATCTTCATTAATCAAAACCGCAGCATTATCATCAAATCTGATTGAATTACCAGTATTTCTTCTTAATGTTGCTTTAGTTCTGACAATAACTGCTTTAACAACTTCAGATTTCTTAACTCCCATATTAGGAAGAGCATCTTTTACAGTTGCTACGATTACATCTCCGACATGTGCATACCTTCTATTAGAGCCTAAAACCCTAATACATTGAAGTCTTTTTGCTCCGCTATTATCAGCAACCGTTAAATAAGTTTCTTGTTGAATCATTTTTTAACCTCCTTAGCTTGACTTGTTTTATTGAGAATCTCTTCTATTGCCCATCTTTTATGAGCGCTGAGCGGTCTAGTTTCTCTAATTTTAACTCGATCACCTAAAACACATGTATTTTCTGGATCATGCGCTTTATATCGTGTAGTTCTACTTACAATTTTTTTATAAGTGGGATGTGGATATCTGTTAATAACAGCAACAACAACTGTTTTATCCATTTTGTCGCTGACAACAGTACCAATTCTTTCTTTGAGTGCCATAACTAATAATTAATCAGAAGTTGTTTTAGAAGCAGATTGACTCTTACTGAGAGTAAGTAATTGCGCAACTTGTTTCTTGATAATTTTAAATTTATGAGTTTCATTGAGCTGTCTTGTAGCTTGCTTGAATCTCAAATCAAAAAGATCTTTTCGCAATTGGTCAATCTTTTCAGTGATTTGATCAGAATTTAATTTTTTAAATTCCTTGAGTGACTCAGAGTTTTTCATTGTTTAACCTCCTCTTGAGATTCTTTACTTTGTTTTGTATTTTCTTGGGAGGAATTTTCTAGATTTTTATCAATGGAGATAAATTTTGTTTTTACAGGAAGTTTGTATTGAGCCAGACGCATAGCTTCCTTTGCAGTTTCCTCAGTGATATCCTCACCACCCATTTCAAAAAGTATTCTTCCAGGTTTTACAACTGCGACCCAAAACTCTGGATTACCTTTACCAGAACCCATTCTGGTTTCGGCAGGTCTCATGGTTACAGGTTTATCAGGAAATATTCTTATCCAGATTTGACCGCCACGTTTGATATATCTAGTCATAGCTCTTCTGCTTGCTTCAATCTGACGTGCAGTTACCCAGCCACAGTCTTGAGCTTGGAGAGCAAATTGACCGAATGCAATAGTATTGCCTTTTGAGGCTACACCCCTCATTCTGCCTCTATGTTGTTTACGGAATTTAGTACGTTTTGGACTAAGCATTTTTATACCTCCTATGAATTCTCATTTGAACGATCCTCAAATTGCTGAGGTCTTCTACTAGCTTTCCTCTTAGGGCTCGCACCCACAGGGATAGTTTGTTCTTCTTTAGGTAGAACTTCACCTTTGAAAACCCAAACTTTAATGCCTAGAACACCGTAAGTTGTATTAGCTTCACGTGTTGCATAGTCAATTTCAGCTCTCAAAGTATGTAATGGAACTCTACCTTCTCTAGTCCATTCAGTTCTAGCTATTTCAGCACCATTCAACCTGCCACCGACTTGAATTTTAAGACCTAAGACTCCAGCCCTTTGAGCCCTTTGCAAGGCCATCCTTATAGTTCTTCTAAAGGCGACTCTTTTTTCAAGTTGTTGCGCAATATATTCAGCTAGTAAAAAAGCATCTGCATCTACGCGTTCAACTTCAACAACGTTTATTCTAACTTGCCTTGTTCTATCCCCTATGGTTTTTTGAATGCCAGATCTTAATTCTTCAATACCACTTCCTTGTCTTCCAACTATAACTCCTGGTCTTGCTGTTTTTAATTCAAGTTCCAGTTGGTCAGCTTTTCTAGCTATTAAAACATCGCTAATTCCCGCTGCTCCATATTTTTTTTGTATGAAGTTACGAATTTTAAAATCTTCTTGGAGAAGAATTGGATATGTTTTAGAAGTAGCAAACCACTTAGAGCGATGCTCTTGTGTAATGCCTAATCTTAGTCCAGAAGGATGTATTTTATGTCCCATTAGTTTTGTACCTCCGCATTAATTTGAGTAAGAGCAGACTCAACAGAAATACTGATATGGCAAGTCTGTTTTTTAATTGAAAAAGCTCGACCTTGAGCCCTGGGCCTATACCTTTTCATTACTGGACCACTATTAGCCCATGCAGAGGAAATAACTAGGGTAGATGGATCCATTCCAAGGTTATGTTCTGCATTGGCAACCGCAGATCTTAGAACTTTAGTAATGGGGTCTGTAGATCTGTAAGGCATAAATTCCAACATAATCAATGCATCTCTATAAGATTTACCCCTTATCTGATCCAAAACTCTTCTCACTTTAGAGGCTGATCCCCGAACATAATTTCCATGAGCAATTGCTGTTTTGGTTGTTTCAGGTGTTTTTGTCATGATTTTGCTCCTTTCTTATCTCTTATATGACCTCGGTAAGTGCGTGTAGGAGCAAATTCACCGAGTTTATGACCAATCATTTGTTCAGTAATAAATACTGGAATGTGAGTCTTGCCATTATGTACAGCGATTGTATGACCGATCATTAAAGGTAAAATCGTAGAGGATCTTGACCAAGTTTTGATAACAGACTTGTCATCATCATTATTTTGTTTTTCTACCTTCTTGAGCAGGCTATCTGCTATAAAAGGTCCTTTTTTTAGTGAACGTCCCATGATTATGTAATAGAAATTGAAATAATAAATGAAGTAATCAAGAGTCTCTTCCTCCTCTACTCCTCTTAGAAACGCGACGGCGTCTTCGAACAACTAATTTATTACTTGGTTTGTTCTTTTTACGTGTCTTTAGTCCAAGAGCTGGTTTACCCCATGGAGTAACTGGGCCTGCTCTCCCAATTGGTGCTTTTCCCTCTCCTCCTCCATGTGGATGATCACATGGGTTCATTACACTACCTCTTACTTGAGGCCTTCTTCCAAGCCATCTTCTTCTTCCTGCTTTACCTAAGCTAGTATTTCTTATTTCAGAATTACCTACCTCACCAAGCGTTGCGTAGCATTCTTTTCTAACAAGTCTTACCTCAGTAGATGGGAGTTTTAAAGCAACATAATCTCCCTCTTTTGCCATAACTTGAGCACTAGCTCCTGCGGATCTAACCATTTGAGCACCCCTACCTGCATATAACTCAACACAATGAACACTAGATCCTAATGGCATAACAGAAAGTGGCATTGCATTACCATCTTCAATTGGAACACTGTCTCCAGATATGACATTTTGTCCGACTTTTACGCCTGCTGGAGCGATAATATATCTTTTCTCTCCATCTTCGTAGAATAAAAGTGCCAGCCTTGCATTTCTATGAGGATCGTAGTGTATAGCTGCAACTTTAGCGTTGATGTCTCTTTTATCTCTTCTAAAGTCGACCAATCTATATTGCCTTTTGTGACCACCTCCACGATGACGACAAGTGATAACTCCACGATTATTCCTGCCTTTAACTCTATGTTTTGAAACTATTAGTGATCTTTCAGGTTTTGTACTTGTTATTTCACTAAAGTCAGTAACTACTCTCTGCCTAGTACCAGGTGTATAAGGTTTAAATTTACGGATTGCCATGATTAAAACTCCTTAAGATTCTGGAAATAGTTGGATTTTGTCTCCATCAGCAAGACGTACAATTGCCTTCTTGACTTGAGAACGTTTACCGGAAAATTTCCCGACTCTTCTTGTTCTCCTAGGAGGATTCATAGTGTTAACTCCTATGACTTTAACACTGAACAAGGCTTCAATAGCTGCCTTTATTTGTGGTTTTGCCGCTCTATGATCTACTTCAAAAGTATATTGGTTAAGGTCTAATGCATTTGTAGCTTTCTCAGTAATAACTGGCTTTCGTATTACATCGGCTAAACGAGAATCGAATAATTTACTCATGATGAATATACCTCCTGAATTTTATCTATAGCTGATTGACCTATTACCAATTTATTGGCATTGAGAATATCAAATACATTTAATTGATCGGCGGCGATTAATTTTACTTTTTCAATATTATTGATTGATTTTTTTATAACATCGGAAGGACTATCAAGAATAACCAAAACTTTTTCAGTTTTTTGTATACCTAATCGAGCAAGGCCATTGATGATGTCACTTGTTTTAGGATGCTTAAGAGTAGATCCAAAATCTTCAACAGCCTTCATATCAGATACTCTAGACATAAGTGCAGTTCTAAGAGCTAATCTACGTTCCTTACGATTCATATCAAGATTGTAAGAACGTGGCTTCGGTCCAAAAATTATTCCGCCGCCAGGTCTTAAAGGTGTCCTTATTGATCCTTGACGAGCTCTTCCTGTACCTTTCTGTTTGTATGGCTTTCTGCCGCCTCCACGCACTTCAGATCTTGTCAAAGTTGATGCTGTCCCTTGTCTTTTATTAGCTAATTGCCTAAGGACTGCTCTATGGATTAAATCTGCCGAAGAAGTTTCTTTAGCAACTGCTAAATCAAGATTAACTTTGCCAGATTTTTTACCATCCCACTTAAGAGTTTCAAGTGTTGTCATGATTTTTCACCTCCTTTATTGCCTACGACATTGTTTGGCTTAATGTTTACTATTGAGCCTGGCTTACCGGGGACTGAACCCTTTACTACAAGCAAATTTTTCTGATCATCAATTTTTAAAACTAACAAACCTTTGGTAGTAATCTGTTTTCCTCCATATCTTCCTGCCATTCTTTTTCCAGGATAAATTCTGCCTGGAGTTGTTCCTGCTCCTGTAGATCCAGGTGCTCTATGATTTTTTGAACCATGACTCATAGGGCCTCTACTAAAACCATGTCTTTTCTGATAACCAGCAAAACCTCTACCCATAGATTTGCCACTGATATCAACTTTTTGACCAACCTCGAAGTTTTTTACAGTTATTTGATTTCCGACTTCATAAGATGAAGTTTCTTCAACCCTATATTCTTTCAAATGCTTTAAAAGTTCTTCACCTGATTTCAATAAATGTCCCTTTTCAGGTTTACTTATATGCTTATCTTTAGACAAGCCATAACCGATTTGAACGGCTTTGTAACCATCCAAATCGGTTGTTTTCAATTGAGTGACACGGCAAGGACCTGCCTCAATAAGAGTAACTGGTACTGAATTACCTTTGTCGTCGAAAAGTTGGGACATGCCCAGTTTCTTTCCTAAAATTCCTATAGACATAAGACTAAATTAGGCTAGCTCCTAATGATTTTTAAATTATCTAAACCCTTTAGTTATTAAGGTTAAGTTAATAAAAAAACAATTAATAAGGTTGAGACTTATCTGAAAATAGATAGTTTCTCCTGGGATAAACCCACCTGAATTTTTTAACGAAACGCTAAAAAATGTGAAATTTGACAGAGGCTCGGCTAGCTTGCGAGCTTAAAAATTCACTGAATCATAATTGTACATCATCAAGTACCATAAAATAAAATAAAATAGAAATAAAGGAAATTTTTATGCCGTTACTTCTCACAGGGAAAAAGTTTCATAACGATTTAAAAACTAAAAAATGTCTTGCAATCTTTGCTCCTCTTGAGGGTGGTTATGAAACTCGTCTTTTGAGGAGAATGAGGGCCAAAGGCTTTAAAACTTTTATAACCTCAGCAAGAGGGCTTGGAGATCCTGAAGTCTTCTTGCTCAAATTGCATGGTGTTAGACCACCGCACCTTGGTCATCAAAGCGTAGGAAGAAATGGAGCACTTGGGGAAGTTCAACAAGTTATCCCCCAAGCTTCAG
>QCCU01000006.1 GCA_003278855.1 Prochlorococcus sp. AG-347-M23 | reverse complement strand
TGCTGGGGGGCCTAATTTGGTCAACAAATGTTGACCCCTCTAATGCTATTGATGTTGCAAACCCCACTGAAAATGTATCACCAATAATTACCACTTCAAGCTCTCCCCAGAAGGTAAAATTTGCAAAATTTTTAAGTGAAAACAATATTGTTATGTATAGTGCATACTGGTGCCCGCATTGCCATGATCAGAAACAATTATTTGGTAAGGAAGCAGTTAAAGAATTAAAAGTAGTTGAATGTGCCAAAGATGGAAAAGATAATGAGTATGAGCTATGCCAAACGAAAGGAATCAGTGGATTTCCTTCTTGGGAAATAAATAGAGAAATTATTAGTGGAACGCGCGACTTAAATGAATTAGCGACAAAAACAAACTATCAGGGAGATCTTAATTTTTAATAAATCTTTTTTGAATTTTTTGATCTAACTGTTGTCTAGTATGGCATTCCCAATTTTTATCTTTATCAGGGAAATCATCTCTATAATGCCCTCCTCTACTTTCTTCTCTAAATAGACAAGCTTTTAATAAAGTTATAGTGGTTATTTGTCTATTCTTTAAATCAAGTAAAAGATTTAATGCTCTTCTATTACGTTCACTAAGTTTTACTTTTTGATCAAATTTTATTTTTTCAAGACAATTTAGTAAATCATTTGTATTTAATTTATCTATATCATTTTGAATGCAATTTAAAAATTTACTCATATTTACCTTATTCCGAGATACACCTAAATTTAACCAACATAGTTTTCTTAGTTCATCAATTTTTTCAGCAACTATAGAAATTTGATCTTCTTTAGGATCTTCAATATCAAACTCTTGAAATGATCTATCAAATTTTTCAAATTTAGAAAGGTCATTCAAAACAATTGAAGACATTTTTCTTGCGAAAACAAGACACTCCATCAGTGAATTACTTGCCAGTCTATTAGCACCATGCACACCTGTAGAAGCAACTTCTCCAACAGCATATAATCCTTTTCTTGTTGAAGATGCGTTTAGATCAGTTTTAACACCTCCCATCCAATAATGAGCTGCAGGAGCTACGGGAATAACCTCATTTAAAGGGTTAACGCCATAATCCTGACATCGACTTAAGATCGTGGGGAAGCGCTCTACAATTTTTTCTGGGTCAATATACCGAAGATCTAAGCCAACATGGTCTGCATTATTATCATGCATATTTTTCATAATTGCTCTACTTACCTGATCTCTAGTAGCTAGATCACGATTTTCAAGATTTTTAACAGGACTTTCACCATTTTTATCAACTAATATCGCTCCTTCCCCTCTAAGTGCCTCAGATATTAAAAAGCAAGGTGCACCATAAAATTTTAAAGCGGTTGGATGAAATTGCACGAACTCTAAATCTTCGATAGCAGCTCCTGCTTTCCATGCAAGAGCAATCCCTTCACCAGAGGATTGAGCAGGATTTGTTGTATTTGTAAATAAGTGCCCACCCCCACCTGTAGCCAAAACAACAGCTCTAGATTTAATCCAATATAAATTTGCTCCATCAAGAACCTGAACTCCTCTACATTCTTTATTTTCAATGAGAAGTTCAGTTACTCTTACACCCCTGCAGTGAAGAATATTTTTTTGATTCTCAATATGATCTTCTAGAACTTCAACTAATGCTCGTCCAGTACGATCTTTAACATGTAAGACTCTTCTTCGTGAATGGGCTGCTTCCAACGTAGTAGCTAGTTGATCAGAACTTTGATCAAAAATCATCCCTAAATTCTGCAACCTTTCTACACAACCTGGAGCTTCTTTAACTAGCATTTCTACAGCTTGAAAATCACATAGTCCATCACCTGCTTTTAAAGTATCCTCAGCATGAAGATCAAATGAATCATCTTGTCTAACAACGGATGCAATTCCGCCTTGAGCCCATCTACTGGAAGATACCTTACTAGTATTTCTATTTAAAAGAAGCACTTTTAAATTTGAGGGTAATTCAAGACAAGTCATAAGGCCAGCAGCTCCAGCGCCTATAACGATTACATCCCAATTATCTATTGGTATCGGTTCTTGCGAAAATGGAGGCCTTAACATTAAACCAATCCACTAAAAGTTGGTTGCAGAATTGCTAAAACAATAAAAATACCATCAACAATTAATGTCGTTTGAATTACGTAACCAGAAACTAAGAGTGCTTTACCACTAGTAGTATTAATTGTGCCAGAATCTAAAATTTCTTTTGAAATAAACCAGAGTATAAAAGCAACAAAAACAATAATAGATAATGATTTTATTTGAATAAGACTCTCTGAAGTTTTTTGAAGAATCATGGGTGCATTTTCAGAATCTGCTGTAATTACCTGCCTCCATTGATCCATGATTCCGATTAAAAATATCGTAATATCGGTAACTGCGGTTCCAAATAAAGAAGAGATATAAAAACTTGAACCTATTTTCCAATTAGTACCAAATCCAATTAAAGCTAATGGGAGAACCACAGCTTCAACAGGTATGTGTAGGATAGGAAATGGGCTTAACCATCCCCAGAACAAACATCCACCAAGCCAACTACCTGATATACCAAGTAATAATGAACTAACAATAAACCACTTATTTGATCCTTTCTGATTCAAAACAATTGCTACTAAGGCAATAACAAAAGTAAAACACAGAGCACTTATTGGTTCTAACCTAACCCAAGGTGCTTGAACAAAAATAGGTAAAATTACAAAAAAAGAAGACCACAATCTTAAAGATATAGGATTTGATAAAAAACTATTTTCGTATGAATCAACTTTATTGTTTGATTCATAGTTGAATTTATCTTTTACTTCTAAATTTTTTGTAATTAATTCTTTCAATGAAAAAGGTAATTTTAATTAATCTAAATCGTGTTTTAGAAAACTGCGAATGTCATATTTTAATAAATAAAAGGCCCATAATTTCTCACCTATATTTAGTTTTTTAAAAGTATTTAATACACTTTGAGTCATATATAAGTTTAGAATAAATATAAATAAGAGTATTTGGCCTTAAATTGTGTGGCAAGAAATTAATTACACGGAAGATCCCATTGATCTTTTGGTTCCTAATATTACTTATAAAATAAACCCTGCAGAAATTGAAAGTATTGAAGCAAATTCTATTGCTGAAGAAATAGGATTTGAAAAAGGTGATTCAATAATTAGTATTAATGGGAAAAAACCGAGAGATTTAATTGATTATCAAATTCTGATTAGTGAAGAAATTTTAGACATATCAGTTTTAGATAAAAATCATGAGATTCACAATATAAATATTGAAAAAGATCAAGACGTTAATTTAGGTATAAATTTTAAAGATGCATTATTTGATTCAATCAAGCAATGCAATAATAGATGTCCATTTTGTTTTATTGATCAACAGCCAAGTGGTAAAAGAAAAAGCCTTTATATAAAAGATGATGATTATAGATTAAGTTTTCTATATGGATCTTATTTAACTCTTACGAATTTAAAAAAAGAAGACTGGGAAAGAATTGCTATGCAAAAACTATCCCCACTTTTTATTTCAGTTCATGCTACTGATCCCGCGACAAGAGAAAAATTATTAAAAAATAACAAAGCAGGAGTGATACTTGATCAAATTTCGTGGTTTGAAAAAAACTCTATTCAAATACATGCTCAAATAGTTGTTTGTCCAGATATAAATGATGGGGATATTCTTGAGAAATCAATTTTGGAACTTGCTGAATTCTACAAAAAAACCTCTCAAACAGTAATTTCAGTCGCAATAGTTCCTGTAGGACTTACAAAATTTAGACCAGAAAATGATGGATTGAAATCAATAAGCCCAGAATACGCAAAAAAAACTATTAAACAAGTAGAGAGAATTCAAGCCTCTTTACAAATTACTCTTGGGACTCGTTTTTGTTGGCTAGCAGACGAATGGTATTTAATTGCTGGTACAAATTTACCTAGTTACAAAACCTACGAAAATATGCCACAAGAATCCAATGGAGTTGGGACTATTAGAAATTTTCTAGAAACATTAAGAGAGAAGACTCAAAACCTACCCCAAAAAGTCCAAAAACCAAAAAAAGTTAGTTGGATTGTTGGTAAATTAGTTTATGAAGCCCTAATTCCTACAGTTAAAAAATTAAACTTAATTAATGGATTAACAATTAATTTATATGGTTTGCCAAGTATTTATTGGGGGCAAGATCAAGTTGTTACAGGTCTTCTTACTGGAGAAGATCTAATTTACGGGCTGAAAAATAAGGATTTAGGAGAAGCTGTTTACATACCATCTATTATGTTAAAAATTAATACTGATTTATTTTTAGATGATAAAAATATTCAAGAAGTTGAAAATCAAATAAATACTAAAATTCACGTTCTTGATGATTCAAATGATATTATTAATACTTTGATTGGTTAATCGAATATTTTCGAAACTATAAAACATGCTTAGAAGAGTAATAAATCCTTTCTTATTATTGCCGCTTACTTTAAGTATGAATACCTTTAATGTTCTATCGAGCGAAACAAAAAATTACATTGATAATGTTTTAGAAGAAAAATCAAATATTACTTTTGTTGATTATCAAGAAATAGAAAAACTTGTATTAAATAATCAAGAATTAAAATCATTACAAAACTTAGTAGCCTCTGCAAGCTTTAATCTTTCCAGTCAAATTGCCAAAAGATACCCATCCTTAGATTTTCAAGCCAATGGGATACCAAAATATGTCGCAGGTAAAAATTACAGTAGCAATTCAGCTACTTTAAAAACATCACAATTTACGGCTAATCCCTCACTGAATATTAAATGGGATGTAATTGCCCCGCTAAGAGGATCTGAAATTAAAATTGCCAAAACAAATTACAAAATTGCAGAAAATAATTATGAGATTAAGAAAAAAGACTTAATTCAAGAAGCAAGAGTCAGATATCACAAATACAAAAAGTCATATCAAGATATTCAAAATAAAAAATTCACACTTGATTTATCAATTACAAGTTTAGAAAATGCTAAAGCGAAGCTAGATTCTGGAATTGGTACAAAATTTGAAGTTCTTGAAGCAGAAGCTCAATTATCTCGAGATCAACAATCACTTAATGAAAAGAAAATAGAATATGAAATTAATAAAATTTCTCTTAATGAGATTCTTAATATTAAGGGAGATTTCGAAACTAATGAAGAGCAAAATCTTATAGGATTTTGGAATCATAAATTGAATAAGAATATTAATGAGGGTTTGGCTAAAAATCTTTCCTTAAAAAACCTTATTCTTCAAAAATCAATCAAAAAGAGCCAAGCAGAGAGCTTTTTAGCTCAAAATAAGCCAAATATCTATATCAGTAATTCATTATCTAGTACTTTTTCAAAAGGTGACTCTCTAGCAACTAATATCGACTCTGAAAAATCTTCATCTAACTATTCTAATTCCATAAGTCTAAATTTTGCATGGAGTATTTTTGATGGCGGACAAAATAAGAACTCTTACAAATCAAAAATAGCAGAAGCAGAATCGGAAAAATATGCTTATAAAAATCTAAAAAATGTTTTAACCACTAGTATTAGTGAAGCCTATTTAAACCTTAAATTAAATGAAGAAAAAATAATCTCTACTCTTAAAGAAATTGAATCTAGCAAAGAGTCTGTAAGGCTTTCCAGACTTAGATATGATGTCGGAATTTCAACTCTTAAAGATGTTCTTGTTAGGCAAAGTGAATTAAGTAATGCGAAATCAAAATATATTAATGCAATATATAATTACAATCTGAATATAGATAAATTAGAAAGATTAACTTTCCTTGATAAAAATAAAAATTGTTTGGGTAGTAATAATACTAAAATTAAGGATACAGAGTCTATTTGCAATATATAAAGATGAATCCCCCAAATTTAACTAATAAACAACTAAGTGAATTAGATTCTTTATTTGAATTGGTTAGTCAACGACAAACAAAAGATTTTGGAAATATTAGTGCCAGCAATAAAGCAGATGGATCATTATTAACATCTTGTGATTTATGGAGTGATAAAATAATAGTAGATGGCTTAGCTTCAATAGCTCCAGGTGAAGGCGTCCTTAGTGAAGAAGGGCAAAAGTTAATTCCAAATTCAAAAGCTTACTGGGTGGTCGATCCACTCGATGGGACAACAAATTTTGCTGCCGGTATCCCTTACTGGTCTATATCTGTAGCAAGGTTCGTTGATGGTAAACCACAATCTTCTTTTTTAATAATTCCTACATTGAAAAAAAAGTTTGTATCCATTAAAGGTGAAGGGGTTTGGTTAAATAGCAAGAAAATTGATCCTATCCAAAATAATCGTCAAAGTGAATGCATTTCTTTATGTAGTAGATCAATAAAAATTTTACAAAAAAAACCAAACTCAATATTTCCTGGCAAAATCAGACTCTTAGGTGTATCGAGTTTAAATCTTACGAGTGTAGCTATGGGCCAAACTTTCGGAGCAATAGAATCAACCCCTAAAATATGGGATATTGCAGCAGCCTGGCTGCTATTAGAAGAACTCAATTGTTCTATAGAGTGGTTAGAAACAGATCCTTTAAATTTAGTTCCAGGAGAAGACCTGAGCGATGTTAATTTTCCATTAATTGCTTGTAGATCTATTGAAAAATTTGAAATTTTAAAGCCATGGGGCAATTTGTTATTGGAAAAATAGTTGCATCATAAATAAAACATTGCTTGAAAAATTTCTTAATCAGATACAATAAAAATTAAGTAAATAAATAAATATTTGAAGAAAATTAATATGCAGAGAAGTTCAACATGGATACTTAAAAGTTTATGGGGAGCTTGTGAGCGATGGAACAAATCTGATTGTGTTGATTTAAGCGCTGCATTTGCATACTACACACTTCAATCATTTTTTCCCATCCTTTTAATTTCTCTTTCAATAGCTTCATGGTTCCTAGGAAAACAAGAAGGATTAGATCAACAAATAATTGCAATTGCTGCTCAGCTTTTACCTCCTTCAGTAGTTGAGTTAGTAGAGACAACATTATTTAATTTGATAGATCAAGGTTTTGGAGCAGGAATTCTTGGGGCTATGTTTTTGCTTTTTACAGCAGGAAATGCATATCTATCTCTTCAAAGAGGGTCGGATAGGCTTTGGGAAGACGAGATTCCTTCTAAAAAAGTTAATGCTGCGTGGAGAGTGCAAGCTTCGAAGTTTCTCCGAAATAGAGTTGAAGCTTTTCTAATAGTATTCTTTATTGGTTTTTTAATGGTACTAGATCAAATTAGTGCAAATCTTAGGATGATCCCAAGTAACGTTTTAGAAAATCTTTCAAAATCTAATAATCTTATTTCTGATTTATTATTAAAGTTGCCGTTATTACAGGTTGGTCAGTTTGCAATACCACTAATTGGCTTTTCTTTAATGGCTCTTTTATTACAAGCACTTTTACCCAGTAGAAAAGTTCCTTTGAAACCACTATTACCAGGATCATTTCTTATTGGAATTGGCCTAACCACTTTGAACCTAGCAGTAAGTAAAAGTATTCTTTCACTTGGAGTAAGATTTCAAGCATACGGTTTTATTGGAGGTTTCCTAGTACTTACTTTGTGGGTATGGCTATTAGGAGTGATTTTATATTTTGGACAGTGTTGGAGCGTAGTAATTGCTAATATGACTTTAGTAAATAAAAAAAGAAATTATAAATAAAGATAACTAAGGTGAATTATTTTCTTAAAGCTAATAAAAATCTTCTTACCTACTCATTAATCATACTTATCGTTATTCCAATTTTTGGATTTAACTTTTTCATTAGCTTGGTTGGAAATATTCTACTTCTTTTATTTTTAATTCCTCTTCTATTATTAGTTTTAGTGTTTATTGGTTTTAACTCTTACAAATCTAAAATTAATACATGCAGTAATTGTGGGGCAATATCATTAGGCTTAAGTGAAAACTGCATGAATTGCGGTGCAGATTTAGAGAATATAAATAAGAAAAATCAATTAGATAAAATGCCTAGTGAAAGTACCATTGATGTGAAAGCAGAAGAAATTAAGTAAAAAAACTAACCTATTCCAATTTGTCGCAGAATACTTTGTCCAGTAATTAATTCAGTACCAAGTCCAATCAAAATACCCATCATTGCCATACGGCCATTCCAAGTTTCTGCAAAATTTACAAAGCCAAATCTTGGTTGATTCTCTTTATTCATAATTAACTAAATTATCTATCAGATTATTTTAACGTTTTAAGGAAGATTTTATGAAAAATAATAAATTATTTATTTAACATGTCTTACACCATCAACAGGTCGATACTCATCTCCAGTTAATTCCTCATATACAATAGCTGGCAATCCTGTATCAAACATTGTTTGCAATGCTTCTTTTAACATAGGATTCCAACCTCCAGTACTCACTTTTCTATGTCTTACAGTCCAGTCCCAAGTCCCTTGAAGATCTCTAGGGAGTCTGCCTTCTCTATCTCTTCGCGCGACTAAGTCTAAAGATTCAACTATGCCAACAATAACTGGATTTTTACCGTAAGAAGGAGTTAGGCTTAGTTCAAGTCTCACTGGATCTTCTTTAACCATTTTCAAGCGAAACCTTGGTGGCAATTTGAGAGATCTTATTACCGCTGAAACGATTTTAGTTCTTAATTCCAATTTTTTTCCTTAGATGTATTTTGATTAATCAGTTGTTGAACCCTTTTCTTCTAATGTAGAGTCATTATCATTCGAAAATCTTACTGTTAATAGCTCCTCTTCAGTTATGTTACCTGATTTATCTAAAAGTTCTGGATGTACTGTATATTTTTTTTGTTTAAAACTGGAAGTACTTAAACGTTTATTTTTATTATCGGATATGTCCCAGCCATTAGACATTACTTTAAAAGCTTTCCACACTAAATAAGTTAAGGCCGCAGAATAAATAATTGGAAAGAGAAGAGTCATTGAACTTATAAATTGTTTGAATATATTTTTAATATCATAGCCCGAAAAAAAGAAATTTAGCTAATTTAAGTCACTAAATTATTCTCTAGATTCAATTAATTAATTTACTAGTTATATTAAAAATACACTAATATAGTGGATCAAATTTCTCGAGAAAAGTAAGAAAATCAAAATTGAAAAAATACATCCAAAAGCTATTACTGATCATCTCATTAATTCCAGTAGGCATTACATATCCTTCAAAAGTAATATCCCAACCATTAAGCAAACCAAAAATTAATGAAGAAAGTTTATTTTCAAACAAATCTTTCATAACTAAAGCTGTAGAAAGAACCGGTGCAGCTGTTGTGACAATTGATACTCAAAGATATATTAAAAAAAGAAATTTTCCAAGAAATTCTCAACTATTTCTGGACCCATATTTTGAAAGATTTTTTGGATTAGATTTGCCTAACGAAAATCGACCAAGGATAGAGCAAAACCAAGGCAGTGGATTTATATTTGCAGATGGACTTGTAATGACCAATGCTCATGTAGTAAATGGATCAGATAAGGTAATTGTTGGTTTAACCAATGGCAAAAAAATAAACGCTAAACTGATAGGCCAAGACTATTTTACTGATTTAGCTGTGCTAAAGATTGAAGGAAAAGGGCCTTGGCCAAAAGCAAAATTGGGCGATTCTAAAAAGATTAAAGTTGGTGATTGGGCCATCGCAGTTGGAAATCCATTCGGATTGGAAAACACAGTTACGCTTGGTATTATTAGTAATCTAAATAGAAACGTAACTCAATTAGGAATATATGATAAAAAACTTGAACTGATACAAACAGACGCTGCTATTAATCCTGGCAATTCTGGAGGTCCACTTTTGAATAGCGATGGGGAAGTAATTGGTATTAATACATTGATCAGATCAGGTCCAGGAGCAGGTTTGAGTTTCGCAATCCCAATTAATAAAGCTAAGGAAATTGCCTATCAACTTTTAAATAATGGGAAAGTTATACATCCTATGATTGGAATTAGTCTAATAGAAGAAAGTATTTCCGAGAGAAAAAATAATGTCGTAAAAGTTGGATATGTTGTACCAAACAGTCCAGCTGAAAAAAGTGGAATCAAGATAGATGATATTTTAATTAAAATAGGCAATAAAGATATTGAAACAGCATCAGATGTAATAGAAGAAATTAATAAAAATGGTATCAAAAATCAAGTAAATATATTGTTGAAGCGTAAAAATAAATTTATTAAATTAAAAGTAATACCAACTGATATTACTAATCTACGAAATAACTAAAAAATTTTAGTGTCATTCCGTTTAAGTATTTCCACGCATCTAGAAATACATCTACCATCCCTGATATCACAGGAAGTAATGCATTCAAAATAACTTTCAATAGGATCAGAAATTTGAAAGTGTTTATCTTGGAAATCGTAATTTTTCATTTGAATTATAAAACTTATTTTTGTATTTTTAAGATTAATAAAGGACAGTAAACTATGTAAAGGTAAATGAGTGATCTTACTTAGCCAATTGTAAATTTTATTAAAAGGAATCAAATTTTTTGGCTTTGAGTTTTTTCTAAAAAATATTCGTAATTACCATCATATGAAAATAACTTTGAATCTTTAATTTCAATAATTCTATTTGCAACCTTTGAAATAAAATACCGATCATGAGAAATGATTAATAATGAACCTTTGTAATTTTTAATTGCTAATTCTAAGTTTTCCTTAGATTGCAGATCCAAATGATTAGTTGGTTCGTCCAAAAGAAGGAAATTACTAGGATTAATAATCATGAGCGCCAACGCTAATCTTGCCTTTTCTCCCCCACTGAGTTGTTTAATATATTTAAAAACAGTTTCATTTTTAAAGCCAAAACCCCCTAAAAATGTTCTAACTTTTTTTTGGGACCATTCTGGAGATTTATTAAATATTAAATCAATAACCCTTTTGTCAAGAGAAAGAGCTTCAGCCTGATTCTGTTCATAATAGCTAGTAATTATATTATGTTTACCAAGATTAATTTCTCCAATTTCAGGAGGTATTTTTTTCATAATAATTTTAAGCAATGTAGATTTGCCGCAGCCATTAGGTCCCAATATTGCTATTTTCTCCCCAGCAGAAATCTTTAAATTAATATCTAAAAAAAGAATTTTATCTTCAAAACTATGAGACAAATTTTTGATATTTAGAACTAATTTTCCTGAGCGTGGGCACTCTGGAAAATTAAAAACAGGACTTTTTGATTTTGCGATGGGAGCCTCAATTTTTGAAATCTTTTTTAATTGTTTTTCTCTACTCTTTGCTTGAGAACTTCTAGTTGCACTAGCTCTAAATCTATCTACATACCTCTTCTGTAACTCAATTTCTTTTTGTTGTAATTGATATGCCTTATTTTGTGATTCTTCCTTCAAAGATTTCTGTTCTACAAAAAAAGAATAGTTCCCATTATATGTTTCAGATGTTCCTCTATCTACAAAAATTATTTTTTTGCATAATTTATCTAAGAAATATCTATCATGGCTAATAATAATAACTGCAATCTTAAGCGAAGATAGATATTCTTCCAGCCAAAAAATAGTTTCTAAATCTAAATGATTGGTTGGTTCATCCAGTAAAAGTAAATCAGGTTTTTGTAGGATTATTTTTCCAAGTGCAACTTTCATCTGCCAACCACCTGAGAAATTGCCAACTAATTTATCAGCATCTTCTGTAGAAAAACCTAACTTTGGTAATATTTTTTCTACATCAGATTGCATTTTATAACCACCTAAAGCTTCAAATTTTGCTTGATATTTTGCGAGTTGATTTACAAATTTTTCAAGTTCATCGGAATTCTTGTTTATATCCAACGATTTCATTTTATTCTCAATTTCTAAAAGTTTAATGGCAACAATTTGTATATCTTTAAAAGAGCTTTCTAATTCCTGTCTCACTGAAAAATTCAAATTACAATCAAACTCTTGCTTCAAATGGGCAATTTTAGGATTTCCCTCTTTGATGATCGTGCCACTTGTTTTCTCTTCCTCTCCAATTAAAATCTTAAATTGGGTTGATTTACCTGCACCATTAGAACCAACTAAGCCAACTTTTTCTCCTTTCTTAATCTCCCAACTAATATTTTTTAAAACAACATCTGTAGAATAAATTTTGCTTACACCTTCAAATCTAATCACTGTTTTAAAAATAGAATTTACAAAATTTGTGGCTTATTTACTAAAAAATATTTTGTGGAATAAAATTAAATCATGAAAAGAATAGAACAAATTGTAGTGATTTTCATAGCTGCAGCTCTTGCAATTCCAAGTTATTGGTTTTTTTGGACTTTGGCTGGTGGAGGTGGCTACAACAAAAGAATAAAACCTATTCCTAATCCTAATAATAATTATTCGAAACCATTTCCTAAAGACCTCCTCGAGCCTTGATCAACCACATTTTAGTTGCCTCATCATCAATAGTACTCAAATATTTAATAACCTCTTCTTTAGTCACAGAAATATTTAACTCGTTTCCAATATCGCAAATTTTATCTAATGCTTTTTTGGGATTAGTTAAAGCTATCATAAACAGACTTTGTTTCTTTTTGGAATCATTGGCTATTAACTTATAGAGCTTTTCAGCATTACTGGACATGTTTTTAAAATCTATTTATTAATAGATTATTACTTCAAGCTACATTTTGTTCATAATATTTATTATTAGATAAATCATTATCCACATCTTTTATCTCTTTTGCGGAGGCATCTGCCATACTTCTTGCGTCTAAACATAAAACTTTTCTTAGTTTCGCAAAGTTAGCTGCGTGAGATTTTTTACCATCTTTTTGAGCATAATACTCAGATTGCTGAAGAATATGGTGAAGATGAGTTAATAAATATGGACTAATTACAGCTGATACCAAAACGTCACTATTTTCATTATCGCGAGAATCAGAATTGACTAATCTTTTTTTCGGTTTATCAATTATCGACCTTTTAGGAGAATCAATTTTTCTTGAATTTTTCATGGGGCAATAAAACAATTAATTGATACGGACATAAATTTCCTTACTTATAATATACACAAAGATAGTATCCTTGACTAACTGTGTATACTAATAAGTAACAGTTATCAACTTTGACTCATGGCTACCCGCCAAAACTCAACTAATGGGAAGCCTAAATCTCCCAGAATTCAAGTAGTTCTTCCGGAATTAATATGTGAGCAATTAACTATTTTGGCTAATAATGAATCTAGGACGGTTAGTAATATGGCAAAAGTATTAATACAAGAGGGTATAAAAAAATATTTCGAAAAAGAAAGTAAATCACCTGTTTCAGAAAATAATTTAGATACTGATAAATTTAGAAATGAGCTTGAAAAACAAAGCGTTAAAAGATTAAAAAAAGCTCCTCAAAGGATTAGATACTATAAAAAATCTGATTAAAAATAATTAATTTTGAGGCAATTTCTGTAAATCTGCAGTTTTTCCCATTACTACCAAAATATTTCCTCTTTCCAAGATATATTTTGCTGGAGGATTAACTGTTAACTCTTCAGCAGGTCCTGCTGCGAGAACATTAACTAAATAATTTTTCCTCAAATTCAAATCTCTTAAAGATCTTCCAATAAATTCCTCTGGAACAGTTATTTCATCTATACCAGTTTGATTATCGAGTTCCAATCTTTCAATTAGATTTGGTCTAACTAGTTCTAAGCCTAATCTCTCTCCTTGCATTCTGGAAGGGAAGACAACTTTGTCTGCACCTACCCTTTTTAACATTTTTTCGTGCAAGTCACTCGTGGCTCTTGCTATTACTCTTTTCACTTTACTGCCTTCACTATCTTTAGCTATAAGTGTCGTGGTTATACTTGCTTCAATGGGTTCACTTATACCTACTACAACAGTATTCATTTCAAGTATTCCAGATTCCTTCATAGACTCTTCATCAGTACAATCTACAACTCTAGCTTCTATAGAAGGTTCCAATTGTCTCAGATCATCAATAGCTTTTTCCGAATAATCTGCAGCCAACACATCTGCACCATTACTTATAAGTTCTCTACAAACAGCAGTTCCAAATCTTCCAACCCCAACAACTGCAAAAGTGAGGGCTTCTTTTTCTCTCTTTTGAGACCACTGCCACCAATCAGCCATAATAAAACTAAATCAATCCTAAACATAAAGATCAGCCCTAGGATAGCCAATTCTCTTTTGTCTATCTATTCTACTCTTATATAGAGCCTGCCAAAGTGCACTTAAAAGCAAAAGGATACCAAGTCTGCCCACAAACATTCCAATAATAAGAATAAATTGGCCGAAATGATTTAATTTTGCAGTTAATCCAATATCAAAACCAACAGTTGCAAATGCAGAGATACAGGTGAATAGAATTTCTAGAAATGTAAAAGATTCTTTCTTAACAAAGGTATTTGTTGTACTTAGCAACATTGCCATTAAAAGAACAAAAAGCAAAGATCCAACTGTGATTCCAACTGCCTTTAGAATAACTTTATCTGAAATTAATCTATTGCTAATAATTACATCTTTCTGACCTCTTAAGGTTGATCTAGTTGCAGCCATTAAAGCGATAAATGTAGTTGTTTTTATACCTCCACCAGTACCTCCCGTACTTGCACCAATAAACATTAAAGTCATTAATAACAATAGGCCAGTATCTGATATGGAGTTCAAAGAGATTGGGTAATTTGTAAAGCCTGCAGTTCTTGCACTTACTGTCTCAAAGACTGATGACATTAACCGTTCAAAAAAATTCAAATCATTAAAAAATTGACTATTTAGCAATGATTCAGTGATAAATAATCCTAATGATCCAAATACTATTAGAGACAAACTTGTCCTAATAACTAGTCTGGAATGAAGGCTTAATTTTTTATAAGAAAGATTTCTTTTATTACTCCAAATATCATCAATAACCCGCCATCCCAATCCACCCATAACAATGAGAAAAATAAAAACACTATTAACCAAATAATTTGCTCTATAGTCTTGGATACTATTTGACCTTAGAGAAAATCCTGCATTGTTATATGCCGATATGCTGTGAAAAATTGAAGACCATAGTCTTTCCCAATTATTTTGAATATCTACAAATCCAAAAGAATATAAAACAATTGCGCCCAAAGATATAATACTAAACGCAGTAATAGCAATGCTTTGAAAAGTTCGACCGATTCCTCCAACTCCAAATTCATCTAGAGTCTTTCCTTTGTCTAATCTAGTTCTTAGCTTTGTCCCCTTTACAACAAACCCTTGTAAAAATGTTGTAATAGCCATTAATCCCAGACCACCTGATAACAGCATAAAAGATAAGAAAACTTGGCCAAAGAAATTTAAATCAACGCCAATATCTATTATTGTTAAGCCAGTAACAGTTATTGCAGAAGTAGATGTAAAAAATGCTTCCCACAAACCAACCTTTGAAGATGAACATAATGGTGAACTCAAAATTAAAGTTCCAAGGCAAATAATTAACAAGCCTGTAACAATAGTAAATTGTGGTACTGATAGCTTTTTGTAAGCATCTTTGATCTTATATATCTTGCTTATAAATTTCACGATATTACCCGTAATTTAGAATTATCAATGCTGGCACTATAAACGACATTATCAGTGTTAATCCAGCTCCATATTTTGCGATATCAAAAAATCTATATCTTCCAGGACCATAAACCATTAAATTTGTTTGATAACCCATTGGAGTCAAGAAAGATTGACTTGCCCCGAACAAAACAAGCATTATTAAAGCGCTTGGTGAAATGCCTAAAACATTTGAGAATTCAATAGCAACAGGCAAAATCAAAGCAACCGAAGCAGCATTACTTATAAATTGTGTAAGAATAACTGTCGATATAAAAATTACGACTAGGGCAAAATACAGAGGCATTCCATTAAGGACAAAGTTTAGATTGATTGCAATTAAATCCGCTAATCCTGTTACTTGCATAGCCACACTAAAGCATGATAAAGATCCCAACAATAAAATGACATCTAACCTAATTGATTTTTGTATCTCTGCAGGTCTTAAACATCCACAAGCCACCATTGCAATAACTGCTAAAAGGACTGAACCAACTAATGGAATATTAGAAACCGAAGGCAAAACCACCATCCCTATTGCAATTGCAATCGATATAGGTTTTTTTATCAAAAAAGGTAAGTCATCTTCAAATTGATCTAAAATAAGCAAATCATTGCTAGCTTGCAAACCTCTTATTGAATCTAAAGGTGCTTGCAATAATAAAACATCTCCAGCCCTTAAAACAGCTTGGCCTAATCTCTCCTGCACAGTTTGTTGACCTCTTCTTAATGCTAAAACTGTTGCATTATGACGCTGCCTAAATCTTAATTCTCTCAAACTTGCACCGGCTAGAGTTGAACCAGCTGGTAAGAGGGCTTCAAAGGTCTTAGTACCTTCATCATCCGAGAAAACATTAGCTCCATCGAAAGATGTTTTATTTTCTCCTAACAGAATGGTATGTTCCTGCTGCAGTCTAAATAAGTCTGCTCTTGTAACGCGGATTATTAATCTGTCATCCGGTTCAATCTTTCTATCAGCCAAAGGAGGAAGAATAACTTTTCCATTTCGTTGCAATTCCAGAACATCAACATCAAATCGTCTTTGCAATCTACTATTTCTGACAGATTGTCCAACTAATTCTGAAGTAGAGGGAATAGTAACTTCAGTAAAATATATATTCATATCACCATTTTTAATAAACTCCTTATTTCTCCCTCTATCTGGCAAAAGCATGTCAGAAACTAGAATCATATAGATTGTACCTATAAGCCACACAGGAATTCCTATTGAAGTCAAACTAAATAATTCCAAAGCTCCATAACCTAATTGTTGACTAATATCACTTACAAGAAGATTTACTGAGCTACCTAATAATGTCAGAGTTCCACCGAGTAAAGTAGCAAAAGAAAGAGGTAACAAAACTTTTGATGGTGATATATTTCTTCGCTCGCACCAACTTTCAATTAAAGGTAACAACGATGCTACTACTGGAGTATTAGGTACAATTCCAGATATTGGAGCAATCAAAAAAGCAATTAAAGAAATTAATTTCCTTGGAGTTCTGATACTTTCAGAAGAAATCAATTCTCTTACTCTGTCTAAGGCACCACTTTTAAATAACGCAGAGGAAACTGCGAATAAACCCATAAGGGTAATTAACGACGGGCTACCAAATCCAGCTAAAGCTTTTTCAGGAGAAAGAACCCCAGTAGCTATAAATATTCCAACACATAACAAACCAGTCAATTCTGGCGCAATAGTATTTTTTATAAACAAAATTATTGACATTATTAAAACAACTACCGTTATAAACGCATCAAAATTATTACTAACCACTGCAATTAAATTCATACGACAGTTATTTCACTCAATATAACCAAAAACAATATTTCAAAAAAGTTTAAATGGAATAATCTTTTTTAAAAAACTTTTTAAAAATAGATTTTTTTTGGAATATCCATGAAGATGCAGATTTTAAGCTTTCTGTAATATCAGGCAACTTGGAAGCATATATAAGCCTTCTTGCCTCAAAAGCCAATTTCCCAGATAAAGTAACCCCAAGCCCAGAAATTGAAGCGTCGCCAATACCTAAGCTAATCATTTCGCCGTTATCTTGAAATTCAAAGGGTAAAGGATCTTTTCCTTTAATTATAAGTTCTAAATTATTAGCTAGATGATTTCCCTCCTGCATAGCGACCTGAGCAGTTATGGGTAAATCCTCCATTCCTTCAATAACTGAAATATCGCCAATAGCAAAACAGTTTTTATATTGTTCTATTTGCAAATTATTATTAACTAAAATTCGTCCAAATTTTTTTGTTATTTCATCAGTCTCTAAGTAAGACAAATTAGGTTTAACACCTGCAGTCCAAATCACAATATCTTTTTCCAAAAAAGTTATTCCAACCTCACTAGAAATACAAATTTTAGTTTCTGAGACTTCTTTAACTGTGGAATTCAAAAGAATATTGATTTTTCTTTTTTCTAATGCTTGCTCTGCTTGTTCTCTATTGAAAATTTTGTTTTTATTAAGGATTTCATTTGATTTTTCTATTAAATTAATTTCAAATCGGTCTGCAAATATATCTTTAATTTTGCATGCTAACTCAACGCCAGAAGGACCACCTCCAACTATGAATATCTTTTTATGAAGCGCAGTTTTTTGTGATTTTTTTAAAAAAGATCTTAATTTATTTAGATCGTGAAAATCGTTAAAAAAATAACAATTTTCATCTACCCCTTTTGTTAAATAACTATTTGGAATAGACCCTGTACAGATAACAAGATATTGATAACTTAATTTTAAATCGTCGCTAAATTCAAGAATATTTTCTTTGAAAGAAATCTTGTTTAAACGATTTCTTAAAAAAGTTATACCTGCATCAGAAAAAATATTTGCAAATTTTGGGGTAGCTTCCCAACTTCTTATTTCATTACTTAAAACTTCGTACATTAGAGGTTTAAATATAAAGTTAGTTTCAGAATCAACTACAAGAATCGGTAAAGAAGGATTAAGGTTCTTTAAATTCAAAGCAAATGTCATGCCTGCAAAACCTGCTCCAACTATTACTATTGGTTTTTGTATTGATTTCATTAGTGAAATATTGTTATGCGTAAATGTATTATTAAACTATAGGAATAATTTTTAAATTGGGCGAAATAACATTAAACTCATAATCAAATCGAAGAATGATTGAAAACATCCACAAAGATATTCAACCTAACTTAAGGAAATATAATCAAGAGCTTGTAGATATGAAGCCTCAAGAAATGCTTAATTGGGCTTATGAAAAGTTTGATAATCAATTTGCTATTACAACAAGTTTTGGCATACAGTCATCAGTACTTTTAAATATGGTTAGTAAATTATGTTTACAGAAAAAAATCAAAATATTTTGGATAGACACAGGTTACCTACCTCCAGAAACATACCACTATGCTGAAAAGCTTATAGATAATTTATCCATAGAAGTTGAAGTTCTCCAAAGTGAATTATCTCCAGCAAGAATGGAGGCTAAATACGGAAAACTTTGGGAAACAAATAAAGAGAGTGATTTGGATAAATATCATCAATTAAGAAAGATAAAACCTTTAGAAAATGGTCTAGAAAAATATAATATTTTCTGCTGGGCAAGCGGTGTTAGATCAAGCCAAACAGAAAATAGAAACAAAATGCAATTCCTAGACGTAATTCGTCAAAGACTCTCTTTAAGACCTTTATTAAATTGGACAAATAAAGATATTTTTTATTATATGGAAGAGAATAATTTACCTGCACATCCACTTTTTCTCAAAGGTTATTCTTCTGTAGGAGATTGGCATTCAAGCAGTCCCGATGGTATTGAAATAAAGGGGAGAGAAACAAGATTTGGGGGGATTAAACAAGAATGTGGGATACACACAAATAATTAAATTGATCATAGAACAATGGTCTCAGATATAAATTTTTTATTAGTAGGCAATAGTAGGCTTCATTGGGCAAAATATTCTAAAAATCAATATAAATTCTTCCATACCAAAAAAGAGCAAAAAGTTCCCGAAAATATAGATCTTGATCAATTAATTTGGGCTTCTGTAGGAAAACTACCAAATTTATTGCTGAAAAAAGAAAATGAAATAAAAACTAAAGATATTCAATTATCAAATCTTCCTGCTTATTTTGGAGTTGATAGAGCTCTTGCCTGTATTGCCGCTTTAAAAATTATTGAAAACACTAAAAAAAAAGATTTGCTAATTGCAGATTTTGGAACAATATTATCAATAACAAAATTAAATTCAAATGGATCTATTATTGGGGGTCAACTTCTTCCAGGTTTTCTAACACAATTAAAATCAATGGAACAAAATACAAAAAATCTTAAAGTTCCCAAAAAATATGATATTCCGATCAAAGATTTTTTAATTAATACAGAAGAAGCAATCTTAAAAGGAGTAACCAACTCTCTTACAGGCGTGATTAATAGTTTATTTAATCCCGCAAAGGATATTTTAATAATCTGTGGAGGAGACTCTCAATTACTCACAAAATCTCTAAAAACTCAAAAAGAAAATATTATCAATGCACCTAATCTAGTTATGGAGGGAATGATTATTCACTACCTTTCCATAAACAATTAACTTAACTCAAGGTCTGCAATTATATGATCAGCCATTATTGCTGCTTTTACCTTTAAGTAAATTTTTTCGATGTTACCATCAGTATCTATCAAAAAAGTATTTCTCATCATTCCCATATATTCTTTTCCCATGAATTTCTTCAGTCCATAGCTATCGTAATCAGAAGAAACTTTAAAAGGTTCAGGATCAGTTAAAAGAATAAAAGGTAAATTAAATTTTTCTATAAATTTCTGATGAGAGGAAGCATTATCTTTACTAATACCTAGCACAACAATATTATTTTTTTGAAGTAAATCCCAATTCTCTTTAAAATTACATGCTTCTTTAGTACATCCTGGAGTATTATCTTTTGGATAAAAATATAGTATTATTCTTTTACCTTTAAAATCACTAAGAGAAACTTCTTTCTCAAAAGAATCTTTTAATTTAAATTCTGGTGCTTTGTCGCCAACCTTAAGAGCCATTGAAATTATTAAATGAGTATGAATATAAAATACCAAAAATTTGGTTTTATGAGATTAAAGGTGTACAAGATGTCGCAACGGCAGGAGAAATTAAAACTGCAAAAAATCTATCAAGTTCAAGAGCAAATATTTTTTTAGAAACAAGAGCTTATTTACGACAATCGCTTTCGACACTTTTTGATTTAGATCCTCTAGAAATTCCGCTTAAAGCTCATCCCGGAGAACCTCCAAGTTTACCTAGTGGTATGGGAAATATCAGTTTGAGTCATTGTAAAGATGCCATTACTATAGTCTGGCATAAAAGCAAAATAGGGATTGATATTGAGAGAACAGATAGAGATTTTAACCATAAAAAATTTGCAGAAAAATATTTTTTTCACACTAATAAATCAATCCATAATAAGTTGGTGACAAAAAATATGATATTAAATCAATGGTGTGCAGTTGAAGCGGCTATAAAATGGGATCATGGAAAATTAGCTAAAGACATAAACCATTGGCAATATTTTGAAAAGCCAAAGAAGTTAATTCATCAAAAGAAAAACATACATTTACATTATTCTCGTATTAACTTCCATAATTGGACTCTTGCTTTAGCGTACGAAGAAAAAACTTCTTTTAATCCTGAGATAATTTGTTGTTCGAAAAATTTTTAATTTTCTTTTCTTCTAAGCAGTTCTTCATATTGAGTTTTTTCCCATCCATTATTATTTGGTTCCCATATTTTTAAACCTCTTAAAGATTTAGGAAGATATTCTTGCACGACCCAATTACCTGGATAATTATGAGGATTCACATAACTATTAGAATTATTTTTTAAATTAAGTGGAACATCAAAAGCATTGGAAGATTTGATTGTTTCAATTGCTTTAAAAATACTTTTCGTACTATTACTTTTTGGAGAAATAGCTAAATATAAAGAAGCCTGCGTTAAAAAATATAATCCTTCTGGAAAACCAACTCTATCAAAAGCATCACAACATGATTGTACAACTACTATGGCATTAGGATCAGCTATTCCAATATCTTCACTGGCAGATATAAGTAATCTTCTAAAAATAAAATTAGGATCTTCGCCAGCCTCCAGCATATTCGCAAGCCAGAATAAAGTTGCATCTGGATCAGAACCTCTTATGGACTTGATAAAGGCACTTATTACATCGTAATGATTTTGACCATTTTTATCGTAAACAATATTTTTCTTTTGTAGTGCATCCTCTGCTATTGAGAGATTAATGTTGATTTCTTCAGCATCATTTGCAGCAGTTGTTTCTATGGCCATCTCTAGCGCATTGATTAATGTCCTTGCATCTCCTCCAGAAAATTTAATTAAATGACTAGTAGCATCTTGAGTTAAATAAACCTTTTTTGAATCTTTTTGTTTTGAATAGTGAGTAATGACTTTTTGTATTATTTTCTGCAAATCATTTTCTCCCAAAGGAAGTAATGTAAAAATACGAGACCTGCTAACAAGCGCTTTATTAACAGCAAAGAAAGGATTTTCAGTTGTAGCACCAATAAAAGTTATAGTGCCATTTTCTATTGAAGGTAATAAAGCATCTTGCTGAACTGATGTAAATCTATGAACCTCATCGATAAATAAAATTGTTTTTCTTTTTGAATTTATTAATCTATCTTTTGCATTAGCGATTTCATTTCTTAATTCTTTAACACTTGATAATACTGCATTCAACTTAATTAATTTTGAACGGGTATTAAAGGAAATAATTTCAATTAAAGTAGTTTTTCCAACACCCGGAGGGCCAGAAAAAATAAAATTACTAATCTTATCGTTTAATATTGCACTTCTCAAAAGCGCATTCTCATTCAGGATTGATTGTTGACCAAAAAAATCTTCCAAATTCTTCGGTCTTAATTTATCTGCCAAAGGTGCATTGTTTTCTATTTGAGAATAATTAGTAAATAAATTTTCTGAATGCATATAAATAAAATCAAAAAATCATTACTTTCAATTCTATGTAATTACTGTAGGAGTTTCCATTTGAGTAAGTTTTGAAATATTCAATAAAGCATCTAAATCATCTATTAGAGGTTTCAAAGCGATCTGAGGATTTAACGAAAGATTCTGTTGAGGATCGAAAAATTTCTCAAAGTAAAGTCTTAATGTTGCACCCTTAGTTCCAGTTCCAGAAAGGCGAACAATTATTCGAGAATTATCATCAAGCACCAATCTTAAACCTTGATTTTCACTTATGGAATTATCAACGGGATCTAAATATGAGAAGTTATCTGCAACTTTAACTAAATGGCCAGCAAAACTATTTCCTTTTAAATTTTCGAGCATAGAAGTAAGATTACCAAAGATTTGATTAGCAATATTTGAAGGAATCGCCTCATAATCATGTCTTGAATAATAATTCCTACCAAATTGTTTCCAATGATTCTGCATCAAATCACTTACCGAACATTTTTTCTCAGCTAAAACTTGTAACCAATACAAAACTGCCCATAGTCCATCTTTCTCTCTCACATGATCACTACCTGTTCCGAAACTTTCTTCTCCACATAAAGTAATTAAATTAGAATCTAAAAGATTTCCAAAAAACTTCCAGCCAGTAGGTGTCTCGAAACAAGGTATATTTAATGCTCGAGCAACATTATCAACCGCTGAACTGGTTGGCATGGATCGTGCCACACCCGTAATACCATCTTTATAACCAGGGACACATTTTGCGTTAGCAGTAATGACTGCAAGGCTATCACTAGGATTTACAAAACATCCACTTCCTAAAATCATATTCCTATCTCCATCTCCATCGCATGCAGCACCAAAACTATAAGATTTTTTATTCAATAACAAATCAGCCAAGTGGGATGCGTAAGTAAGATTAGGATCAGGATGTAAACCTCCAAAATCTTTTAACGGGTTACCATTCATGACACAATCAGGTGCAAGACCCATTTTTTCAACAAAAATATTTTTTGCATATGGGCCTGTAACCGCATTCATTGCATCAAAGATTAACGAGAAGTCTTTTTTTAAAAAATCACTAATTTGATCAAAATCAAAAATTTTCTCCATCAAATTAGAATAATCTGTTAATCCATCAATAATTTCTAAGGTAGTTTCGTCGTAAGGATAAGTTCCATATTCACTAAAATCAGGTAATTGAATTTTACAAATTTTATAACTGGTTAGTAATTGTGTAGCCTTGAAAATCTTATTAGTAATTATTTCAGGAGCTGGGCCGCCATTAGAGATATTCAATTTAACTCCAAAGTCGCCATCAATCCCACCAGGATTATGGCTTGCAGAAAGAATAATTCCACCAATAGCATTTTCTTTTCTAATTAAATGTGATGTCGCAGGAGTAGATAATAAACCGAATTTTGGAACAATAACCTTTTGAACTTTATGAGCAATGCATATTTGGACAATTTTTTCTATGGCTTCAATATTGCCATATCTGCCATCACCACCAATTACTAATGTTGAACCTTTTAAATCTTCTAATGATTGTAAGATTGCTTCAATAAAAACTTCTAAATAATGTTCTTCCTGAAATTTTAAAGTACTTTTTCTTAATCCAGAGGTACCTGGTTTTTGATCTAGAAAAGGAGAATTGATATTAATTACACTAACTTGATTCATATTTTTAAGAAACTTCCAAAAATCTAACTAAATTAATGAGGCATTTCGGAAGTTCTTAACATAGCGATAAACCATAATGAAGAAATTAATAATGCACTCAGAACTCCATAGTTAACACCAAATTTAGAAATTGTAATTGGAACTATTAGTGGAAATGTTAATGCTCCAAACAAAGGGGTAAAAGCTACAAATTTTTTTAGCATTAATTTAATTAATTAAAACCATTCTGTTTCAGCATTATCTTTTTCATTTGTATCGTCAAGTGGTGTAGTTCTATCAAACTTCATTGAAATACTTTTTTCTTGTTCGCCTGATACGTCAACAGCTTTAATATCATATTTTTGAGTCCCGTCTCTAAATGGAACTTGAATTCTGAAGGTACCATCTGCAGCTAGTGGCACATCTTCCCCACCAATTGTGAGTTTTGCAGAGGGTTCTGTTGCTCCATAAACAATTAACTCAGCATCAGCAACTAGCCAAAAAGATCTATTTTTAACAATCCCACTTCCAGATTCATTTAAACCTGATGACCATTTACCTGCTCCTGAATCTGTCAAATTATCATTCAGGTTTGTTGAATTCACATTTTCCATAAATTCTTCAGAGCCAACTTTTCTTCTAAGAGGAATGTTAGTTGCTGCTTGATATAACCTTTCATGCATACCATTTTGTTCTGTAACAACAGGAGTTGAAATATCTGGGATTGACTCAGAAGTAGAATCCAAATTAAAAGGTACAAATTTATCAAGAATTTGCTCAGAGGGGTGAGACCCAGGCACATGACTTACAGATGAAAATGCCAATGACATCCAGTTAAAACCGTATTTATAACCTAATTCAACCTTATAGTCTCTGTCTGCAAGTGGGATTGGCAAGTACCACTCTGTACTATAGCTATCAACTGTTATCTCCCTAAGTGTTCCTTGATTAAAGTTACTTCCTTCAGAACCAGATGCATCAAATAATCTTAAACATAATTTATTGGCTCCTAATGATTGTGCTTTTTCTCTATCTGCATCAGAAATTTGCCAAAAAACATAAGCCCAATCTGGATCTCGTGGTAGGAAAACTACATTTGTTTTAACTTCTTCACTATTGTTGAAAGCATTGGACTCAGGAGTTTTTTCAGGTTTTGAATCAGGAGATGTTGTGTATGTTTTCTTTGTAGATTTTTCTTGATATTTAAGTATCAAATCAACCAAAACGGCTTTTGTTTTGCGACTGTAAAGCGGAACCGATAATTTACTTGCTTCTTGACGTAATTGTCTGAGGGTTAGTGAGAGTAATTGATCTTTATTCATGATCCCATCAGCCACTTTAGATTCTCCGTTTTTGTTTGGGATCAGTATGTTCTTTTTTTTTAGGAATTGTGTGTCTTTTTGGCCTGTCGTCAGGATCCTCTGACTACTAAAAAATTATCAAAATTGATATTTCTCTTCAAAACAGTTGGTATCAATGAAATTAATTAATTTTCAGATCTTTTTGAAATGTAAATTAATTTTCTTTTTTTTTAAATTTTATTACCTGAATTTGTTAACGACTCAACAAAAATATATTTTTTCTTCGGGATCAGTTTAATAAAAGAGAATTCAGCTTTGTTTAACTAAAAGTACTAAATCATCTATCTCTAAATCCTCAATACTTTTGCCTATTTTTTTTGAAAAAGTACTTAATTTGTTCGAAGTTGATTCTAACTGCTCATAAAAAAGATCACTAAATTTTTTATCATCAAATTTTTTGGATTGGTTATCACACCATTCTCTCAGAAGATTTTTATTTTGATATTCCAAACTATTTTCTAAATTGATAATTTTTAAAATCTGAAGGCAATGAGCGAGTATTCTTAAATGATGTTTCTGCATTATAGGTAGATCAAGATTATCAATTTCTTGAATAGTTTCTATATTTAATGGGTTAGACAAGGGATCAAGATGATTAGACATTAATTTTTAGTTTTAATAAAGGAAAAAAACTCAATATTGGGGGTATCTTTCGTTAAAGTATATAAAGCTAATTGTAATAAGTTATTTTTGATAGCATGGTCAACGAAAATTTAGTTAAAGATGTAGTAAAAGAGCCTTATAAATATGGTTTCGTTACTGATATTGAAACTGAAAAAATAGAAAAGGGATTAAATGAAGATATCATAAAATTAATTTCACAGAAAAAAGAAGAGCCAAAATTTCTTCTTGATTTTAGATTAAAAGCCTTTAAAAAATGGCAAAAAATGAAAGAGCCTGATTGGGCAGCATTAGGATATAAAAAAATTGATTATCAAGATATTATTTATTACTCTGCTCCTAAACAAAAAGAGAAAATTTCTAGCTTAGATGAAGTTGATCCCAAACTTCTTGAGACTTTTGATAAATTAGGAATACCCCTCACAGAGCAAAAAAAACTCACAAATGTAGCAGTAGATGCTGTCTTTGATAGTGTTTCTATAGCCACAACTTTTAGAGAAGAACTTGCTGAACATGGAGTTATATTTTGCTCAATTAGTGAAGCAGTAAAAAATCACGCGGATTTGATTGAAAAATATTTAGGTACAGTAGTTCCAGCTAGTGATAATTATTTTGCAGCACTAAATTCTGCAGTTTTTAGTGATGGCTCTTTTGTTTATATCCCTAAAGGCGTTACCTGCCCTATGGATCTATCTTCCTACTTCAGAATTAATAGTGGAGATTCAGGACAATTCGAAAGAACACTAATCATTGCTGAAGAATCAAGTTCTGTAAGTTATCTAGAAGGTTGTACAGCTCCAATGTTTGATACAAATACCCTACATGCAGCAGTTGTAGAGCTTATAGCACTAGACGACGCCTCAATAAAATATTCAACAGTGCAAAATTGGTATGCTGGTGATGAAGAAGGAATTGGCGGAATTTTTAATTTTGTCACTAAGAGAGGAAAATGTTTAGGTAAGAGAAGTAAAATTAGCTGGTCTCAAGTTGAAACAGGGTCTGCAATTACATGGAAATATCCTAGCTGTCTTCTTTTAGGGGAAGAATCTATAGGAGAATTTTATTCAGTGGCTCTCACCAATAATCTCCAGCAAGCAGATACCGGCACAAAAATGATCCATATTGGTCCTAAGACCAAATCAACTATTGTTAGCAAAGGTATTAGTGCAGGTAAGTCAAAAAATAGCTATAGAGGTCTTGTCAAAATGGGGACAAAAGCTACAGGATCAAGAAATTACAGTCAATGTGATTCAATGTTAATAGGGGATCAAGCTTCTGCAAATACGTTCCCTTACATCAAATCTCAACAACCCAATTCTGAAATTGAACATGAAGCAAGCACATGTAGAATCTCAGAAGACCAACTTTTTTATCTCCAAAGCAGAGGTATAGAATTTGAAGAAGCAGTATCTATGATGGTTAGCGGTTTTTGCAGAGATGTATTTAATCAATTACCTATGGAATTTGCTGCTGAAGCAGATAAGTTACTGGCACTTAAACTAGAGGGATCAGTAGGTTAATTAATCAATTTCTAAACTGAAATGCAAAGTAAAATGAAAGAATCAGATCCAATTTTAGAAGTTGAAAATCTCTCTGCATCTACTGATAATCTTCCAATTTTAAAAGGGGTTTCACTTACTGTATATCCTGGAGAAATTCATGCCATTATGGGAAGAAATGGATGTGGCAAAAGTACTCTTTCGAAAATCATTGCAGGACATCCCTCGTATAATATTACAAATGGCGACATTAAATTTTTAGGTGAAAACATCAATTCTCTAGAACCTGAAGAGAGATCTCAATCTGGAATTTTTCTTGGTTTTCAATATCCAATTGAGATTCCAGGTGTAAGTAATCTTGAGTTTCTTAGAGTTTCAACTAATGCTAGAAGGAAATTCCTCAACAAAGAAGAATTGGATACTTTTGATTTTGAAGAATTAGTTAAAGAAAAGTTAGAAATTGTGAAAATGGATCACGCATTCCTATCAAGGAGTGTAAATCAAGGCTTTTCCGGAGGTGAAAAAAAAAGAAATGAGATTCTGCAAATGGCTTTACTTGAACCCAAGATAGCAATATTAGACGAGACCGATTCTGGTCTAGATATCGATGCTCTAAGAATAGTGGCATCAGGAATTAAAAAAATATCTAATGCACAAACTGGAATTATACTTATTACCCACTATCAAAGATTATTAGATGAAATTAAGCCAAATTATGTCCATGTTATGTCAGACGGTCAAATCATAAAAACTGGTGATAGTGATCTTGCTCTAGAGCTTGAGGAAAAAGGGTATGAATGGACTGATAACTTTATAAAAGAGACCTAAACAAATGGAAATTATTGAAAAAATAAAAACTAATAAATCGGATGATAACCTAACAGAAATACAAAAAATCTGTCTTCATAAATTACAATCAAGCCCTCTCCCTAATCCTAAAAATGAACTATGGAGACTTTCAAGTAAATCAAAATTGTCAAACTTTTTAGATTACTCAATTAATGAAAAAGATTCAAAATTTGATATACCATTTCCGAAAGATTCTCAAAGTACTATTAGATTAATAATTGGTGATAAGTGCCAAATTAAATTAATAGATAAAAATTATTCAATACAGCAATTAAGTGAGGATGAATTACAAAAATATATCAAGGAACAGATATCTTTTTTTAAGCAAAACGAAAATTGGAGTGACCTACTAAATCTGTCTTTAAGTTGTAAAAATAATATTTTGGGGTTAAAAATAAATGGATCAAAAATTCCTCCTATTGAAATTTTTAGTCACGCATCAAGTAATTCTTTAAAAGCAAAAACCCTAGTAATATTTTTAGAAAAGAATTGCGATATTGAATTATTACAAGTAAATCTTGGTAAAGAAAACTCTTCATTATCTCAATCAACTTTCTTTTGCTTGAGAGAGAATAGTTCCGTAAATCATGGTGTTGTTTCTTACGGTGAAAACAGATCCAATCTATTAAATTCTCTTAATGTGATTCAACAAAAAAATAGTACATACAACTTAGGATCTTTACATTTCAAATTCAATTATGCGAGATTTGAAATTAGTATTAAACAATCTGCTGGAAACGCCAAAACAAATATCAAAGGTATGCAAATAACAAAAAAAGATGAGCAGATTTCAACCTATACAAAAATAGAATTTAATGGCCCAAATGGATTTCTAGATCAAATTAATAAATCACTTGCTGATAATAAATCACATGCAATATTTGAAGGTTCAATAATAGTTCCGAAAATTGCCCAAAGAACTGATGCTTCCCAATTAAGCAGAAATTTACTTTTGTCAAATCTCGCACAAATAGATACCAAACCTCAATTAGAAATAATTGCTGATGATGTCAAATGCAAACATGGGGCTACAATTTCGCAACTAAATGAAGAAGAACTTTTTTATATGAGAACAAGAGGGATCACATTAACACAAGCAAGTAAACTACAATTAAGTTCTTACTTTCAAGAAATAATTTCATTTATTCCCATTTCAAAAGATAAATGGGATTTGCTTGATAAACTTTTAAATGAGGATTAATGGAAACAATTCAAAATTTTCCTGAAATAACGAAGAAAGACTTTCCTCTTTTAAATAAGAACTCAAAAAGTAATGAGCAAATTATTTATTTAGACCATGCTGCAACCACACAAAAACCAATACAAGTCCTAAAAAAAATTGATGAATATTACAAAAACTTTAATGCCAATGTACATAGAGGGGCACATCAATTAAGTGCTAAAGCAACAGAAGAATTTGAAAATGCACGATATTTAATTAGTAAATATATCAATTCGAATTCAGCAAAAGAAATTATTTTCACAAGAAATGCTACTGAGGCGATCAATCTAGTAGCTAGATCTTGGGGCGAATATTCATTAAAAGAAGATGATGAAATTCTCTTATCAATAATGGAGCATCATAGCAATATTGTTCCATGGCAAATGGTTGCAGCAAAAAATAAATGCAAATTAAAGTTTATAGGTATTGATAAAGATGGGAAATTAGATATAGAAGACTTTAAATCAAAACTAACATCTAGAACTAAACTTGTTAGCATAGTACACGTTAGTAATACTCTAGGTTGCTGTAATCCAATCAAAGAAATAACTAAATTAGCTAAACAAAAAGGTGCTTTAGTGTTAATAGATGCATGCCAAAGTTTGGCTCATCAAAAACTAGATGTGATTGATCTTAATATAGATTTTTTAGCTGGATCAGGACATAAATTATGCGGTCCTACAGGTATTGGTTTCCTCTGGTCAAGAAAAGAAATCCTAGAAAAAATTCCTCCTCTCTTTGGAGGTGGCGAAATGATTCAAGATGTTTTTGAAAAGACAAGTACTTGGGCAGAGCTACCACACAAATTTGAGGCTGGAACTCCAGCCATTGCTGAAGCAATAGGTCTTGCTGAAGCAGTTAATTATATTAACAATATTGGATTGAATGTAATTCATGAATATGAAAAGACTATTACTAAATATTTATTTGAAAAATTAAATCTAGTAGAAAATATTGAAATCATAGGTCCATCACCGGAGATAGATCCTGAGAGAGCCTCACTTGCCACCTTTTATATAAAAAATATACATTCAAATGATATTGCTGAAATTCTTGATTCAAAAGGAATTTGCATCAGAAGTGGCCACCATTGCTGTCAACCTCTTCACAGATACATTGGAATTAAATCAACAGCTAGAATCAGCATGAATTTCACAACCAATAAGGAAGAAATTGATATGTTTATAGAAAAATTAAAAGATACTATTGATTTTCTAAAAATCAATTCTTAAATATTCAAAGCATTTTTTAAAAATTCCTGAGATTTTTGCATTACTAATTCTTTATTTTCAATATTTTTAAAACCATGCCCTTCATTATCAAAAAAAATAACTTCTGAATATTTATTATTCTGCATCAAAATTTCTTGAATTTTTAAAGTTTGTTTATAAGAAATAACTGTATCTTGTTTTCCATGAAACAATAAGATAGGTTTTTTTATTTTGTTAATATGATTTATCGGTGATCTATTTATATAATCATCATGGTTTTTTGCATAATTTCCTACCAAAGAATTTAAATAATCTTTTTCAAACCTATGAGTGTTGTAATGCATATCCTTCAAATCAATAACAGGATATTTACAGATTGCTGCTTTAAAAATAGACCCATATAATAAACAATTCAATGCAGTTAACCCACCAGCACTATTCCCTAAAATTACTACTTTTTCACTATCAACTTGATTTGATTTAATCAATTCAAGAGCTAGTGCTTTGCAATCATAAGAATCAACAATACCCCATTTATAGTTCAACCTCTCTCTATATGCTTTGCCAAATCCTGATGATCCTCCATAATTGACTTCAGCAACAAAAAATCCCTTCGACGTCCAATATTGAACTTCAGAATTATATGATCCATCAAAAAATGAAGTTGGTCCGCTATGCGCTCTAACAAGGAGCGGTGGCTTTCTAAAATTTTCAACAAGCGGTCTATAAAGAAAACAATGAGTTGATTTATCTTCAAAACCCTTAAACCAAAGAGATTCAGGTTTTGAACAATGTTTTATATATTCAACATTTATTTTCTCAAAAACATTTGATAAAACTTTTTTTGCAAAATCAATTTCAAATACAATTCCCAAAAAATCAGATCCATAACCTTTTAAAAGAACTTTTTTTCGAAAAACACTGAAATCACTTATTGAGGTAAAAGGAGTAGAAAATTCCTTAACAAATTCAAGATCTTTATATTGTTCTACTATTAAACTATTTTCTTTTTTTGATACACAAAATAAATTTTTAATAGTCCCTGAAAAAAATGCTTTTCCAGATGCCCATTGTGGTGCTCCATATTCAATCAAATTTCTCTCGACTTTTTTCTTAATGAAAATATTCTCAATTTCACTAACATCTAAAAACAATAAGTTCCACCATCCAGAACTATCTTCAGAACATACCAAATGTGTTTCACTTATCCAATAGGGTTGACAAAAAGAAACATTTTTTTTTGAATTTATCAGCTTATTTGAGAATTTTTTTATTTTTTGTATCTCGCCATCTAAATTTATTTGAGCAAAAAAAAGCTCATTTTTCTCCCAGGGCATATATGGCGAATCCCACTCTATCCAAGAAAGTAAGTTGGCAGATGTATTAGAAGATAATTCTCCAGCAAAATTTTTAAATTTTTTTATTCGATGAATATCTTGTTTGGTTTTTTTTAAATTTAAAGAAAATAAATAATCTCTATTATTTATTTCGCAAATTCCATACAATAAATTTTTTTCAGAAATGACAAATGAAGAATCAAAATTTACATCAATTGATTTAGATAATTGTCTAGGTTCTTGAACTGAAATGAGATATTTTTTTTGGCTTCTATAAGTTGACGCTGCCTCTTTAAAAATTTGAAACCATATTGCCTTGGTAATCTGATCTATCCATATCAAATAAAAACTATTTTTAAAATTTATACATTTATAAGATTTACCACCATATCCATGAAAATTATTTTTAATATTGAATTTTTTACTTGTTAATTGCTGGGGAAACGCTTCTTTGAAATTAAATGGTCTTGCAAAAATGGCATTTTCATTTTGACCTTCACCAACAACATCAATCCAAAAAATGGTATCCCTAATAATAGTTAATTCCTTGAAAGCATTTTTTTTACAATCAGTTTGCCTGACTTTTAACTTATCATCATTACTCATTTATAAAAATATAAAGAAAGTAAATTAAAGTGCTAGTATTTTTATAGCTAAACTTTTAATTAAAAACTTTTTTAACGTGGCAAACCATTTCTCACAACTTGCAAAAAAGTCAAGAACAAATGGAAGCTCAGAAAAAATTGCAAAAGAACAAACAGGTAAGCCATCTCTAGATATTTATAAACTTGGTGATGATGTATTAAGACAAAATTCCAAAAGAATAACTAAGGTTGACGAATCGGTTAGAAAACTTGCTAGAGAAATGCTTCAAAGCATGTATGCAGCTAAAGGAATTGGACTTGCCGCACCTCAAATTGGTATCAACAAAGAGCTTCTTGTTATAGATGTAAATTTTGAAGATTCAGCAGCAGAACCTCTAATATTAATCAATCCAGAAATTACGGACTTTGGAACAACCCTTAATTCATACGAAGAGGGCTGCTTGAGTATACCTGGCGTCTATTTGAATGTAGTAAGACCATCAACTATAAAATTAAAATTTAGAGATGAAATGGGACGACCTCGTAAAATGAAAGCAGATGGACTTCTGGCGAGATGTATTCAACACGAAATGGATCACTTAAATGGAATATTATTTGTAGATAGAGTTACATCAAAAGATGATTTGAACAAAGAACTTTTAAAAGAAGGGTTTAACGAAAAAGACGTTATCTCAATTAATTAATTTAATGACTGAAACAACAATATTTCAAAAAATCATTAATGAAGAAATACCCTGCGATAAGCTTTATGAAGATAAGTTTTGTATTGCGTTTAATGATATCCAGGCACAAGCTCCAGTACATTTTTTAGTGATTCCTAAAAAGCCAATAATCAGTTTATTAGAGTGTATTGAGCAAGATTCAAATTTATTAGGACATTTACTTTTTGTTGGTAGCAAAATAGCTAAATCAAAAAATTTAACTAATTGGAGAACAGTAATTAATACTGGCGCAGAATCGGGACAAACAGTTTTTCATTTACATATTCATTTTTTATCTGGAAGAAAAATGAATTGGCCTCCAGGTTAAAACTCTCGAAAGAAATATTAATGGGTTATAAATAAATAAAAACAAAATGAATACTCCTGAGTCCTTAAATACAGAATCTAAAAATTTATTCAATTTAATTTCAAAAAATTGGGCAGAGCTAGATGATTCTCTCAAAACGAAGTTAATAAAAATTTGGAACGTTATAACTTATAAATGGCAATTACAAATTTTATTTAATTTACCTTTTCTACTATGGTGGGCATTAGATAAATCTTTTCCAAAAGTTCATGAATTTGATGCAACAATCATGAATTACTTGAATTTACCTGAGTGGGCACTTTCATTGATTGGCTTTGGTCAATAGACTGCTAAAAGTTATAATTTATTTCATAACACTAGCCGAGTAATGAATAAAGCAGTTAATAATAAATCTAAAATACTGTACCAATTACAAAAATTAAGGAAGCTATCTCAACCTTTTTTCCTTCCCATAGATCAATGTAATGGATTCCAATTTATATGGCTCTTGATTTCTCTTTTATTTTGTGTTGGTGGAGTAGTACTTGTTGGTCTAACAGGAATAATAAGTTTTTTTGAAAGCTTTCAACCAATTTTTCTTGAAAAGTATTTCGGAGGTGTAGTAAATACTGTCAATTCAATTTGGGCTGGGAGTTGGGGATTGCTTTTCTCTGCATTATTTCTAATTGGATCAGGAAGCTTTTTTAGCTTAAGACGTCAATTAAAAAACCGTAGATGGCTACATTGGTTATTCCTTGCGATAATTGTATTAATGCTTTTAGCTGTAAACGGAATAAACGCAGGTATTGGATTCATTGCAAGAGATTTAACAAATGCTTTAGTAGAAAAACAAGAAGATGGATTTTATCGGATATTAGGGATTTACGCTTGTTGTTTCGCTGTGGCTCTACCAATACGGGTTTCCCAAATATTTTTTACATATAAGTTAGGAATAATTTGGAGAGAATGGCTTTCAAAAAGTTTAGTCAAAGATTATATGACTAATAAAGCTTATTACCAGTTAAATCCAAATGATGAAGAACAAACCGATGTAGATAATCCCGATCAAAGAATTACAGATGATACCCGAGCTTTTACAGGGCAAAGTCTCTCTTTCACATTAGGTATTTTTGATGCCCTACTAACATTTTCACTTAATATTCTTATTTTATGGAGTATTAGTACAACACTTACTTTTTCTTTATTTGGTTACGCCGCATTTGCAACTTCTATCCTCTTAATTGCTGGAAAAAATCTTGTAAAGATTGACTTTGATCAACTCAGATATGAAGCAGATTTTCGATATGGCTTAGTACATATTCGAGATAATGCTGAATCAATAGCCTTTTACTCTGGAGAGAATCCTGAGCGAAGTGAAACTGAAAGACGCTTAGGAGAAGTGGTGAGAAACTTTAATTTACTGATTATATGGAGAGTAATAATAGACGTAATGAGAAGATCCATTAATTATGCTGGAAATTTCTTTCCATATTTAATAATGGCAATCCCTTACTTTAAAGGTGATATTGATTATGGACGCTTTATTCAGGCAAGCTTTGCATTTGGAATGGTTGAAGGTTCGTTATTTTTCATTGTTAATCAAATCGAAGAACTTGCAAAATTTACTGCTGGTATTGGCAGATTAGAAGGATTCCAATCAAAAGTTGAATCCATTAGTCAAACCAACCCAACAAGCAATCAAAACGTTATTTCAGATTACCCCTCAATTCTTATTAATAATGCTGACCTATGCCCACCAGGATCAAATAAAACAATAATTAAAAATTTAAATTTAAGCATCGATAATAATCAATCATTGTTGGTTGTAGGACCATCTGGGTGCGGTAAAACATCTTTACTAAGAATGATTAGTGGTTTATGGGAACCCGATCAGGGAGTAGTAAAAAAACCAAAAATTGGGGAATTATTATTCATACCTCAAAAACCATATATGTTACTAGGTTCTTTAAGGGAACAATTATGTTATCCCACAGAAGTTAAGAAATTTAGTGATGAACATTTGACTTCTGTACTTCATGAAGTAAATTTACAAACCTTAGTAGATCGATATCCTAATCTTGATATCAAACAAGATTGGCCACGAATTCTTTCCCTAGGCGAACAGCAAAGATTGGCTTTTGCAAGACTATTACTAAATTCTCCAAGATTTGCAGTACTTGACGAAGCAACAAGTGCTTTAGATATTAACACTGAAAAAAAACTATATAGTTTACTAAAGGAACGAGAACTTTCTCTCATTAGTGTTGGACATAGACCTAGCTTAAAAGATTTTCACGAGAATATTTTAGAATTAAATGGACAAGGAGACTGGAAATTATTGACTTCTGATAAGTATAATTTTAAGGATTAGCAAAAAAAATGAATTCTAAAGAAGAACAAACTAACTCAGAAGTCACTAATTTAGAGAATGATAGTTATGTAGAACAACAGAAAAATTCAAATTACATCGATGAACAAATTAGAGAAGATAAATTAGATGAAGAATCTGTAGAAATTAAAGATGAATATAAATTTGGTTGGAGTAGTTATTCTGAAATAACTAATGGAAGGTTCGCAATGATTGGCTTCCTTGCAATAATATTAATTGAATTATTTAGTAAACAATCGTTTTTAAAATGGGCAGGAATCTTATAATTAATCATCAAATCTAGAACTGTTATCTCTTGGTTTTTTCTTGTTTGTTCCAACGTTATATCTACTATTTTGATTTTTTGAACTTGATCTAGCTGATGAGCTTACTCTACGAGTTTCACGTGTTTTTTTAGCTTGATTAGCATCTTTAAATGAAGCATCTTCTACTTGAGCTGCAGAAGTTTGCTGTCTAATAGGAGATCTATTAGGTTTCTTTCTTAATGGAGAAGAATCGCCAGGGGTAGAGGTATTATCTCGTCGAGAAACTGTACGATTCATTGTGGGTCTCGAACCTGTTTTAACCTCATCGCGAGACAAATTTCTTCTTTCACCAAAGTTATTTGTTTCTGGTTGTATCCTATTTCTATCTTCAGAAGTCTTTCTTCTCCTTCTTAAAGGCTCGTCATTTTCAAACTGACTTATCTCCCTTGTAGATGGCCTACTTCTACTTGCTGCAGCAGAGGGTATGGCTCTTGAAACATTCCTCCTACGAGGTCTCCCCTCCGTATAGTCTTCTTCAAATTCATCTTCTTGAGGTTTAAATCTTCTAGATGGTCTTTCAGATTCTTCAAACCTATCATAATCGTCATTGAATCGACCTCTAGAATTTCTTGGAACATCAGAAATAGGATCATCATCAAAATAAGATGACCTTCTAGCTTGATCAGTAGCAACTCCCCTCAATCGCACACTTTCATATGCGAAAAAAACTGTAGTTCCTGCTAATAAAAACTGACCAAACTGAAGGATAGGATCTAACCTCCAACCTTGAAAAAATAATATTCCTCCGCACAAAAGTCCAATTGCTGCGAAAAAAACATCATAATCCCGCGCCAAGGCAGGCTTAAAGGACCTCAAAAAATAAAGGCCGCCTCCGCATACCGCCAGAACTATACCAACAATACTGGCCCAATTGAGACTAGCATTGACCACATTCTTTCTCCAAAAATTTATTTTTTAAAGGGTTACTTATATCCCCTATATATAGTGTACTTAAAACTTCTACAAAAACTAGCGTCTTCCAGTAGAAGTACGATCGAGGGAATCTTTCTGGCTGACAAAAATCAAAAATGCAGTGGCAGGAATAACGATAAGTAAGGCAGCAGCAATAAAACTACCTATCATTCCCACTGCGGAATTATTTGCAACTTCAGCAGAAAAATCTGCGGCTAGTAATAAATTTGAGATTTGAAACACTTTTTAAATATTAAATTCTCAATTTATAATACGAATTAAATACGTTTCAATGGGTTATTTATTAAGATGAATTAAATAATTGTGATTTCCTTGCTTGTAAACTCTCTTCAAATTTTAGATATTAGTTTAGGAATTTCTCTTTCATATCTAACTATAGTTTTTCTAATAAGATTAATACTTACTTGGTACCCAAAAATTGATTTAAGTAAAGGTTTATGGTTATTAGTTTCAATGCCATCAAGCTCTATTCTTAATTTAACAAGAAAACTAATTCCTCCTATTGGAGGCGTTGATGTTGGACCCGTAATTTGGATCGGATTTATAAGCTTTTTAAGAGAAATATTAGTCGGTCAGCAAGGGCTTATAAAACTTGCATTGCATACACATATTTCATAGAAATCATTTAATTATTTCTCAGTAATTTGGCAATAATTCTTCTTCTACATATTTAGTATGTATCTTACCCTGCTTAAATTTAGATTTATTCAGTAATGTTAGATGAAAGTTAATTGTTGTAGGAATACCAGTTACTGCACATTCATTTAAAGCCCTATTCATACGTTTAATTGCAGTATTACGATCCTTCCCCCAGACTATTAATTTACCAATTAATGAGTCATAGAAAGGAGGGATTTCATAGCCTGTATAGACATGACTATCCACCCTTACCCCAGGCCCACCAGGAGGAAGCCACCCAGTTATTTTTCCGGGTGATGGTCGGAAATTGTGAGAAGGATCTTCAGCATTGATTCTACATTCAATGGCATGTCCATTTAAATGGATATCATCCTGATTAAATTCCAAGTTTGCTCCGCTTGCGATTTTAATTTGCTCAGCTATTAAATCAACTCCTGTAACCATTTCAGTAACAGGATGTTCAACTTGAATCCTAGTATTCATCTCCATAAAATAAAAATTATCATCATCAACTAAAAATTCAACTGTCCCCGCCCCTTCGTAGCCGATACTTTTTGCAGCAGCAATAGCTGCATTCCCCATTTTTTTTCTTAGCTCAGTATTAATTGCAGGACTAGGAGACTCCTCTAGTAACTTCTGATGTCTTCTTTGAACTGAACAATCTCGCTCTCCTAAATGAACAACATTTCCCGACCTGTCCGCCAAAATTTGAATTTCTACATGTCTTGGCTTCTTTATAAATTTCTCCATATATAAACCATCATTACCAAAAGCTGCTTCTGCTTCGCCTTGAGCAGCTTTAAACATTTTTTCTAGATTATCAGAGTTTTCAACCAACCTCATACCTCTTCCACCTCCTCCAGCAGTGGCTTTAATAATTACCGGATAGCCAATATCATCTGCCAATTTATAAGCCTCATCAACATTTGATAACAAGCCTTTACTACCAGGTACTGTTGGAACTCCAACTGCTTCCATAGTTTCTTTAGCTGTAGATTTATCTCCCATAGATCTAATAGCTTTAGGAGATGGGCCAATAAAAACTATGCCGTGATCATTACACATCTCAGCAAATTTATCATTTTCTGCAAGAAATCCATAACCAGGATGAATAGCATCAACTCCTCTCGATGTAGCAGCAGCAAGTATATTTGGAATATTTAAATAACTTTTATTACTTAATGAATCTCCTACGCAAACCGCCTCATCAGCAAGCTGAACATGCAATGCTTTTTTATCTACAGTGCTAAAAACTGCAACGGTTGCAATACCTAGTTCTCTACAACTTCTGACAATTCGTAAAGCTATTTCTCCACGATTAGCAATTAAAACTTTTTCAACCATTATGAAAATAAAATTGAAGAAATGAAATGACTTAAAATAAAAAATTATTTGCCAAAGTATTCAACAAAATTTTTTAGTTATCAGAGGACATTTTTTACAATACAACCTAAAACGTTATATATGTATAAATATTTGTTTTATGCAATAGAAAAATTATTCATCATATTCAAAAAAAACTCTTTTAGAACTACATGCTTAATTCAGCCAATAATGTATGATATTTTTAGGTTTAAGCATCCCACGGCTGCTGAAAACCCTTTGCGGACGTGGCGGAATTGGTAGACGCGCACGTCTAAGGAGCGTGTGGCTTCGGCCTTGCGAGTTCAAGTCTCGCCGTCCGCATTTAATGTATTCTGGTTTAACTGCAATGAAAAAAGAATCAGTTGCAGTAGTTATAATTTCCAATGGTCCTGGTGAATTAACTACATGGGTAAATCCTGTAGTGGATGAGCTTAACAAAATAAATAAATCACTATGTGATGAAGATAAACAAGATTTCACTCTTAGGTTAGTCCTTGTTCCTTGCCCAAATGCCACTGGTAAAGAATTTTTAGTTGCAAATTCATGGAATAAATTCGAATTAATTACAAAATCCAAAAGTTTTTGGAAATTATTGATAAAGCCGCATTCTTTTGCTGATTGGCCAAAAAAAGGGTTAGTTATTTTCCTTGGTGGAGATCAATTTTGGAGCATTTTATTAGCTAAAAGATTAGGTTATTTAAATATCACATATGCTGAATGGGTTTCACGATGGCCTAAATGGACCAATGAAATTGCTGCTATGAATGTAAAAGTAAAAGAGTTAATACCTAAAAGATATAAATATAAATGTAAAGTAATTGGCGATTTGATGGCAGATATCAAAGTTAATAGCGAAATATCACTAAGAAATAAAGAAAAACACTACATTGCATTATTGCCTGGTTCTAAGAAAGCAAAGCTTTCTGTTGGAATTCCTTTCTTCTTAGAAGTTGCAGATCATATCGCTAAAGAAAATCAAAATATAAAATTTATAATCCCCATTGCACCAACTACTGATAAAAGTGAATATTTATTTTTTCAAAGCAACAAAAATCCAATTGCTAAATATTACTCATCAAAAATCAAAACAATTAAAAACTTCAAAGACTCTAGTTTTGATTATGTAATTGAAACATCAAAAAAAACAAAGATTTATCTAATCAAGAAACATCCTTGCTATGAAATATTAAAAGAATGTGATCTTGCAATTACAACTGTAGGAGCAAATACTGCAGAATTGGCAGCAATTAGTCTTCCAATGTTAGTTGTTCTGCCAACTCAACATTTAAATATGATGAACGCTTGGGATGGTATTTTTGGAGTAGTTGGAAAAATTTCATTAATAAATAGATTCCTAACTTTTATAATTAAAAAATTTTATTTAAAAAAAAAGAAGTTTTTTGCTTGGCCAAATATTAAAGCTAAAAGAATGATAGTCCCTGAAAGGATAGGTAATATTTCGACAATAAAAATTGCAAGAGAAGTATTATTTCTTATTAAAAATAAAGGTCAATTAAAAAGTATTAGGGATAATCTAAAAAAAGAAAGAGGTGATAAAGGTGCTGCTAAAAAACTTGCTTCTATAATTGTTAATTCAATAAAGAAACTTTAACAATTACCAGGGATCATCAATTTCAAACTTTTCTGATTTTTTATTATCTTGAACTAAATTTTGTTCGTTTAGTGGTTCAATATCTAAAGTTTCAGTTGCATTTTGAATTGGTCTTTTAGAAGCTAAATTAGTAGTTGATTGTTTTTTTTGCTTTAAATCAATATTGTTTTTTTCATCTATTTGATTAACAATATTTTGATTCTGGATCTGATCAGAATCATCATTATCCATGTATAGCTTTTTTCTATTATTTAGTTCTTCTTCAGAACCCTTTATTTCAACATATTCAAATTCATCTTCATAATCATTTTCATAATCATCTTCATAATCATCTTGTTCAAGAACTTCTTCATATTCCTCGACCAAATTGTTTTGCTGTTCTGATTCAGAACCTGAAAGTAACTGATTCTCAACAGGTACAAGATTTGCTGAGTATCCATTGACTTCTCTTTCATCCCATGAAGAACCCCCGACTCCAAGTTTCTCAAGTAGTCCACTACTTAGTTGCTTCAGTTTTTCTTCCGCACCTTCATAAACAATAATCCTATCAGTACCACTACTTACAATTTCCTCAACAGGTATTTCCCAAGTACTTAAAACTCCCTCGCCTAAAAGCGGCACACCAACAGCACCCATAACAAGAGATATCAAATCCCCAGTCTCAATATCAAAAGAAAAGCCAAGAACTCTTCCCAGAAGTTGTCCAGATTCTGTAATCACTTGACAATTAATTACCTTCCCATACCTTTCTGGAGAAAAACTTTCACTCAAAGAATCTAGGGAGTCAACTAATATAACATCTCCAACTTGCTTAATACTTTCTAAAGGCATCCATTTTGGCAAACCTGGTAAAAATCTTGTAAGTGGATTATCTCTTAGTCCTAAAGCGACCACCTCTCTTCTATCAATATCAACAACAACTTCGCCAACTACGCCTAGCCGTCTTCCAGTATCAGTAGTTATCACTTGTGTTCCCATTAATTCTGACCTTAACCATAAACGTTCACTAGGAACCGAGTTAGGGAGATTCTTATTAGCAGATGTGTTAGACAAGCTCATAAATTTCTTTTTATCATTCTGACGTATAAATTTAAAAAAGTGTGTTTATGCAGCATTTGGTAACCCAAGAACTTGAGTATTAGCACCTCTTGCTTGCGCAACCCCAATTGTTCGTTCAGATGCACTAATCATAGGCCTTCTATGACTTACGACTATAAATTGAGCATTTGATGACTGATTTGATATTAGTTTTGACAACCTTTCAACATTAATACCATCTAAAAAACTATCAACCTCGTCTAATGCATAAAAAGGTGAAGGCTTATACTTTTGCAAAGCAAATAAAAAACTTAAAGCAGTTAACGATTTTTCACCACCTGACATAGACGCTAATCTTCTGACATTTTTTCCCTTGGGATGAGCCACTAAAGTTAATCCTCCTTCTAAAGGAGAATTAGGATTTTCAAGTTGAAGGAATCCATCTCCATCAGATAAATTTGCAAAAATTTCTCTAAAATGTCTATCAACTTCTTTAAATGCTTGCATAAAAGCTTCTTGACGCATTGTAGATACAGTTTCTATTCTCAGCAATAATTCAGATCTTTCATTAGATAGAATTTCCAATTTTTCTCGCAAACCATTTAATCTCTCAATTAATTCTTCTAGTTCATCAAGAGCTAACATATTGACAGGTTCTAAGCTTTCTAGTTTTGCATTTATAATCGAAATTTCTGATTGCAAAGATTCAAGACTCTTCCCTTCATATTCTCCAAACTCAGGGGAAGGATTAGGTAGATCTTTTTTATAATTTTCTAATTTTATTTTCTCGCTCCTCATCTCTTCTTTAAGGGAATGCATATCCCTTTCAAGATATTCAAGCTTTAACAGATAGTTATTATATTCTTGCCTTTTATTTGAAATTGAAGAGTTTAATTCATCTCTTTTCCTTCTCAATAAACCTAAATTCTTCTCTAGAGAATTTTTTTGATTATCGAGATCTGAAAGCTCTTTTTTAAATTGATCCCTTTTTTCTATCCATTCACTATGAGCAATTGCGAGTTGTTTAATAGATTCCTGCAAGTTTTTTTCTTGTAGTAAAGTAATTTTTAATGAATTATTGATACGCTCTTTATTTAAAGCAAATTGATTCTTTTTATCTAGTAATGTATTTCTCTCTTTAATAAGTAATTCAAGTTTTTTATCAAGATTATTAAAATCGTCATTAAAAGATATTAATGATGATTTTTGATTTTTCTCATAATTTGCCTTTTGAATGGTTTGTAGTTGATCACACTTATCGTGATAAGGCCTCAATTGATTTTTTAAATGACCTAACTCGTTAACTAATAAATTATTAGCAGTATCAAGTTTATTTACTCTCGATTTACAATCCTCAATTCTTTGCGAGACAGCTTTAAGAGAATCTAGATTTACTTCAATTTCTTTATTAAATGAGGCACAATCCTCAATTATTTGACTGCGGTTAGAATTTAATATACTAAGTCTATTATTTTTTAGTATCAAATCATTATTTGACTCTTTTAAAGCTTCTTCGATAACTAATAATCTTTCTTTTATAGGACTTGAATCATCATTATCATTATTAATTCCAAACCTATAAGCCAAATCTTTATTTAACTTACTGCCTCCTGTAATAGCTCCACTTGCTTCTAATAATTCACCACTTAAGGTAACCAACCTATTTTTTTGTGTAGATAACCTAGCTGAGGATAAATCTGAAAAAACCAAAGTATCTCCAAAAACATATCGAAAAACATCTGCATAAACTTCATCAAAATTAATTAGATTAATAGCTTTATCAATAAATCCATTCTCCCTGTTATTTTCAAATCTTGAAATTGCATAATTCTTTTTTTGACTTTTAATTCTATTTAAAGGTAAAAAAGTTAATCTGCCCGCTTTCTTCTTTTTAAGAATTTCAATTGCTTTTGCAGCAATATGATCATTATCAACAACAATTTGTCCTAACCTATTTCCAGCAGCAATTTCTAATGCATATCTATTTTTCTCACTGACCTCTCCAAGTTGAGCTACATAACCATGTATACCCTCTAACCCTGCCTCTAAGAGAATTCTGAGAGCATATGAACCTCTAGATTCGTTTAAAGCCTCCTTCCTGCTTTCAAATCTAGATAAATCCTTTTCAAGCCTTAATTGCTCGTTGTTTAGCCTTGATTTTGTCTTAATTAATAAATCGATTTCATTTTTTAAAGAATTAATTTCTGTGTTATTACTTGCCAAGTTTTTATTCTTTGTATCGGATGTCTCTTTTTTTCTTTGATTTCCCTGAAAAAGTTTCTGCTTTTCTAAATCTAAGGATTCGATCTGTGACAATATCTCACTTTTTTGAATATTATTTTGAATAGTTTCTTCTTCAATTTTCCTTTTTTTTATTTCCAAAGGATTAATTTGATTCTTTATACTTTCAAGCTCAGCATTTAATTTGATACTTTGTTTTGAGAATTCTCCAGATTCTCCAGCCGCATCAGAAAGTTTTTTTCTTGATAGTTTGTGTTTTAAAGTGAGATCGTCAATTTGCAAGTTCAATTGATTTAAAAAATTATCATCGAAATTTTCTTGTCTCATCTTTTCTGACTCGATATTCCTCTTAGAAATTGCAATTTCATCTCTCTGTTTTTGTAATTTAATACCTTCTTCTTTATTCAGACTTGATATCCTATCCAGTTCTCTCAAGCTAGAATTAATACTTCCAATATCAGAATTAACTTTTATCAATTTATCCTCTCCTTTCTCCTTAAGCTCATCAACAAGTATTTTCAAAGCATCTTCTAAAACTAATATTTCTTTTCTAATAGATTCCTTTTCTTTATTAAACAAGATTTTATTTTTTTCAATTTCACTTTCTTTTTTTTCTATAGATTCAACATGCTTAACTTGTTTTTCAAAGATAAGGACTTTCTCTAGTTCTATTATTTGTAATAGTTTTGCCTTTAACTCTTTATACCGCTTTGCTTTATCACATTCTTTTTCAAGCTTATTTTTACTAGATTGCAATTCATTTTCCAAAATTTCACATCTTTCTTGTCTTTCAAAAACGTCATTTAATTTTGCATTAGTTTGTTCTATTCTTGTATCAAAAAGTGCTACTCCTGCTAATTCATCAATAAGATTTCTCCTCTCCTTATTATTCATTGATACTATTCTTGTTACATCACCCTGCATAACAACATTGCTGCCCTCAGGATCAACGCTAATATCTCTTAATATTCTCTGTATTTGTTGCAAGGTACATTGTTTGCCATCAGAAGTATAAGTAGAAGCATAAGAACCACCTGGCATAAGCCTTAATTTTCTAGAAACTACCCATTCTTTTTGACCTTTATTAAGGGCAATTTCTTCTTCTTCTAGTTCTAAAGGCGGAAGGTCCTCTCTGGGAGACCAATCTTGAATATTAAATTTTACTGATACAGATGTTTCTGATGACTTACCCTCTTTAACTTTAGAGTTATTTATTAGATCTGGTAATCTTTCAGCCCTCATCCCTCTACTATTAGCTAGACCTAAACAGAATAAAATTCCATCTAAAATATTACTTTTCCCAGAACCGTTAGGGCCCGTAACCACTGTGAAACCCTCTTCAAGAGGAATTTTTACATTTCCCCCAAAAGATTTAAAATTTTCAAACTCGACCTGATTGATATGTACCAATCTCAAGTCTCAATAGCTAAATAAGAATAACTAATTTGCAAAAATTCTCAATAGAAATATTACGTTTATTTATAAATGAATATTAATAATTTTTGCTCAATCTGCAAGAATTAGCCGAAATTTCAAACAAACCAGAAAGAAGTTCACCATCCAAAATGAATCGATAATTTTCAGAGTCTAAGTCTGTAGAAACGTTTTTAAATATTCCATGATCAATTCTTTTTACAAAACCTCTATTATCAGAAAGTTCATGTTCTCTCCTGGATAGCCATATAAGTCTATGATTTGGCTGCTTAGAAATTTCTATAGAAGCTTGATTTAATAAAGGTAGTTTTAAAAATTTCCAAGTTAAACAATCTATTCCATTTTCAACAAGAAAATCATAATGAATATCTTTAGACTTAGCATTATAAACTTCGTGTTCCAGCAAAACCCATTTATCCATTATGTAGTTGATAAATAAATTAAATCTTTTTGCAAAACAAAGTTTAGATAAAGATATGTTTTCTTAAAGATGATCCCTTTTATTTAATTACCTGCATCAGGAACAAATCTTAAAGCGATGAATAGCAAACTTCCAGCTCCAGCAATAGCTGCAGCTACTAATCCAAAATCTGTAGGGATTGTGCGAGATGCAAAAATTAATGATGCAAATGTAATATCCATGATGAAATTTAAACTCATTTAATAATTCCAGTAATAGCTTAACAAAAGCTTCTTGCAGAACAGAGTAGATAAATAAAATGTAAATAAACTTTTATATGTTTTTATTCTATATAAATCCCACAATTATTTAGATAAGGGTTCCAAATTAAGAAAATGGGTCTAATCTTAAAATAAATAAGTTTGAATAATGGAGACTTACCATCCTCCCAAAGAAGTAGAAGATAAAGAAGATAACTCTAATCTTCCTGAAAGAGAGGTTCTCTCGGAAAAATGGTTACTCGAAAAAATTGACAGTTTAATACCTTTAATAAAAGAAAAATGGCCTAACATTGCACAACAAACCCTTGAAGCCACAAAAGGCAGTATTGACGATTTAGTTGAAGTAATAGCAAGCCATAGTGGAACCTCAGCAATTAGAATAAAAAGCCAACTATTTGAAATATTTGATTCAATAAGAGAAAACAATTGGGAAATATCAGAAAAAATTGAGCCTATAGAAAGTCAATTAGAAGAATTATTAGAAGAACTTAACGATACACTTAGACCAAAAATAGAAAGTCCTATAAGAAAAAAACCATTATTATCTATTGCTATTGCGGCTGGTATTGGTTTACTAATAGGAACGCTCCTAAACAGTGGTAGAAAATAATATGGAAAAACCAAAAAATAAAAACTTTGCAAATACCGCCTCCAGAATTTCAGCTATTGCAAGTTCAGTTATGGATTTGCATGTAAGAATAGCTCTTCAAGAAGTAGATAGAGAAAAAAGAAGATTAATTAGTGGTGGAATATTTTTGGCAATTGGCAGCACATTATTATTATTAGTACTAATTTGCATCCATATTATTTTCTACCTTTTTCTAACAAAATATAATAACTGGAATATTGAATATAATTTATTACTCATAATATTTATCGATTTAGTTCTTGCAGGCTTAAGTTTAAAACTTGGAGGAAAATTAGCCAAAGGACCATATCTTCCTCAAACATTAGAGGGTTTAGGCAAGACAACAAAAGCCGTTTTAGGCAAAAAATAAATTACCTTATTAAATACTTTATCCATCTACAATCTATTCCACCATTACTAACAGGAATTTTCAATGAAGATTTCATTTTCAAATATTTTGTTAGTTTTGGATTTCCACTTAGCAACCAAAATTCCCAACCTGAAAAATTATTCTTTAGGAAGATTCCCATTTGTTCATATAAATAAATCAATTCCTTTTCATCGCCTAATTTTTTGCCGTATGGAGGATTACATATGATTATCCCAGGTGTGCAACTTAATTGGAGTGCTAAAAAATCATTATTTATAAGCTCAATATAATTTTCTAATCCAGCTAATGATATGTTTACATTCGCCTGCTCATAAACCTTTTTATTAATTTCACATCCTATTATTATTGGCAATTTTTCATAATTTATAATTTTATTTTTTACCTTATTTTTTTCTTTAAGATAAATATCTTTCCTAAAGTCCAACCAATTCTCAAAAAGATATACTTGATCAATATTTATGGGAACTCCAAGGTATTGGTTGACTGCCTCAATTAAAAAAGTTCCCGAGCCGCACATAAAATCTATTAATGGAACTTTGCCATTCCATTGAGTCATATTTATCAATCCAGAAGCTAAATTTTCTTTTAATGGAGCATTTCCAATTGCGGGTCTATAGCCTCTTTTGTGTAAGCTTTCAACGCTGCTTTGAAGACTGAGAATTGCTTTATTATTATTTAAATGCAGATGAATTATAAAATCAGGATTAGCTAGAGAAATATTTGATCTTTTATTCCAAACTGCCTGTTGCAAATCAGTTATAGAATTTTTTACTTCAAGAGCAGTGAAATGAGTATGACTTAAAGCAGATGTTCTCCCAGTCACTTGAACATTAAACGTTTTATCAAAGTGCAACCAATTTAACCAATCAAATGAATCTCTAACCCCCGCATATAAAGATTGCTTGTCATAGCAATTAAAACTTGCAATTTCTCTATAAAAACGAAAAGCTAATCTGGAATAGAAATGAACCCTATAAAAAGTTTCAAGATCGCATTCAAAATTAATAAATCTTTTATAAGTATTAATATTAAAGCCGCCTAAATTTGAAATTTCTTCTGCTAAAGATTTCTCTAGTCCCTCCGGAGATGATGCCACTACATTCATATACGATAAAACTTAGTAAAAAAACTATTCAATAACCATTTTGCCTGTCAGAATATAAATGTCCAATTGGACTAGGTGATCTCAACCGATGTTTCGGACAGCGGTTCGATTCCGCTCAACTCCACTATTTGGGGTTGTAATGGTTTCGACGGGGCATAAGGAAGATGACTGAAGCCGGCTCGGTTAGAGCAAAAACACAAATGCTAACAAAATCGTTAGTTTCTCCCGTCAAACAGCACCAGTTGCTGCTTGATCCTAAAGGAGATGGGGTCATATCAGCCTTATCAACCAAATGATACTAGGAGTCTGGAAGGACTCCACTTTTTTAAATAACTAAGAAGTTGTAGTAGATAATTTATGAGTATGTAAATATTGCTGCAATTACTTGTATTAAAAAGAATTTTTTTAATTTTATAAGTATAAATACTGAGAAGATAAGTTTTAAATTAATTTATCTTATTAAGAAATCCAATCTTGCAAAATGGAATCTAATAAAAAACTAAATGACTTGATAATAAATCTCAAACCGAAAGTTATTAGATTCACTGGTGAAAAATTTCCTAATGAACTATGGAATAGTGGTTGTCAAATCAAAAAAAATAAGAAAATATCTAGCTAAAATTTTTTTAATTACTCGAAAAAGGATTTTTCGGCATTTTTTTTAAACATTTTTTTGAAACTTCCTGAAGTACTTTAAATTCATTTTTTTTTAAATTCCAATTAAATACATTAGATACATCTATAACTTGAGATTTTTTTCGCATTCCAACTAGTGGAATAGTTCCTTGATAACAACACCAATTAATTGCTACTTGCGCTTGGGAAACTGATCTTTGATGCGCAATTCTTTTTAGACACCTCCGCAATTCATATGTTGGTTTTTTATAGTTTTCAAATAAGGAATTACGAATGAAACTTTTTTCTTTATTTTCTTCATTATCTGGATCAATACAAAGTATTCCAAAGGACAAAGGACTATAAGCAAAGAAATCAATATTATTTTCGTCGCAAATTTTTTTTACCTGATATTGTTTTCCTAAATCGGGAGCAAGCAAAGAAAACTGTATTTGAACACTCTTTAGCTGCTGATCTCTTTTTGCTAAGAAATTAATTAATTTCATCAATCTTTTAGGGCCTATATTTGATAAGCCTATTTGAAAATCAAAGCCTTCATCTTTTAAATCGCAAAGATTATTCAACAGCCCTAATTCCTGCCAAGGATTGTATTTTGCAGTTGACCAATGTAATTGCACTATATCTAATTTGTTATTAAGTCTCTCTAAACTTTTCAAAAAAGGTTTATTGAAGCCTCTGTCACCTATTCTCCAGGGATAAGGTGCAAGTTTAGTTGCTACTTGAATTCTTTTTTTCTTTGCTGAAGGAGTATTTAGTAGAAATTTTCCTATCAACAATTCACTTCTGCCCTGAAGATTCCCAGTACCATAAGAATCTGCAGTATCAATTAGATCGAAACCTCTTCGTAACGCTTCATCATATGTCTCACGTAAATCATCGTCATTTGTAGATTGGTAATTCCAGAAAAGCTTATTCCCCCAAGACCACGTACCTAATCCAATTCTTTTCTTCACTAGCCAATTTAAATAAGGAACTTTATAAGGTTATCTAAAAAAATTAACTTCTTTAAAATATTTCAAAAAATAAGTTTTAAAGCATTAAAAATCAATTTCTCTTGACATTAAGAAATTATTCTCCAAAGTAAGAGAAATAAAAATAAAAAATTGTTCATTACCGTTTGCGGACAAAAAGGGGGCGTGGCCAAGACCTGTACAAGTATTCACCTTGCGAGTGTTTGGCATTCCGAAGGTAAAAAAGTTTGCATAGTCGATGCCGACAAGAACAGATCTGCTTTAGCATACGCATCAAGAGGCAATCTTCCATTTCCAGTTTTCCCCGTCAATTCAGCTGCTAAAGCATCAAGATCATCAGAAATTGTAATAACTGATGGCCAGGCGAGCAGTGATCAAGAAGAACTTAAACACTTAGCGTATGGTTCAGATTTAGTTATCTTACCTACAACTGCAAAAGCAAGATCAGTAGAATTAACTGTTGAACTAGCTAATTTATTAAGAAACTTAAAAGTTAACCATGCTGTAGTAATAGTAAAAGTTGATTTTAGACAGCAAAAAGCAGCGCAACAAGCCAAAGCAGCTCTAGAAAATTTTGGTTTATATGTTTTTGATACATTTATACCCTTACTCTCAGCATTTGATAAAGCAGAAGCCTCTGGCAATGCTGTTTTTGAAGCTGTAGACGATTTAGGCAGATCAGATCCTCGTCGAATGACGGGCTGGTCTGCTTATTGTTCAATTGCCTCACAAATTCCATGCCTGATTTCGAAGCCCTCATCCGACACCAACAACTTAAACAACCAACAACCAATAAGCGCTTAAAAGTAGTTGATTCTCCTAATTTTGAAGAAGAAAAAAAAGAAGAAGCAATAATTAGACAATCTGGATTATTAGTTAATTTTTTTGGAGGTTTTATAGGCTCTGTAATTGGAACTTTAACAATACTGTTTCTATATATTAATGAATATCTACCATTAGATTTACTAAAACTTAAGTAGTATATTCGCTATTGATTTCAACATATTTTTTAGAAAGATCGCACCCCCAAGCTGTGCCTTTCGATTCGCCAGAATTTAAATTAATCATAATTTTTACAATATCATCTACCAAATATCTACCTTTCATTCTGGACTTAATATAGTCTGTGACTTTTTGTGGATCATATTTATTTAACTGGCCTTTTTCCAAAATGTGAGCGTTTCCTATATACAAGTCAAAGTCATCTAAATTAAATTCAACTCCAGAATTACCTGCAGCAGAAATGATTCGTCCCCAATTTGGATCACAACCATGTATCGCAGTTTTTACCAAGGCAGAATTACAAATAGATTTCGCGAGCATAATTGCATCATCTGTATTTTTTGCTCCTTGAACCAAAACTTCTAATAAACAATTTGCTCCCTCTCCATCCCTTGCAATATTTTTTGCCAAGTTCTGACATACAATATCAATCCCTTGTTGGATAATTGGAAAAAACCTTTTTTCAATTTTTTCTCCTGCATTTATTCCAACAAAAGAATCATTTGTGCTTGTCTCTCCATCTACTGATATTGCATTAAAAGATTTTTGAACCGCAATAGTAATCATTTTGTCCCATTCTTCTTTTTGAATACCCGCATCACAGGTTAGAAAAGCAAGCATTGTAGCCATGTTGGGGTAAATCATTCCTGAACCTTTTGCAAATCCTGCTATTTTTATTTTTCTACCTTGAATAACCGTCTCTATTGACACTTTTTTCAAAGTCAAGTCAGTAGTTAAAATTGCTTCTGCTGCATTTTCAAAATTATTACCCTTTAAATCACTAACTAAATTCGGTAAATTTTTTACTAAATCATTTATTTGTATTGGAACACCAATTACACCAGTTGAGCACATTAAAACTTCTTCTTCTTTTATTCCTAAAAGTTCCGCAATCTTTCCTGTAGCAATTTGAAAATGTTGAATACCAAGATTTCCTGTACATGCATTTGCTTGACCAGAATTAATTAGTATTGCTCTTACAAAACCTGAAGTTGTTTTAATCCTTTCCTCACAAATATCCACACAAGAAGCTCGAACTATTGATTGGGTAAACATCCCACTAAAAATACTTCCTTCTGGAGCGAGTATTAGTGCTAAATCTTTTTTATTAGAAGCTTTTAAACCAGCAGATATCCCAGCAAAAAGAAACCCCTTGGGTGTTACCTTACTGTCATCAACAAACGACCAACTGGAATCTAACTGGCTCAAACTTTTTGGTATTTTTATTCATACTAACTACTCTTTAATACTAAAGAAACTAAGTAATTAGATTATTATTAATTATATGGATATTCTTCAAAAATTAAAAAACAACCAAAGAAGGATTGGATTAACAGGAGGTATTGCAAGTGGGAAGACAACCATAACTAATTACATAAGAAAACATAAAAACATACCAATATTAGATGCAGATCATTTTTCAAGAGAATTAATCAAACCAAACACATATGGATATAAGAAAATTTTAGATTATTTTGGAAATAAAATTATTGATAATAAAAGCAATTCAGAAAGGGAAATAAACAGAAAACTTTTAAGGAACATTATTTTTAAACATTCAGCAAGCAAGGAATGGATTGAAAAACTACTTCACCCCTTAATTAAAGAAAGAATGATAGAAGAATGCAGTCAATACAGAAATAATCAAACTATAGTATTGGCTATTCCATTATTATTTGAAGCAAAATTTGAAGATATTTGCACTGAAATATGGTTAGTTAAATGTCCTAAAGAAATACAAAAAAACAGACTTATCACAAGAGATAAAATTAGCGAAAAAGAAGCGTATGAATTGATAAATTTTCAATTAAGTTTTGAAGAAAAAAGTAAATTCTCAGATATTATTTTAGAGAATTCAGATGATCAAAATAAATGGATCAATACGATAAAAGAGCTTCTTTAAGCTTTAGCTATTTAATTTTTCCATAAGAAGTTTATTTGCAAGTTTAGGGTCAGCTTTACCTTTTGTTCTTTTCATAAGTTGACCAACAAAAAAACCAAGTAACTTAGTTTTGCCATTTTTAAATGCTTGAACTTCATTTGGATGTTCATTTATAAGTTCATCAATTATTGGTGAAATACTTGAAGAATCAGATATCATTGCCAACCCTTTTTCTTCAACTAATTTTTTCGGGGAAATATTTTTTTGAATAAGTTCAGGTAAAATTTCTTTTGCAATTTTTCCACTAATTATATTTTTTGAAATCATGTTAATCATTTCAGCAAGATTTTCAGGACTAAGCTTTAATTCACTAAAACTTAGTTTGTTTGATTTTAAATAGCCCACAATATCACTTGTTACCCAATTTGAAGCTAATTTAGCCTCAGCACCATTTGCTACTGTTTGTTCAAAAAAGTTTGCCATGCTTATTTCATCAGAAATTACCCTTGCATCATATGCAGACAACCCAAATTGACTTACGTATTTATATCTTTTCTTTGAAGGTAATTCTGGTAGTTCTTTAAACCATATTTCTTGTTGGGCTTTTGTTATTTCAATTGGACCTAAGTCAGGATCAGGAAAATATCTATAGTCACTGCTACCTTCTTTTAATCTCATACTTTTCGTTAATTGCTTAGCTTCATCCCATAACCTTGTTTCTTGGAAAATTTTTCCTCCATTTTCATAAACTTCTATTTGTCTGGCTATTTCATAATCACAAGCCTTTTGAATTGCAGAAAATGAATTCATATTTTTTATTTCCACTTTGGTGCCAAAAGGAGCATTGGGTCCTTTTCTAACTGAAATATTGACATCGCAGCGTAATGAACCCTCTTGCATATTTCCGTCTGATACACCTAGATATCTAACTGTTCTTCTAATCTCTGAAGCATATTCAGATGCCTCTTTACCTGATCTAATATCTGGTTTACTTACAATCTCACAAAGTGCTATTCCGGCACGATTATAATCAACTAAAGAATACTTAGAGCCAGCTAATCTATCACTTCCTGAATGGACTAGCTTTCCGGCGTCTTCTTCCATATGTAGCCTTTCTATACCAATTTTTTTGATATAAGGTTCTTTGTCCTTTTCAATTATTTCAACATCTAACCAACCATTTTCAGCCAGTGGCTCATCAAATTGTGAAATTTGATAATTTTTAGGAAGATCAGGATAAAAATATTGTTTTCTATCAAATTTACAATGTTCTGCAACGTTTAAATTTAATGCTAACGAAGTTTTTACAGCATACTCAAGAACAGTCTCATTCAGAACTGGAAGAGTTCCTGGTAACCCACAAACTATAGGATCGATATGGGTATTAGGTGCATCACCAAAAGCTGTTGACGCAGATGTGAATATTTTACTTTTCGTATTAAGCTGTACATGAGTTTCCAAACCAATCACAGCTTCCCAAGATTCCAAATTGTTCATTATTAAAAGTCTCTTTATTAATATTATTGGATATAAAGGAAAAGAGGACCAAAACACAAATAAAAATATTAATTTTTAAATGGCACAAGAAACCAAAAATTCAATATTAATCATTGGAGGTGGACTTTTAGGTTTATCTATTGCTTATGAATTTTCTAGAAATAACTTCAAAGTTTTAGTTTTAAGCAAAAACAGAAATGAATCAGCTGGATTTGTTGCTGCAGGAATGTTAGCTACTCATGCCGAAGGGCTCGAAGATGAATTACTAAAATTTGGCCAAGAAAGTCAGAATCTAATTCCAAAGTGGATACAAAGTATTGAACAAGATAGTCATATTAAATGCGGTTTAAAAAAATGTGGCATAGTAGTTCCTTTTAAAAACAAAGAAGATCTTGAAGAGTTTCCCACTCATGAATATGGAAAATATTTAAATCACAAAGATCTTCAAACAGAAATCAATGGAATGAATTCTATTTGGAAACATGGTTTACTTTTTGAACAAGATGGTCAAATAGATAACCGAAGAAAACTGATGCGTGCTCTTGAGAGAGCATGCTCCTTGAATGGAGTCGAATTTGAAGAGGGATCAGAAGTAGAGGATTTGACATTCGAAAAAAACAAAATTACAGGTGCAAGAGTTTTATGTGCCACTGGGGAAATAAAAAAAATTAACTGCGAAAAAGCAATTATATGCAGCGGTGCTTGGAGTAAAAAAATTTTTAATAAGATTCCAGTCTTTCCTGTAAAAGGACAAATGCTTTCAATACAAGGTCCAACAAATTTTTTGAAAAGAGTTATTTTTGGTCCAAAAACGTATCTAGTTCCCCGTGATGATGGACTTATCATAGTTGGAGCGACAGTTGAAAAAGATTCAAAATTTAATCAGGGCAATACTCCTAATGGAATAAAGCAACTGCAAGAAGGCATTCGCTCCTTATTACCAGAAGCTATTAATTGGCCACAAATGGAACATTGGTGGGGATTTAGACCTTGCACACCAGATCTGAAACCAATAATTGGAAAATCAAAAATTGAAAATCTTTTCATAGCTACAGGACATTACAGAAATGGAGTTTTATTTTCTGCAATAACCAGTGATCTTCTTTTGAAAATAGTTCAAAATAAAAATCTAAACGCAATAGAAAAAAGCTTTTTAGAAAAATTTAGTTTAGATAGATTTGCGATTTAAATTTTAATTTTCAGATCGCCATTTCGAATCAGAAGTTTCCCACTCACATAGTTCCTCTTCGTTAAACCATAGATCAATTTCAAATTTTGCTGTATCTTCTCCATCAGAACCATGAATAATATTCCTCCCAATATCAATAGCTAAATCACCTCTAATTGTTCCAGGCTCTGCTTCCAGTGGTTTTGTTGCACCTATTAGTTTTCTAGCACTCAAAATAACTCCTTCGCCTTCCCACACCATTGCTACAACAGGACCACTTGAAATAAAGTCTACTAAATCACCAAAAAAAGGTCTTTCTCTATGTACTCCATAATGATTTTGAGCAAGTTCTTTTGAAGGAATTAATTGCTTTAATCCAACCAATTTAAATCCTTTTTTTTCAAATCTGCCAATAATCTCAGAAACACATCCTCTTTGAACTCCATCAGGTTTAATTGCAATAAAGGTTCTCTCTTTAGTCATTTAGTTAATAATCACTCTATGTATATTCAACTTTTGGGTGGTAACTTGGCAAGTAATCATTAAAATAAAAGATATTATTTTGAGTTATTTTTCAAAAACATTTATTAATTACCAAGACATAAATTGACCAATTTTGAGCCGAAAAAATTAAAAAATATTTGGACTATTAAAGATAGTATTGCGACTTATAGCATAGACAAGTGGGGAGATAAATATTTTTCTATAAATTCCAAAGGAAATATATCAGTAACTAAAGATATAAAATCTGAAAATAAGATTGATCTTTTTAAGCTTGTCAAAGAACTTAAGAGTAGAGAAATAAATCCTCCATTAATCATAAGATTTAATGATATCTTGAAAGATCGAATAGATGCATTACATGACTCTTTTTTAAAAGCAATAAAAACCTATAAATATAAGAATATTTATCAAGGCGTTTTTCCTGTCAAATGTAATCAACAGAAAAATGTCCTAGAAAAGATAATAGAGTTTGGTAGTCAATGGAATTTTGGTTTAGAAGTAGGAAGCAAATCAGAACTATTAATTGGCCTTGCACTTCTTGAAAACCAAAATTCATTATTAATATGCAACGGATATAAAGATAAAAAATATATTGAGATCGCTACTTTGGCCAGAAAACTCGGCAAAAATCCAATAATAGTTATTGAACAACGAGATGAGGTAAAAAGAATTATTCAAGCAGTTCAAGAACTTAACGCGACTCCATTGATAGGAATTAGAGCAAAGTTATCAAGTAAAAGTAGTGGTAGGTGGGGTAAATCTATTGGAGATAATTCCAAATTTGGATTATCAATCCCAGAAATTATGTTGACAATAAAAGAACTAAAAAAAGCAAATCTTATCAACGAAATGAAATTGCTCCATTTTCATATAGGCAGTCAAATAAGTGATATTGCTGTGATCAAAGACGCATTACAAGAAGCGAGTCAAATATATGTTGAACTATGCAAACTAGGAGCCCCAATGCAATATATCGACGTTGGGGGTGGATTAGGAATAGATTTTGATGGAACTAAAACCTCCTCCAACACTTCTACTAATTATTCTCTCCAAAATTATGCTAACGATGTAGTTGCAACTATTAAGGATTCATGTGAATTAAATAATATCAAGCATCCAACCATAATCTCAGAAAGTGGAAGAGCAATAATTAGTCATTGTTCAGTTTTAATTTTTAATGTCTTAGGAACAAGTCATGTCAGTTCCAAACTACAAATTTTTGATAAAAAAAATCAACAATTAATAATTTCAAATTTACTTGATACTTTCTATGAATTAAAAAAACTTAAAAATAAAAAAATAAATTTATCTCAAATAATTGAACTATGGAATGATGCAAAAAAGTTTAAAGAAGATTGCTTAGTCGCTTTTAGATTAGGATTTTTAAGTTTGGCAGAAAGAGCTTATGCCGAAGAACTTACTTGGGCTTGCGCAAAAGAAATTTCTAATAACCTTAATAATGATGAAATCAATCACCCCGATTTATCTGAAATTACAGAAACTCTTGCATCAACTTATTATGCAAATTTATCTATCTTTAAATCTATTCCTGATAGCTGGGCAATAAATCAGATTTTTCCAATAGTACCAATACATAGGCACTTAGAGGAGCCGTTCTGCAAAGGCAACTTTGCAGATTTAACTTGTGATTCAGATGGGAAACTGAATAATTTTATTGATAATGGAAAAATTAAATCACTACTAAATTTGCATAAGCCAGAAAAAGATAAAGATTACCTAATTGGAATTTTTATGACTGGAGCCTATCAAGAAGCATTAGGAAACTTGCACAATTTATTTGGCTGTACCAACGTTGTTCATATAGACATAAATCAAGATAATTCATATAAGGTCAGAAATATTATTAAAGAGGACAGTAAATCTGAAATTTTACAATTATTAGATTACAGTTCAGCTTCTTTGGTTGAATCTATAAGAATTAATACTGAATCAGCAATTGATCACAAAAAATTAACTATTGAAGAAGCAAGAAAATTAATGGATCAAATCGAAATTAGTCTCAGAAAAAGTAGTTATTTATCAGAATGACTAGCTAATGTTTTTTGCAAATAATTTTTAGCATAATCTAAAGCATCACTTAACTTATCAATATCTTTAGCACCTGCTTGAGCAAAGTTAGGCTTTCCTCCACCACCTCCCGAACAAATTCTTGCAATCTCATTAATTAATTTACCTGCATGCAATCCTATTTTTACTGCATCACCACCTAAAGAAACTACAAATAACAACTTGCTATTTTCTGGATTTGGTATTCCCCCAAGAATCACTATTGCTTTATTTCCCAAATGAGAAGTTAAATTAAGTGCTGCAGATTGCAAAGAATTCCCATCTAAGCCATCAATCTGATTTACTAAAATTGAAAAAGAATTTACCATTTCTGCGGATGATTTTATAGAAGAGTATTTAAAATATGCAATTTCATCTTTCATTTTTTGTATCTCTTTATTCTTATTAATGAGTTCTGCTTGCAAATTATTAACCCTTTCAAAAAGTTGATTAGGATTTGCTTTTAACAAATCACTTAGTTGGTTTACTAAAGCATTTCTATCACTGAAATAGTCTAATGCTGATTGACCTGATAATGCTTCGATTCTTCTTACTCCGGCTGAGATTCCTTCCTCACTAATTATTTTGAAAGAACCTAATTCGGATGTAGTTTTAACATGTGTACCACCACAAAGTTCCATTGAAACTCCTGGCACATTAACGACGCGCACTTCATCATCATATTTTTCTCCGAACATGGCAACTGCGCCCTTTTCAAGAGCCTCATTCTTAGTCATATTTTTTATTTCTAGGGCATGATTTTCCATAATCCAAGAGTTAACTAAAGTCTCAATCTTAGAAATTTGATCTTTAGAAATAGGATTAGAGGAATTAAAGTCAAATCGTAATTTATTAAAGGCTACTAATGAACCTTTCTGTCCAACACTTTCATTAATAACTGATTTAAGTGCAGATTGTAATAAATGAGTAGCTGTATGATTTGCAGCAGCCTTAGCTCTATTAGAGGAGCTAACATTAGTCTTAACTTTTTGTCCAATAGTTAATTTTCCTTTTTTGATCGTTCCATAATGTAAAAAAACATTTTTCTTTCGCATGACATTATCAACCAAGACCTCAACATCGTTTGAAAATATCGTTCCAATATCACCAACTTGCCCGCCAGATTCTCCATAAAAAGTTGTCTGATCAAGAACAATTAAAACTTTCTGACCTTCACTTGCTTCCTTAACTAATGTTGAATCCAAGAATATACCCTTTATTTCAGCTTCCGAAAGGAGTGACTTGTAACCATTAAAAACAGTTTTGTTAAAAAGATCTATTTCTCGCTCTAATGATCCCTCTAATGTCAAATCAATATTACTTGAAGCAGCTTTAGCTCTCTCTTTTTGTACATTCATTTCTTCTTCAAAACCCTTTACATCTACACTGATACTATGTTCTTCAGCAATTTCTACAGTAAGTTCTAGAGGAAATCCATAAGTATCATAAAGTTCAAAAGCTTTAAAACCAGAAATTAATTTCTGCCCTGAAGAAATTAACTCATCTAGCAATTTTTCTCCTCTTTCAAGAGTTTCCCTAAATCTTATTTCTTCAATTTTTATCTCATTCAAAATTAAATCATTATTATTTTTTAAATCAGGATAATTATTTTGCATTAAGTTAATTCCGACAGTAGCAATATGAGGTAAAAATTCATTTGTTATACCTAATAATCTGCCATGTCTGACCATTCTTCTAATAAGCCTTCTTAATATATATCCCCTACCGAGATTACTTGCTGATACTCCATCAGAAATTAAATGAATAACAGCTCTTGTATGATCACCAATGATTTTTAAAGAAATTTTGTTTTTATCATCTGAAGAAAAATAATCAATATTTGCAATCTCACAAATTTTTTGAATAATAGGAAAAATTAAATCTGTCTCAAAATTATTTTGCTTTTTTTGAAGTATTTGAGCCATCCTTTCAAGACCCATTCCTGTATCAATATTTTTAAATTTTAAATCTGTCAATTTTCCATTGGGATCACGATTATATTGCATAAAAACAAGATTATAAAATTCAATAAAACGATCTCCATCTTCTAAATCAATATTCTGCAGACCCTTTTCAGGATGAAAATCATAATAAAGTTCTGAACAAGGTCCACATGGACCTGTTTTACCAGATGACCAAAAATTATCTTCCTCACCCAGTTTGACTATCCTATCTGGATGAATACCAATTTCATCTCTCCAAATTTTTGCAGACTCTTCGTCTTCGTGAAAAACACTCACAATTATATTTTCAACAGAAAGTTGATAAATATTAGTAACTAATTCCCAAGCCCATTGAATAGCCTCTCGTTTAAAATAATCTCCAAAAGAGAAGTTACCAAGCATTTCAAAAAAAGTGTGGTGTCTAGCTGTAACTCCAACGTTTTCTATATCGTTTGTTCTGATGCACTTTTGGCTAGATGTAGCCCTTTTTGATGGTCTTTCTTTTAAACCTAAAAAAACTGGTTTAAAAGGTAGCATTCCAGCAATTGTGAGCATAACCGTAGGGTCATCTGGAATCAAAGATGCACTTGGAATGATTTTATGTAATTTTTCACTGTAAAATTTTAAAAAAGCATTTCTTATCTCATCTCCAGTAACTATTTTTTTAATTAATTGAGATGTCATTTATCCAGAATAAGAAGATTAAAAATTAAATAAAAGCGTAATTTCGGTTATTTCGCAAAGATAATCACGCGAATTTATATTCTATATAACTAAAGTTAATTTATAAAGCTAATTATTCTATGATAGCCTCTGCCCAGACAAGTAATTCTAAATTGGCACAAACTAATAACAAGTTGACGGTTCAATCTCAAAACTTTGCTGATGATTCTTGTGCCATAAGATCTTTGGATTGGGATCGCAGTAGATTTGATATTGAATTTGGTTTAAGAAATGGAACTACTTACAATAGTTTTATTATTAAAGGCGAGAAACTAGCAATCATTGATACTAGTCACGCAAAGTTCGAAGAATTATGGCTTGAAGAATTACAGAAAAAGGTAAATCCGCAAGAAGTTGATTATCTAATCACTAGCCATACAGAACCTGATCATTCTGGTTTAATAGGTAATCTTTTAGAGTTAAACCAAAATATCACAGTAGTTGGATCAAAATTAGCACTTAAATTTATTGAAGACCAAATACATATTCCCTTTAAACGTCTAGAGGTTAAGAGTGGGGAGTTTTTAAATCTCGGAACTAATCCTAATAGTGGTTTAGAACATAATATTGAATTTATAAGTGCACCAAATTTGCATTGGCCAGATACCATATTTTCATATGATCACAGCACAAATGTTCTCTATACATGCGATGCTTTTGGACTCCATTATTGTTCTGACGAATTTTTTGACACTGATCAAAAAGAAATATACGATGATTTCCGTTTTTATTACGATTGCCTTATGGGTCCAAACGCTAGAAGCGTTATGCAGGCAATTAAAAGAATAGATAAACTACCTGAATTAAAAACAATAGCTGTTGGTCATGGGCCTTTGCTCCATAATCAGGTCAATTTTTGGAAAGGAAAATATCTAGAATGGAGTAGCAATAAAAGCAAAGGCAATGATTTTGTGTCAGTCTGCTACATAAGTGACTATGGTTATTGTGACCGACTCAGTCAAGCGATATCTCATGGAATAAGTAAAGCAGATGCACAGGTTCAATTAATAGATTTAAGATCTTCTGACCCGCAAGAATTAACAAGTTTAATTTCCGAATCAAAAGCAGTAGTTATTCCCACATGGCCTGTAGACTCAGATAATGAATTAAAAGAATCTCTCGGTACTTTATTTGCAGCACTAAAACCAAAACAATTTACTGCAGTTTATGATGCATTTGGTGGAAATGATGAACCTATAGATTCCTTAGCAAATAAATTAAGAGAACTTGGTCAAAAAGAAGCTTTTTCTCCCTTAAGAGTTAAAAATATTCCAGATCCGATTGTTTATCAACAATTCGAAGAAGCTGGAACTGATTTGGGTCAATTGATCAATAAAAAGAAGAATATTGCCTCTATGAAGAGCCTTGATTCAAATTTAGATAAAGCGTTAGGTAGATTAAGTGGAGGATTATATGTAGTAACAGCTAGTCAAGGGGAAGGTTCGACATTTAGACAAAGTGCAATGGTCGCAAGTTGGGTTAGTCAAGCAAGCTTTTCACCACCAGGTATTACAGTTGCAGTAGCAAAAGATAGAGCTATTGAATCATATATGCAAGTTGGTAAAGGTTTTGTTGTGAATATCTTGAGAGAAGATAACTATCAAAAAATGTTCAGACATTTTTTAAAAAGATTTGCCCCTGGAGCTGATAGATTTGCGGATGTAGATATAATTAGCAACATCGCTGAAGGAGGACCTGTTCTCTCAGATTCACTCGCCTTTTTAGATTGTAAAGTCAGTTCAAGACTAGAGACTCCAGACCATTGGATAATTTACGGAATTGTTGAAAATGGTAATGTTTCTGACTTATCATGTAAGACAGCAGTTCATCACAGAAAAGTTGCTAATCACTATTAGAAAATAAGTCTTTGAAATGTCAGATATTAATATAGGCTTAGTTGCAGAAAATCAAAATTTATCAGAATTTGAAATTACTGAAAATTTTTCTTGTGTAAGATTCTTAGACCAAAATAAAGAAAGATTTGAACTTGAATTTAACCTTGAGAAAGGAACCTCTTTTAATACTTTTTTCATTAGAAGTCATGAGGAACTTTTTATTATTCATCCACCTGAAAAACAATATTTAAATACCTTTAATAAAGTAATTTCCAGGTTTTGCGATCAATTTAAATTAGATAAAATCAACTTCATTTCTGGTCATATTAATCCCCAAATTATTGAAACTATAAAAAATATAAGTACCCAATTTCAAAGCACAACTATTACTTGCTCTAATCCAGGTTATAAACTTATTAGCGAACTTTGGAATCAAAGAAATCCTACCTTAGAAAACTTTATTGAAATTCAATTACCTGAAATAAACATAATCAAAAAAGAACATAATTTAGAATTAGATAACATTTCACTTGAGTTAATTCCTATACCAACAGCACGTTGGCCTGGTGGCCTAATAATTTATGAACGTAATCAAGAAATACTTCTTAGTGAAAAAATTTTCTCTGCACACATTGCAACTAAATATTGGTCTGAAACGAATCGAGTTAGTACAGAAATTGATAGGAAACATTTTTATGATTGCTTGATGGCACCAATGTCTAATCAAGTAGTATCAATAACTGAAAAAATTTCAGATTATGACATTAAAACTATTGCACCATTACATGGTCCCGCGATCGAATACAGCTTAAAAAGCTTTTTAAATGACTATATTAGATGGGGAGAGAATCTCTCAACAAATAATCCTAAGATCGCCCTGATATATGCAAGTGCATATGGAAATACAGCCTCAATAGGTGATGCATTGGCCAAAGGGATAAATAGAACTTCTGTAGAAGTTGAAAGTATTAATTGTGAATTTACACCTAATGATGTACTTGTAAAATCTATCCAAAATGCTGATGGATATTTAATAGGCTCACCAACATTGGGTGGTCACGCCCCAACTCCAATAGTTAGTGCACTAGGAACATTGTTAGCAGAGGGTAGTAGAGATAAGCCAGTGGGAATTTTTGGGAGTTTTGGCTGGAGCGGCGAAGCTATAGATTTACTTGAAACAAAATTAAAAGACGGTGGTTTTAAGTTTAGTTTTGACCCTATAAGGATTAAATTCAGTCCAAATAAACCAAAGATTAAAGAATTAGAAGAAATAGGAACTCACTTTGGAAGAAAAATCATAAAAAAAGCAAAGAAAAAACCCAGAAAATCAGATACTGGAATGATTACAAGCAAAACTGATCCAAAGCTGCAAGCTCTTGGAAGAGTAATTGGTTCTCTTTGTGTCCTTACAGCCTCTAAAGGCAAAGATGAGAATAATATTAAAGGAGCTATGCTTGCATCTTGGGTTAGTCAAGCAAGTTTTTCTCCGCCCGGGTTAAGTATTGCAGTAGCAAAAGATAGATCAGTAGAGTCTCTTCTGCAAATAGGAGATTCATTCGCATTAAATATTCTTAGTGAAAAAGATTTTAAAGAACCTTTGAAAAGATTCACAAAGCCCTTTGCACCTGGAGAAGATAGATTTGAAGGCATAAATATTGAATTAACTCCTAATGAGCAGATAATCATTCCTGAATCGCTCGCTTGGTTAGATGCTTCTGTCAAAGAAAGAATGGAATGTGGGGATCATTGGGTAATTTACGCCGAAGTACAACACGGTAATATACTAAAATCCGATAGTCTAACGGCAGTTCATCACCGCAAAACAGGTGCTAACTATTAAATTTATTTATCTAATTTATGACTGAAACAAAAGATCTAATAATCATTACGGCTAGTTGTGGTAAAAATCTAGAACTTTCTGAAAAATTTCTTGAAAAAAGTAATGAACTTAAAATAAGTTCTGAAATTTTAGATCTTACCACCCTTGATATTCCATTATTTAATCCAAGAATTCACAGCAAAGAAAATATTCCCAATGAAATAAAAGATTTAAAAAAAAAGCTTTTCAAGATTGAAAGGTGGGTGATTTGTGCTCCTGAATATAATGGATCTATACCTCCCATTCTCTCCAACTTCATAGCATGGCTTTCTATTTCTGGAGATGACTTTAGGAATTTATTTAATGGTCAACCGATTGCAATTGCAACATTTTCTGGTGGCATAGGGTTAGAACTACTTACCTCATTACGAATTCAATTAGTGCATTTAGGAAGTCAAGTACTAGGAAGACAACTTTTGTCCTCATATAGTAAACCTATAGATACAAAAACTATTGAAGATATTATTCAAAGACTTTTACAAATGAAAAAACTAAAAACATAAACATTTAAAACCTAATAAAATTTCATTCTTTTTCATTCCAAACTTTCAAAATTTCTCTAGCCATAGGCAGTGCATGAACAGATCCTCCACCAGGAGTATTTTGTGCAAAAGCAACTATAAGTAATTCGCTTTTTTCAGAGGGAGTAAAGCAAACGAACCAAGCGTGATCCAATCCGCCTTCACCATCTTCAGCAGTTCCAGTTTTACCTGAGACTGGAGGTAAATTTGAAACTCCATAATTAATTGATACTCCTGTGCCAGACTCGACTACTTTCCTGAGACCACTTTTTATCAACTGAATATTTTGTGTTTCAATGTCAATTGGAATACGTTTTTTATCTAAAAGACTTTCTGCACCTTTTTTAGTCAAATGTGGGGTCACTAGATAACCTCCATTTGCAATTGCAGCATATGCTCTAGCTATTTGAATAGGGGTAACTTGTACAACAAATTGTCCAATAGACATACTAGCAATATCTTCTGGAACCCAAGGAGTTCTTCCTGGTTGCCCCCATCCTCTGCCTTCTTTAGCCCATTCACTGCTAGCTACTAATCCTATATTTTCTTGTTCAGAAATTTCTATTCCAGATAAAGAATTAAAACCAAGCTTTCGTGAGACCTTATAAATTTCATCAACTCCTACTCCATAACCTACTTGATAAAAAAATGTATTACTAGAAACTCTTAAGGCATCTTCATAACCTATTGTCCCAAAGCCTAAGTCATTATGCTCTCTAAAACATTGGCTCCCATAAGTTATACATGGTTTCGTATCTAACATGGTTTCTTTAGGGAATTTTCCACTTTCCAAGCCAGCTAAAGCCGTTACAATTTTCCAAACGCTTCCTGGATCGTAGGCATTTAATGCTCTATTAAATAAAGGTTTTTCAGGAGAATTAAAAAGTTTATTATATTCTTTCTCAGGTTTAAAATCCTTTGAGAAAAAATTTAAATCAAAAGTAGGTTTACTTGTCATTGCTCTTATTGCACCATCTCTTGGATCCATTACTATTATGGCTCCAGCTTTTTTATCTTTAAGAACTTCCTCAGCAACTAATTGCAAATTAAGGTCAATTGTTAGTTCAATATCATTACCTTGTACTGGGGGCCTTATACCCAATGACCTTTGAAATTTGCCTAATGAATTTACTTCAACCATTTCTCCACCCCATTCACCTCTTATAAAATCTTCGTAAACATATTCAATTCCAGTTCTACCGATTAAGTCATTTAATTTATAACCACTCTTAGATAAGAATTTATATTCTAATTCAGTTATTGGCTGAGTATAACCAATTACATGGGCAGCAAGGGTTTTATAAGGATAATTTCTAATTAATTTGGTAGCTATTTCAAAACTAATTAAATTATCTTCATTCTCCTTAAATTTAATTAATTGATCAACATTTAAATCATCAAGAATAATTACTGAAAGTTTCTGATTTTTTAGACCATCAGAGTATTTTTTTTGAATTACATTACTATCAATATTTAACAAATTAGAAATACTTGATTTATGTTTTTCCCAATTGCTTTTATTAACAGATTGAGGATTTATTATTAATGAATATTTAACTCTACTGTCTGCTAAAACATAACCATTTTTATCTAGAATTCTTCCGCGTATTGGCTGTGAAGCAATAAGTCTGATCCTATTCTCATCTGACATCTTCTTAAAAGATTCATAATTTAAAAGTTGTAAAAAAATTAACCTACATAGAATCAATAAAAATGATACAGAAGAAAAAATAAGTAAGACTAAAGGTTGTCTCTTTAATGAAATAAGTTTTTTTTTAGGACTTGTTTTTATCAAAAATTTAAATTTATTTAAATATTTTTTTTTCTAATGAAGCAATGGTTGATTTTATTTCTTTAAGTTTTACGATTAAATCTTTATAATCAGTATCTTCATTGAAGATATTACAATCATCATTTTCAATATTATGTGAACTTAAATTTTCACTCATAAAACTTATACTTTTTAGGCATTTATTTCCATTAATAGAATTCTAAATAATAAATTTATTTTTTCAAAATTTTATTAACTTAGATACTTAAAAAAGATCAAAAAGAAATTAATTTAATTGTTCTATATTTTGTTCAAAATAAGGATTACAACTATTCTTTGATATCCCTAAAGACCATCCAATAAATGATGAAATAAATATAGTGACGATTAAAGGCAAAATTGCTTGTTGAGTATTTACTAGACTGAACCATTCACTCCAGCTATTATAAAATCTTTCTCTTTGAAATTTTCTTTTTTCATTTTCTAGCAATCTCGCTTTTTTAGCGAAAGATTTTGTTACCCACTTTTCGAAAGGAATCTTTTTTATAATCGCCATTTTTCTCTCCACTTCTAATAATTGTCCGGAACTAAGATAAGGATGAAATGTACTTATCAATTCAAGAGTTTTTAAAAACATCTCAACAGTTGCATCTTTTATAAGCTTTTGCTCATGACTTAAATCAGCCCACTCTATTTCTGGATAAAAACGGTTCCTGTTTGGTGAGATTTGATCCTCTGACATTTGACCAGGTTCTCTGAGCCATCTATTAGTATTTTCGTCAAATCTCCGCCAATATAAAAAAGGGTTAATAAAAATTGTTTTACCAGATACCTTGACTACATCTTGTTGCAGATGATTAGTTATCTTTCTTTCAGAATTTTTCAATTTTATTAGAAGTCTAATTAAAGATTATCTTTAATTCACTATTTTTCCAGAAATATAGAAAATTATCCTATTGTTATTAAGTTATGGACAACTGCCAACGCTTCTTTAAATAGTTACAGTATTCACAATTTAAGGAGGGTTTAGGGAAATTATCAGAACGTAATAAATTTACCGTATCAATTATCTTATTTTCTACCCATGAAGTAGAACAATCTAATTTGATTAAATGTACGTCAAAATTTAATTGGTTATTAAAAAACTCTTCATTTTTCTTGCCATTGAAATATAAAAGATAAGCTTCTTTAGCCACTTGAAAACCGTTTTTTTTAAACAACCACTGATACATTTCTAACTGTCTTTTATAAGCTTTTGCATATTCGTATTTATTAAAAGTCTCAGACCAATCAAAATTATTTCTAGATGTGGCTTTTACATCAACGATAATAAGATGACCATTTTTTTTCTGCCAAATATCATCTACAGCTCCACCAAAGTCATAGTTATGTTCAATTGACTTATATCTTATCCCTTGAAAATTACTTCTCCAACGTTCTAAATTTTTGTGTTTGAAAGGCACAGCATCAATTCCATATTCAATAAATAAAGGATGCGGCTCCTGAATTTTTCTATAATAATCAAATTCATTTTTACATAAATTATCTACAGCTATATTTAAGGTAAATGGTAATGATGGTGGTTTTATTTGATATTTTTTGTCCAGTACACAACATCTTGGACAACTAAGATATTTCTCAACTGTAGATCGACTTAATTTAATAATATCGGGCATTACTTTTTAAATCTCATTTAAAAATTTCTGGTTTAAATAAAAACTTTTATTTTTTAAAATTTGAAACTTTATTCCCACTCAATAAAAAAAGCATTTTTACTCCTTGAAAATGATTGGTATTACTGGTTTCTTTTAATAAAGTAATTTCGCAACAAACTGACAACAAATCGAAGTAAGAATTTTGTATCATCGCAACTGATAATCTTTGATAATTCTACCCAAGTCATAAATAGATTTCATCATAAACTTTTTCGTCGGTTAACAAGTCATGACTTACTCAATAAGCGATCCAGTTTTATAGGAATTTCAATTTAGGTATAATCATATTCAAAACTTAATAAATTTTTGTCAAAATGAAAGGTTTTGGAGATCAAAATAAATTAAATAAAAAACAAGAAAAAATTAGTAAAGTAATTAAAACTTCTAAAGAACAAATATATAATCAAGCAATTCATTTTCATTCAAAAGGAAATATTATAGAAGCAGCAAAATATTATCAATATTTCATCAATAAAGGATTTGAAGACTATGGTGTATTTTCTAATTATGGAGTCATACTTAGAGGTCTAGGAAAATTAAAAGAGGCAGAATTTTGTTATCGCAAAGCAATTAAAATTAATCCTGATTTCTATAAGGCACATTTCAATCTTGGTAATGTAATGAAAGATCTAGGAAAACTAAAAGAAGCAGAATTTTGTTATCTAAAGGCAATTGAAATCAATTCTAGTTTTGCTGATGCTTATACCAATCTTGGAAATGTGTTAAGAGACCTTGGTAATTTACATCAGGCAGAAATTGCATTCCGAAAAGCAATCAAAATAAATCCTAATTTTGCTATGTTTCATTCAAATTTGGGAGGGATTTTAAAAGATCTTGGAAAATTAAAAGAGGCAGAATCATCATGTCTCAAGGCAATTGAAATCAATCCTGATTATGCAAGAGCATATTTTTCAATATCTAATCTGAAATATTCCAATAAAAATAAAAAATGGAAGAAAAATATCTTTTCAGAAAGTATATTGATTAATAAATCAAAAAAAGATCAAATTGATATTTACTTCGCAAGAGCAAATGTTCTTCATAATGAAAAGAATTACAATCAATGCGCAGAAAATTTACTATTAGCGAATGACTTAAAACTTGGTATTAATCCATCTAAACCTGAGTTAATACTCAATAAATCTCAATCATTACTTTTTGAATCTGATAAAATAACAAATATTGAAGAAGATAACATTAAATATCCCCAGAGTATTTTCATAGTAGGGATGCCTAGATGTGGTTCTACTTTGTTAGAGTCAATCCTTAGTATGAATATTAATGTTGACGATTTAGGTGAAATTGAAATTCTAGAAGAATTATATTTAGATAGTAAAAAAAGTGATCAATCATTATCTCTCGCTAAAAACTATTGGAAAAAGATTAAAGATTTTAATAAAAAATTCAACATAACAACTAATAAAAACTTATTAAATTATCAATATGCGGGTATCATCGCTAAGAAAATACCGAATGCCAAAATAATTCATTGTTTTAGAAATCCTTTAGACAATATTCTTTCACTTTTTCGAGCACATTTTGCAAGGGGAATTGAATACTCATCATCCCTTGCTGATTCCGCAAAAGTCTACTTAGATCAAGAAAGAATAATGACGGAATACAAAAATAGATTTAGAACAAAAATATATGATCTAAATTATGACTCTTTAGTTACCAATCCTCATAAAGAAATTAGATCCTTGATTTCTTGGATAGGTTGGAAATGGGAAGATATATATCTGTCACCTCACCTCAATTCACGTTCAGTCTTAACTCGTAGTAGCGTTCAAGTCCGTTATCCTATAAATTCTAAATCGATTGGCAATTGGAAAAACTACAAAGAATTACTTAAACCTGCAATTGAAATCATTAATCAAAATAAGAAATATAAAAACTTAGTTTCATAAATTTTGAAGAAAATAATATTGCAATATTTCTATCCGAATAAAACAACAAAGACCCTTTACGATTTTTTCGTGAAAACGATGACAAAGTGACGCAAAAAAACTGGCAACAAATAGGTGCTTTATAAACTCAATATTAATGTGATTTTTTTAAGATCAATTACAGAACAAACTTACAACAAACAGCATTTTTTGTGTATAACTACATTCTTGCCCTATAAACTATTCCCACTCAATAGTTCCAGGAGGTTTACTTGTAATATCATAAACAACTCTATTAACTGAATCTACTTCGTTTACGATTCTATTTGCTATCCTCTCCAAAATCTTAAAAGGAATTTTTGACCAATCCGCTGTCATCCCATCCTCACTTGATACGCAACGTAAAACTATTGGCCATGCATAGGTCCTTTTATCTCCCATCACTCCAACAGTTTTAACAGGTAGTAATACTGCAAAAGCTTGCCAAATATCATTGTAAAGTCCTGCTTTTTTAATTTCATCTCTTACTATCCAGTCTGCATCTCTTAAACAATCAAGTTTTTCATTATTTACCTCTCCCAAAATTCTTATAGCTAATCCAGGGCCTGGAAATGGATGTCTTTTTATAATTTCATCCGGCAAACCTAAAGCAGCTCCCACCTTTCGGACTTCATCCTTAAAAAGTTTTCTTAATGGCTCAACTAATTTAAATTGTAAATCTTTTGGCAATCCACCTACGTTATGATGACTCTTTATTTTTACAGCTATTCTTTCACCAGTCTTAGGATCAATATTAGTACCAGCACTTTCAATAACATCAGGATAAAGAGTACCTTGGGCTAAATACTGAAAAGGTCCTAACCTATTGCTTTCTTCCTCAAATACTCTAATAAATTCTTCACCTATTATTTTTCTTTTTTGTTCTGGATCAGTAATACCTTTTAATTTGGCAATAAACCTTTCCCTTGCATTAATATATTCAACTTTTATATGAAATTTCTTATCAAAAAAATTCATTAAAAACTCTGGTTCACCTTTTCTCATGAAACCTTGGTCTATAAACATGCATGTAAGCTGATTTCCAATAGCTTTGTTAAGAAGAAAAGCAAGAGTTGAAGAATCAACCCCTCCAGATAAGGCAAGCAAAACTTTTTTATTACCAACTTGCTCTCTTATCCTGGGAATAGTTTCCTCTATATAGGTGTCGGTTGTCCAATCCGCTGCACAACAAGAAATTTTATAAACAAAATTTTTAATTACCGTCATCCCAAACTCTGAATGAATAACTTCAGGATGAAATTGTACGCCAAATAATTTCTTTACATCATTTGAAATTGCTGCATGGAGTGTGTTCTCGGTATGAGCAATTTTATTAAATCCATCAGGTAAACAATCAATAGAATCGCCATGACTCATCCACATAATAGATTTATCTTCTACATCAGAAAGGAGGTCAGATTCTTGGTCAATACTTATTGGTGCTCTGCCATATTCAGCTCTTTTGGTTGCTGACATAACAGATCCTCCCAGTTCTTTGACCATTAATTGCATTCCATAGCATATACCAAGAATAGGAATTCCTAAATTAAAAATTTTTTCATCACACTTAGGAGCATTTTTTTCATATACAGAATTTGGACCGCCACTCAAAACAATCCCTTTAGGGTTAATATCTTTAATTTCCTCAATTGAAATGTAATTACTTACTACAAGAGAAAAAACATTAGTTTCTCTAATTCTTCTTGCAATCAATTCAGAATATTGAGATCCGAAATCCAAAATTAATATTGAAGGATCTCTTTCTTTTTTTAAAATTATTTGACTCATGTATAAAAGTTAACTCAATTTATTTACAAAAGCATAATGCATCACAAATTAATCTCATTGAAAATAAGAAATATAATTATTGCCGTTAATTCCAGCCCACCTAATTTTCCTTTTTCTATCAAAAATGATTGATGCGATTTCCATATCGGTTTTTACATACCTATTTACATAAGTAAAAGAACGCTTTTCGATCGTATTTGATAAATTCTTGAATAATTTATCAGCTGAAGATTTATTAAATCTCTCAAGAAATTGTAATGCATTCTCAAGATTATCTAACTGAGATAATTCAAGAATTATTTCAGGAGGTAACTTTTCTCGAACGGCTAAATAAATAAGAATCTCAATTCTTGCGTCAGCCAAATGATTATGTGTATGAAAAATACCGCCTGCTAATTTAATTAATTTCCCGTGATAACCAAAAAGAATTACAGTTTTAACTTTTTTTATTGCAGCATCAACTAATAATGGTCCTATCCAATTTCCAACTTTGATAATTGGCAAATTAACATTATAAGTTTTAGCCAAATTTAACCCATTTTCACCAATAACAAATATCACTTCTCCTTTAAAATCGTTTTGAATTAACTTAGCTAAATTATTTTTAGCTTCTGCTAATTGATCAGGTGAAGCACTCGAATAAGTCTCAGCAGAAGTACCAATAATAGATAATCCATCAACAATACCAAATGACTTGTTACTAGTTCTTTCTGCTAAGAACTCCCCATTTGGGAAAATAATTTCTAATTTCAGATTAAAGCCGGCAGGAATACTATCTAACAAATTTTCAAATAAAACTTCTTTGGCAAAATTAGAAATGCATATCTCTGATGTATCTTGTTTTATGCCTACACCAGATCCTGCAATAATATTTATTGGAATTTTTTGAACAGGATTATTAAAAGAAATTTTTTCTAAAGAGGCTATTATCCATATCTCTAAGTTTTGTGTAATGTCAAGATCTAAGCCAGACTTTGCAAAGGTAATTCCTAATGAATGCGAGTCATCTTGAAGTAAACCAACAGAATGAATCTCGATTTTTATTTCTTTTTTTTCATTAGGAATTTTTATTAGTTCATAATTCTTAAATGGTAAACCTACTAGTTTATTTAATGCTGACTTAGCAGCTCCAGCAACCCACAAAGGTAAAGAAAATCCTTTTTTCAAATCAAGTAATTGAAAAATATATAATGAGAACTAATCTAAGAATGACCTATTTAATAAAAAGTGGCCATACAACAAAAATTATCATTGATGATTCCTGGACCCACGCCAGTTCCAGAAAAAGTTTTACAAGCATTAAGTAAGCATCCAATAGGCCATCGCAGTAAAGAATTTCAAGATCTCGTAGAGAGTACAACTAAAAATTTACAGTGGCTTCATCAAACTCAAAATGATGTTCTAACAATCACTGGTAGTGGGACTGCCGCAATGGAGGCTGGAATAATAAATACCTTAAGTAAAGGAGATAAAGTAATTTGTGGAGAAAATGGAAAATTTGGCGAAAGATGGGTAAAAGTTTCAAAAGAATTTGGTCTTGAAGTAATAAAAATTGATTCCGAGTGGGGAACTCCACTTGATCCAGAAGAATTCAAAAAGATATTAGAGGAAGATAAGCAAAAAGAAATAAAGGCGGTTATTTTGACTCATTCTGAAACATCAACAGGTGTAATTAATGATTTAGAAACTATCAGTTCATATATTCGTGCACACAACACAGCTTTATCTATTGTTGATTGCGTTACAAGTCTTGGAGCTTGCAATGTACCAGTTGATGAATGGAAATTAGATATCGTTGCCTCTGGATCACAAAAAGGGTATATGATACCTCCAGGGCTTAGCTTTATAGCAATGAGCCAAAAAGCATGGTTAGCTGCAGAGAAATCTAATCTGCCAAAATTTTATTTAAATTTAAAATCCTACAGAAAAAGTCTTTTAACAAACAGTAATCCATACACCCCAGCAGTTAATTTAGTTTTTGCTTTAGATGAAGCTTTAAAAATGATGAGAGAAGAAGGCTTAAATAACATTTTCCTAAGACATAATAAACACAAATTAGCTATGAGCAATGCAGTAAAGGCTTTAAATTTAAAATTATTTGCTGACGAAAAATATTTAAGTCCTTCAATTACTGCAATAAAAACTGAAGGAATTGATGCTGAAGAATTTAGAAAAACAATAAAAAACAATTTTGATATTCTACTTGCCGGTGGTCAAGATCATCTGAAGGGGAAAATATTCAGAGTCGGACATTTAGGTTATGTGAATGATAAAGATATTATTACGGTAGTTTCTGCGATAAGTAATACACTTCTCAAACTCGGTAAAATTACAGCCCAACAAGCAGGGGAAGCGTTAGTAATAGCATCAAAATATCTAGAGGGAAATTAAGTTAAGTACCCGGTTCTTCAACATTTCCACCTAATTCAACAATCTTTTTTCTTAGAACGATTGATTTTTTTTCATCACCTTTGGTTTGAGCTATTGCTAGGGCAAACTCTAATTTTTCGAGCTGGTGGCCACCCTCAAAAAAAGATAATTTTTTCTTGATACGGTTTTTATTATCTTTATAAGAAATTTGTGAAGACATAAAAAATCATGCTTTAGTTAATATTATGCCAACAAAAGGGGACATTACGAGAGGAAACAAAAAATATTATTTGACTATAAACTTAAACAAAAAAAAAAATTTCTAATATTATGTTCAGAAATCCTTGAAATTTATGCCTAACATAAATTTAATCTATTACCTTTTTGCAGGTTGTATTTTTGGAGCTTTAGCTCTAAAAACAGGAATTCCTGCGGCTCCTCTAGCAGGTGCTTTAATAGGGGCAAGCTTACTTAGCATAAGTGGCAAAGTCGAAATCGCAGAGTGGCCAATTGGAACAAGAACAATTTTAGAAATCGGCATTGGAACAGTCATTGGTACATCATTAACAAAAGACTCATTAGTTGATATCCAAAATTTATGGAGGCCAGCTATATTAATAACTTTTACTTTAGTTATTACTGGATTAGCAATTGGATTATGGACAAGCAGATTACTTAATATAGATATCATTACAACAATTCTAGGAGCTGCACCAGGAGGAATTAGCGGAATGAGTCTTGTAGGGTCTGAATATGGAGTGGGGGCTGCAGTAGCAACTCTACACGCAGTAAGATTGATAACTGTTCTTTTAATTCTTCCTTTAGTTGTGAAATGCTTGAATATATTTGGAGTAATTAAATCTTAAATTTCTATAGACATATTCATAATAAAAGATATTTTTAAATAGAAGATAAAAGGCTAATGCAAAGATTTAAGGAGAAAAAACTAATATTATTAGCGTTGGGAATTTTAACTCCTCTAACTCTTACTTCGACAAAAGTAAATGCAAGTGCATTTGGAGCAGAAATTTTTTGTACCATGAGAGATGGCGGAAATGACCATGAAAGTAGTTGGGAAGCAGCTTACACATATATAAAAAAACAAAAGGGAGGATTGTTTAAAGTTTCACCTAAAAATGCAGCAGCACAAATTACTGAAACAGTTATAAGAGAAAGAGATAAATTTAATTATTGCGTTGAATATTTAGATAATCTTCATCCAAATAGAAAACTAATACGAGATTTAGAAAAAGAAGAAGAAAGAAAAGAAAAAGAAGCAAAAGATAGAGAAAAGAAAAGAAAAAAATTAGAAAAAGAATTAGAAGAAGCTAATGAAGCAATCTCTGAAAAATTTACTGATGAAACACTTGATAGATATAGTTACTAGTCAAGGTTTCAGAAAGAAAATACCTTTTGCTAAATTTATAAATACTTTTTTGTATCTAAACACACTAAAAAATGTTTCTAGTGGAAAATTCAGGCAAAAAAGCATAATTCAATGTTGACTTTTAATATATTCAAGCGATTATTTATTTAACTAAATATTCTGAATGCATATTAATGATGCGGTTTTTTTAGAGGATTTATGTCCTAAGTTCAGATTTAGACAATGGCGAAAATCTATTCATAAGTTTACTGGAAAAAGTTGTATATATTGCGGAAAACCATCTGAATCTATTGACCATGTAATACCTCGAAGCCAAGGAGGATTAAGTACAACAGAAAACTGCGTCCCTGCGTGTCTTTCATGTAATGGGGATAAATCAGATGAAAATGCTTTGTATTGGTATAGAAGGCAAAAATTTTATGATCCCCGAAGAGCGATGGCTATAAGAGCTTGGTTAGAAGGAGATTTAAGATTAGCTATTAGATTACTCCAATGGGCCAATCCTAATTTTAAAGTTAAAAATAAAAATCATATAAAAAATGAATCAGAATATGAAGCAGCTTAACTACCAAACATTACATATTTTTCTAGAGTTATAACTCTGACATATATTATCCAATTCTTTTGGCGATTCTGGGAATATTAAAAATATCGAAAATGCAATAAAAAAGACAATTAATTTTTGGTAGGATTTAACATTAAATATACTTACTTCTTTCTTTATAAAAAGGGGGTAACTTTTGCTTATACAAATAGTTTTTGATTTTAAATCGGGCTTAAGAGCTGTCTTCATCAATAATTAATACATATGTACTACTTTAACCTGGCATGAAGAAACCTGCAAGTTTACTTGGAAATAAAAAAAAATTTTTAGTCTTGGGATGTGGCTTCAGCGGTAGTTATTTTGCAAAAACTATTCGAAAATTCGGTTGCACTGTTTTAACAAGCTCAAGATCTGCGAGCAAAGATCCAAATAGTTTTATTTTCAATAGTGAAAACGGTGTTATTCCTGATGAAAGAATTTTTGATGGAGTAACGCATATTCTAAGTTGCATTCCTCCTGACAAAAATGGTAATGATCCAGTATTACAAAGCCTTCAAAATAAACTACAAGATTTACCACTCGAATGGGTTGGATATTTATCCACCACAGGAGTATATGGAAATACTAAGGGTGGTTGGGTTTCTGAAATAGATCAGCCTAATCCTTTTCAGAAAAGAAGTTTAAATAGATTAAATTGTGAAAAAAAATGGATTGAATCTAGTTTGCCCGTGCAAATTTTTAGATTGCCTGGTATCTATGGACCTAGAAGATCCACGTTTGAAGCAATCAAAAATCATAAAATTCGAGTAATTTTAAAAAAAGCTCAAGTATTTTCAAGAGTTCATGTTGCTGACATAACACATGCGATAATTTTTTTATTACAAAATAAAGATTATTTAAAATTTCACCAAATCATTAATATTGCAGATGATGAACCTTGTTCGCAGTTAGAAGTTATTCAATATTGCTACGATTTACTTGGTTTAAAAATGCCAAAGCCAATATTATTTGAAGATGTAAAAGATGAATTATCTCCTATCGCTCAATCTTTTTGGATGGAAAATAGAAGAGTTTCAAACAAACTTTTATGCGAAACACTCGGATATAAACTAATTTATAAAAACTATAAATTAGGCTTAAAAAATTGCTATCTAAACATTTAAAAATAAATTAAACCTTTTTATGAATTTTCAAAATACAAACAAAATATTGAAGGTAGTATTAAGCGTTGGAGATGAGTCAGGTATTGGACCTGAAATAATTTTAAAAGCACTTTATTCTAATCAGATACCAAGAAATATTGATTTTATATTAGTTGGATCAAAAAAAAATCTACAAAATACATATAAATATCTTAGATCATTAGGATTAGAAAACCTTGCAAATCCAAAAAATTTCAAGATACATGATCTCGAAATTTCTTCATTAGATGATGATCCTAAATCAAGTTACGGTAATTCAAGTTTCCAATATTTAACGAAAGCAATAGAAATTGTAAAACAATACCCCAATTCAGCACTTGTAACTGGACCAATTTGCAAGAAATCTTGGTCTCTAGCAGGTCATTACTTCTCTGGTCAAACTGAAGTATTAGCAAAAGCATGTGGAGTGAAAAACGTTGGAATGTTATTTACAGCAAAATCACCAATTACGGGGTGGAGATTTAATACTTTACTAGCTACAACCCACATATCGCTTTCTGAGGTTCCCAAAAAATTAACTACTGAATTAATTCACTCTAAATTGGATCTTTTCAAAAAATTTTGTAAAACCTATACTGATAATCCTACTTTAAAAGTCGCAGGATTAAACCCTCATGCCGGGGAAGAAGGTCTTTTAGGTCATGAAGAAAAGGATTGGCTCAATGATGCATTAATTGCGTGGAATGAGAAGAATAAAGATATTAGATTATTTGGCCCTTTATCACCAGATAGTTGCTGGAATTCTTCGGTAAAAGCATGGAATGACAAAAATGCTGAAAAACATGATGGCATTCTTGCTATGTATCATGATCAAGGTTTAATACCAATGAAAGTAATAGCTCTTAATTACTCAGTAAATACCACAATCGGTTTACCTTTTATAAGAACATCTCCAGATCATGGAACGGGATTTGATATTGCTGGCAAAGGAATTGCTCAATCTCAAAGCATGGTTGAGGCTATTAAGGTTGCCGTAGAGATGACTAAAAATTCAAGACTGCTTAACACGCATTAAAACTTGACCAAATTCAACTGGTGTTCCATTTTCAACGAGAATCTCTACAATTTCAGCATTAAATTCAGATTCAATTTCATTCATTAACTTCATTGCTTCCAAAATACAAATAGTTTGACCGACCTTAACGTTATTTCCTACTTCGACAAATGGCTCCTCGCCAGGCGCTGCAGCCCTATAAAATGTCCCAACCATAGGAGAAGTAATTTCAGTTAGGTCAGAACGTCCTGGGGGTGCCACTTGAGGTGCTTCAGGCTCATTAACAACTGGGATATTATCATTAATAGTTTTTTGATTAGCAATTGTCTGCTTATCAAATGAAGTATTAGACACTAAATTATTAATAACTTGATTCTGATCAAATACATTCCTTTTTATTTCGAGTTTAAAATCTTCTCCCTCTAGCGAGAACTCTTGTATATCACTTGAAGAGATTTTCTCTATTAAGCGATCTAAGTCATCATGATCTAATTTCATAGCCATTAATTTTCACGTCCAAGATAAGTGTCATTTCGAGTATCAACTTTAATCATTTCTCCCACAGAAATAAATAAAGGAACCATAACTTGAGCACCTGTTTCTAGAATAGCTGGTTTCGTGCCCCCACTAGCAGTGTCACCTTTAACTCCTGGATCAGTCTCTGTAACTTTCAAAGTAATAGATATTGGAAGTTCTACTTCTAAAACCTTACCATTATGGAAAATTACATTAACTTCCATTCCCTCTTTCAAATACTTTGCGCCTTTACCGATTTGTTCGGAGGTGAGTCTTGTCTCTTCAAAACTTGTCATGTCCATAAAAACATAATCACCAGACTCCACATAAGTATGCTGCAGGTTAGACTTCTCAAGGATAGCCTGCTGTACTGATTCTCCGGCGCGAAAAGTTTTTTCAACAACGTTGCCGCTTTGAACTGATTTTAATTTTGTTCGTACGAAAGCAGAACCCTTACCAGGCTTGACATGTAGAAACTCTACAACACGCCAAACTTGTCCATCCAATTCGATGGTAGTACCTGTGCGAAAATCGTTACTGGAAATCATTCCTGTATTACATCCCCCAAGGATCATAAACCTGCAAGAGTGCTATGCAAAAATTCTTATCAAATCAGAACAAACTTTTCTTAATTCTATCAATTGTAATTTTACAGGTTTTTCTTTTAAAACCTATTCAAGTATTAGCTGATTTACCTACTGGAAATGCAGTAAAAGACCCTAATGCAATCCTCAGAAACGCACTCCCTATCAAGCAAGTTGAGTTACAAGAAATTCAACACAAATTGGAAGAAACTAGTGACCTTGTAAGAGGAGGAAGATGGCCCGCTCTTACGAAAACTGTTACAAAATGTCAATCTTTGCTAAAAAAATACCAAAGTAAAATTATTCAAGAATTACCAAAAGATAAAAAGAAGATTGCTGAAAAAATATTTTTAGAACTCAAAGAAAATTTTGATAGCCTTCAAGATTACTCTAAATCAAAGGATAAATACTCGTTTATAGCGACTCGAAGAAATGCTTTAGATAAAATAGGTGGATTAGAAGAATATTTTCTACCAAAAGAATTTCCATACTCTATTCCCCAGGAATTTGATAATTTACCAAGATTACTGGGCAGAGCAAAAGTCAATATAAAAACCTCCAAAGGAGATATGCAAGCAATTGTAGATGGATTTAACGCCCCACTTACAGCAGGAGCATTTATAGATTTATCTTCAAAAAACTTCTATAAAGATTTACCCATTAACAGAGCAGAAGAATTTTTTGTACTGCAAACAGGTGATCCAATTGGTGATGATATTGGGTACATAGATCCTGAAACAAACGAAGAACGTCACGTTCCCTTAGAAATAAGAATTCCTGATGAACAAGATACTTTTTACAATCAAACTTTTGAAGATTTAGGTCTTTACACAGAGACACCAACATTACCTTTTGCAACACTTGGAACTCTAGGATGGTCCCATTCGAATGCCGCAGTTGATGATGGTTCATCGCAATTTTTCTTCTTTTTATATGAAGCAGAATTAAATCCAGCGGGTCGCAATTTAATTGACGGAAGAAACGCTGCCTTTGGTTACGTTGTAGATGGATTTGATGTATTAGAAGAGCTTACTAAAGATGACACGATAATTTCAATTGATGTTTTAGAAGGGATTGAAAACCTCAAATTAAATGCATAAAGAAATATTAGAAGACATAGGGGAAAAAGAATTAATAAATAGGCTAGGAAAATTTATGCCTAAAAATCAAGTTTCAGATGATTGTGCTTTAATCAAAACTAAAAATGAAAATTTACTTGTTAATACTGATTCTTTAGTAGAAAATGTTCACTTCAATGACAATAGTATTTGTCCCCAAGACCTTGGGTGGAAAGCAGTTGTAAGCAACATCTCTGACTTATTGTCCAGTGGAAGCAAAAAAACTATTGGTATTACAATAAGCCTAGTTCTACCTGTTCGAACTGAGTGGATTTGGGTTGAAGAAGTATACAAAGGCATAAATAAAGCATTAAAAGAATATGGCGGATTGATTCTAGGGGGAGACTGTTCAAAGGGGAATGAAAAAATCATTTCAATTACGGCCTTTGGAATTCAAGGTGAGCTTGAATTAAGAAGAAACGCATCTAAACCAGGAGATATAATCTTAACTACAGGAATTCATGGTCTTAGCAAACTGGGATTTTTGATACAAAATAAAATTAATTTCGATAATGAATTTTCTCTTAATGAAAGATTAATCATTAAGTCCATTGAACATTTTTGTCGCCCTAGAGTTTACCCAAATTTTCTAAATAATCTCCTCAAAACTCGCTCCAATAAAAATATAAAGAGAATAGGATGTACTGATAGCAGTGATGGCCTATTTCAAGCCTTACAAGATTTAGCAATAGCTAGCAACTGCAAAGCGATCATAAACTATGAAAAAATACCTAAAGATAAGGATTGGCCTAAAGGAAATAAATGGGACGAATACTATTTTTTTGGAGGAGAAGATTATGAATTAGTTTTCTCATTGCCCAAAAAATGGGCAGAAAATTTATCCAGACTTGATAAAAATATTAATAAGATTGGTTTTTTTACTGATGGTGAACCATCAATAGAATTCAAAGATTATAAAAAAGACAAATTATTTAACAACACACCTTTCAAACACTTTTAATTAATCCCAATTTTTAGCAACAATCTCTGCTAAATCTACAACTCTCTGACTATAACCCCACTCATTGTCGTACCATGCAAGCACCTTTACAAGGTTATCTCCGATACACATAGTAAGATCACTATCTACAATTGATGATTCATTGGTACCTGCATAATCGCTTGACACTAATGGTTCATCTCCATACTTAATAATGCCTTTCATTGTACTTAGAGATGCTTCCTTGAGGGCATTATTGACTTCTTCAGCTGTGACAGATTTAGAAGATTCAAAAACAAAATCTACTGCTGAAACGTTAGGAGTTGGAACTCTCATTGCAATTCCTGTTAATTTACCTTTCATTTCTGGGTATACAAGAGCTACTGCTTTTGCAGCTCCTGTAGAAGTAGGAACTATGTTTGTAGCAGCGGCTCTAGCCCTTCTTAGATCTCTATGACTATTATCTAAAATTCTTTGATCACCTGTATAACTATGAATTGTAGTCATCAAACCTTTATTAATCCCAAAAGTCTGATCTAAAACTTTGACTACTGGAGCTAAACAGTTTGTTGTACAACTAGCATTACTCAAAATATCGTAATCTTTATGTTTATATGTATCAGCATTAACTCCAACTACATAAGTACCAACGCCATCCCCTTTACCAGGCGCAGTTAAGATAACTTTTTTTGCTCCTACCTCTAAGTGCTTACTTGCACCTACGTCTGTATTAAATACTCCAGTAGATTCAATAACCAAATCTACACCCCAGTCTTTCCAAGGGAGATTCATTGGGTTTCTATCTGAGAAACATTTAATTGTTTTGTTATTAATTACAAAAGTATCATCAGTATATTGAATATCAACACCATCAAGTTGACCAAGGACTGAGTCGTATTTTAATAAATGAGCATTAGTCTTAGGATCTGATGTAACGTTAATTCCGACTACTTCAATATTGGTGTAAGCCCCTCTACTAAGCCAACAACGCATAAAATTTCGACCAATTCTGCCAAAGCCGTTAATTGCAACACGCAAAGTCATAACTAATAATTTCTAAATGATTAACCTAAGTTGCTGATCATACTGAATTTTGTGCAATAACGTAAGGTTTTTTTGATTTATTAAGCAAATAAGTCTAGTTTTGTATTAATTCAAGAAAAAAAAACATTTTTTTTTAAGAAAAAATAGCAAAATTTTACCTAGAAGTTATTTTGATTTAAGTAAAAGATAAACATTGGATAAAAAATTACTTTTGAAAAGTCATTTTCATTTTATTGGGATCGGAGGTATTGGGATGTCAGCATTAGCAATGGGTTTACTTAAAAAAGGTTGTTCAGTTTCAGGATCTGATTTAGTTAAAAACGATGAAACTAATAAATTGGAAAAACTAGGTGCAGTAATCTTTACTTCTCAAGTTCGACAAAATATTGAATTTATTACTGCAAAATTTACCAACAGATTGATTAATTTTGTTGTAAGCTCCGCAATCAAGCCAGAAAATGAAGAATTTTCGTATTGCAAAGAAAAAAATTTATCAATAAAACATCGTTCAGAGATACTTGCGATGCTAATGCGCAATTATACGGCATTGGCGATAGCAGGCAGCCACGGGAAAACATCAACAAGTACATTTCTTTCTACGATACTTGAGTTATGCACGCGTAATTCTTCTTCAATAACTGGAGGAATAATTCCTATTTACAACTCTAATTGTCATCTAGAAAATACAAAATACCTAGTAGCTGAAGTTGATGAATCAGATGGGACTATTGACAAATATAAATCTGATATTGGAATAATCAATAACATTGATTTTGATCATTGCGATCACTTTTCTAATTTAAGTGAAGTCATATCTTCTTTTAAAAGTTTCGCTAAAAACTCTAAAAAATTATTACTTAATTTTGATTGTGAAACCTCAAGAAAAAATTTTTATTCTAATTTTAAGTGGTCAAACTCTACTGCTAAAAACGTAGCATATGCAATAATCCCGACTGAAATTAATTCAACGTATACAATTGGAAAATATTATGAAAATGGAAATTTTATCAGTAATTTAAATATTCCAATTCCAGGACTACACAATCTATCCAATATCACCGCAGCAATAGCAGCTTCCAGAATGATAGGAGTAGATTTTATAGAAATTAAGAAAAATTTAAAGTATTTGAAACTGCCAAAAAAAAGATTTGAATTTAGAGGCCAAATAGATGAAAGAAGTTTATATGATGATTATGCTCATCACCCAAACGAAATAAAAGAGACGATTAAATTAGGAAGATTATTTATTGAGCAAAAAAATAATAATGAATTTCAAAAAAATAGGTTAGTTGCTTTATTTCAACCTCATAGATATTCTCGAGTAAAGCAATTTAATAGAGAATTTGCTGAAGAATTATCAAAAGCAGATGTTATTTATGTGACAAGTATTTATGCAGCAGGAGAAGGAAACGAAGATAAAATTACTTCCAAAATTATTACAGATTTGATTTATAAAAAAAATAAAAATGTTAGTTACATAAATAATTATTATGAAGTTACAAAGAATTTTTACGAATTAACTCAAAAAGGGGATTTAATTTTGAATATGGGAGCTGGTGATTGTCATAATTTCTGGTCAATTTTAAATGAAAAAATAATTAAAATTAATAACTAATTTATGAATAATAAAATTTTTTCTGAAAACTTTAATTTAAGTAGTTATACAACTATAAAAGTGGGAGGAGTGGCTGAATATTTTGCTGAGCCAAGAAGCGTTGAAGAACTTTCATATCTAATAAAATGGGCTAATTTAAATAAACAAAGATGTCAAATAATTGGCGCAGGTTCAAATCTTTTAATAAATAATATTTTTATAAAAGGCTTAGTTGTTTGTACAAAAAAATTGAAATCACTAAAGATAGAACCATATTCAGGAATTATTGAAGCGGAAGCAGGTGTAATGCTCCCAACATTATCTAATTTTCTTGCTAAAAATGGATTACAAGGAGGGGAATGGGCTGTCGGAATTCCAGGAACATTAGGAGGAGCAATTTATATGAATGCTGGCACAGGTAATTTGTCGCTAGCAAAAAATCTTATTTCCGTAAAAGTTATTAATAATAAAACTCTTGAAAAACTTGAAATTGAAAAAAAAGATATCAATTTTGAGTATAGATTTAGCTCTTTTCAAAGAAATGATTTATCAATTATTAGTGCAAGATTACATTTTGAACCTAATGGAAATATAGAAAAATTAATTCAAACAACCAAAAATAACCTTAAATTAAAAACAGAAACACAACCATATCATCAACCAAGTTTTGGTAGTGTTTTTAAAAATCCTGAAAATAATTATGCTGCAAAAATAATTGATGATATGGGTTTAAAGGGATTTAAAATTGGCGGTGCTGAAATTTCTACAATGCATTCAAATTTTATAATTAATACTTCTTCAGCAAGTTCAAAAGATATTTACGAATTAATAACAGTAATTCAACAAAAAGTACTACAAAACAAAGGGATTTATTTGCAACCGGAAGTAAGAATGATTGGTTTTGACTATCCTAACTAAAGAAACGTTTTTACAAAATGGCGGGTTTTGGACTTCCTAACTTTGGACAACTTACAGAAGCTTTTAAAAAAGCTAAACAAATTCAGCAAGATGCTCAAAAACTACAAGATGAACTTGAAAATATGGAGATTGAAGGCAAAAGTGATGATGAGATGATAAAAGTTTGGATAAGTGGCAACCAACTTCCTTTAAGGGTAGAAGTACAAGAAAATATTTTAAATGCAGATAAAGAAAAAATAGAGCAAAACATTCTACAAGCTATTCAAAAAGCTCATGAATTATCAACCACAACTATGAAAGAAAGGATGAATGATTTGACTGGTGGATTAAATCTTAATCTTCCTGGTTTTGATAATAGTGACTCTTAGACGACTCAATCATTTCTTTATAAAAAGAATATCTTTCGAAGGATTTATTTAAATTACATCCCTCATCTTCTAAATGTAAGCAGTCCCGAAATTTACACTTAATACCTTCTTCGATTACCTGTTTATATATTTCTGGATAAAAATTTGGTAACAACTTAATATCAACATCTAGGGGTTGCATATTAAAACCAGGAGTATCCACAATGTAACTTTGATTTGACATAGAAAATAACTCAACATTTCGAGTAGTATTTTTTCCTCTCTTAATTTTATTTGAAACTGGGGCAGTAGAGTTTTGAAGACCTGGAATTATCTTGTTAAGCAAAGTAGTTTTACCAACACCGGATGGACCCATAAAAATAGAACACTTTTTTTTCTTCAACTGAGCTAATAAATCCTCAAAGTGATCAGGCTTATATAAATTTAAAATAATTGCTTGATAACCCCATTTCTTGAATTTATCAAGTAAGAAAATCTGTTTTTTATCTGATATTAAATCACACTTTGTCAAAACTAATGACACTTCAACTCCCATTGATTCTGCTGATATCAAAAACCTATTAACTTGAGATAAATTTAACTTTGGCTCTTCAACTGAAAAAGTAATATAAATATTAGAAATATTTGCAACTGATGGTCTATTTAATAAATTTTGTCTTTTTTTTAGAGATGTTATTACTGCCCGTTTGCTTGTTAAATCAATATTATCAATTTCTACTTCATCTCCAACATAAATAAATTGATCTTTGAAATTTATAGACTTTCTTACCTTACATAAAAATCTTTCGCTATTTCCAAAGTTTTCTTTATTTTTTAGGTCAACAAAGAAAAATTCATTAAATTTTTTCGTAACTAAACCTGAATGTTTATTATTAGTTTTCATTAAGAATTTTTATTTTTAAAAATTTTTCATATTCATTGATTTGTTCATAGAAACATCCCATCTCTTTTAAATTTTTTATTACCATTTCTTCTGGTTCACCTTTATCTAATTCAACAATCAGTTGTTCATTTTTGGATAACTTCTCTAAAGCCAATTTAATCTTGACGACATTTAAAGGACATGGAACAGATTTCAGATCCAAATACTTTAAAAAAGTCATTAAGATTCTTTACCAAATAATTTACTAAATAGTCCACTACTGGAATTGATATTTTTATCTGAATATTGAGAAGCTAAATCCTCTAAAAGATTTCGCTCTTTATCAGTTATACGAGTTGGCAATTTTACCTTTACTAGAACTTCATGATTTCCTCTGGCAACTGGATTACCAAGTCTAGGTACCCCTTTATTCTCGAGTGAAAGAGTTGTATTTGGTTGCGTACCACTTGGAATTTTTAAATTAACTTTGCCATCAACTGTAGTAATTTCAACGGTATCTCCTAAAATTGCTTGTAAATAACTGACGGCTATTTCTGAGTAAATAGTCAAACCATCTCTTTTTAATTTCGAATCATTTTTCACCTTGATAAAAACATAAAGATCCCCAGGTGGGCCTCCTTTCAAACCAACATTTCCCTCTCCTGAAACTCTTAATTTAGTACCAGTATCAACTCCTGCAGGAATATTAATTCGTAATTTTTTCCTGACTTGCTTTACTCCATTTCCACCGCAACTTGTACATGGATCTGAGATTATTTGACCAGTTCCATTACATGAAGGACATTCAGCTACTTGTGTGAAATTCCCAAAAGGTGTTCTCGTGGCTCTTCTAACTTGTCCACTTCCTCCACAAGTTGAGCAAGTTTTTGGTCCAGTTCCTGGTTTGGCTCCTGTTCCCCTACAAACTTCGCATGTCTCAAGATGAGGAATTGTAATTTCTCTTTGTTGGCCAAATATTGCATCTTTAAAATCAACATTAAGATCATATCTTAAATCATCTCCTTGTTGAGGACCTCTTCTTTGAGTTCTTCCTCCCTGTGGATTTTGTCCACCAAAACCACCATTAAAAAAGGTTTCAAATAAATCTGCAAAGCCACCCATATCGCCCATATCAGGCATTCCAGCTGCACCTCCAAGGCCAGCTTCTCCAAATTGGTCATATCTTGCTCTAGTTTCAGGATCAGCTAATGCTTCATAAGCCTTACCTATTTCTTTAAATTTATCTTCAGCACCAGGTTCTTTATTAACGTCAGGATGATATTGTCTTGCTAATTTTCTGTAAGCCCTTTTTAAGGTATCAGCATCAGCATCTCGTGAAACTCCAAGTATTTGATAAAAATCAGCCATTAAACAACGCTCAAGTAAAAATTTGGAATTTATACATCTTCAGAAGTATTTTCCTCTGAATCAATACTCTCTTCAACTGTATCCTTTTCTACTTCCTCTTGTGAATTTTGTTTACCAGGTCCCATAGAGACCTTAACCAATGCATGTCTCAAAACCTTTCCCTCTAAATGATATCCTCGCTGTAATTCTTCAATAATAAAATCCTCTTCAAACTCTTCACTGGGCTCTCTTAATACAGCTTCATGCAAATTTGGATCAAATTGCTGACCAACAACTCTCATTGGCGATACTCCCTGTTGTTTTAAAACTTCTACCAATTGCTTATACAATCCTTGATAACTTCTATGAAGGGCTTGAGCTTCTTCACTTTCTGGTTTTAGTTGTTGTCTTGCTCTTTCAAAATTATCAACAATTGGGAGTATTGCAGTTAAAGTTTTAGAGACAAGCTGAACTTTTAAATCATCCTGATCCCTAGACTGCCTTTTTCTAAAATTATCAAAATCTGCTGAAATCCTTACATATTGATTTTTTAATGTTTCGTGCTCTTTTTCTAATTGTTCTAACCTTGCGTCATTATTTGAAATAGTATTTTTTAATTCTTCGGTGTTTATTTCTTCTGTTTTTTGAGAAGACAATTTATCATTTTCGATTATTTTATCTTCAGCAGATGAAGTATCCTCAGGGGCATTATCCTGATTAGAAACATCATTTTCTTTAATATCAATATTGTCTGATTGATTTTCAATCATTTTTCTAAAAATTTAATAAAACCATTTTCCAATAAAGTGATGCACAAAACAAGTTGCGGAAGGCCGCACAAATATTTAGTCAGGAACAAACCTTAATGCTAATCCATTGTTGCAGTATCTTTTGCCTGTAGGAAGTGGCCCATCATTAAAAACATGTCCTTGGTGACCTCCGCATCTAGAGCAGTGATATTCGGTTCTTGGAACAATCAACTTGAAATCAACTTTTGTTGCAACTGATCCTTGAATTGGATCCCAAAAACTTGGCCATCCAGTGCCACTATCAAACTTTTTCTCTGAAGAAAAAAGCGGCAAATCACATCCTGCACAGTGAAAAACCCCTTTTCTTTTCTCATTATTTAATTCGCTACTGAAAGCTCTTTCAGTGCCTTCCTCCCTCAAAATATAATAGGATTCTGGACTTAGCCTGGATTTCCATTCTTCTTTTGATAAATTCCACTCCTCTTTAGAAGCAATCGAAGAAGCTAAAACTTGCATAGGCTTAAAAAATGTTTTTAGTATTGACATAGTAGGAATTAGAATAAAAGTTCTTCTTGATAAAAATTGATTCATATATTTACTCACATAAAAAGTAATGAGTTCCATACAGCCTGATTCTATTAAAAATATTCATAAATTAAGTATTGCTCCAATGATGGATTGTACTGATAAACATTTCAGAATGATAATGAGACAAATAAGTTCTGAAGCTCTTTTATATACGGAAATGATTGTGGCCCAGAGTTTAGTTTATACGAATAAAAAAGAAAATTTTTTAGATTTTAATGATGAAGAACACCCGGTATCGATTCAGTTTGGTGGAGATAATCCTAAAATACTTAAAGAAGCAGCCCAAATGGCACAGGATTGGGGTTATGACGAAATAAACTTTAATGTTGGCTGTCCAAGCCCAAGAGTCTGTTCTGGAAATTTTGGTGCTTCACTTATGAAAGAACCTGAAAAAGTAGCAAAATGTATAGAATCCTTAAAAAATAATTGCAACTTACCGGTTACGATCAAACACAGAATCGGTGTAGACAATGATGATAGTTTCGTTAATTTGAATAATTTCGTAAGAATTATCGCAAATGCTGGGGCAGACAGATTTACAGTTCATGCAAGGAAAGCCATATTAAAAGGTCTAAATCCAAAACAAAATAGGACAATACCGCCACTAAATTATGATGTAGTAAAAAAATTGAAAAAATTAAATCCAGAATTATTAATAGAAATTAATGGGGGTTTAACAAATATCGATGAATCATTAAAAGCATTGAATGATTTTGATGGGGTGATGATTGGACGGTCAATTTATAAACATCCCTTGAGATGGTCTGAAATTGATCAAAAGATTTATGGAATTAATAAAAAACCCAAATCAGCTTCAAATATTATATTCTCCTTAATTCCATACATAGAAGCGCATTTAAGTAATGGAGGAAAATCTTGGGATATTTGTAAACATCTTATAAATTTAGTAGAAGGTATACCAAAAGCTAAAATTTGGAGGAATCAAATTACTAATAAATCTATAAAAAATGAATTAAATATTGAATATTTGTTTAAATTAACAAGATCACTTGAAGAAATGGGTTATTAATCTGTCTCGT
>QCCU01000005.1 GCA_003278855.1 Prochlorococcus sp. AG-347-M23 | reverse complement strand
AGAGCTATAGAAGTTGTAAATGTATTTAGAAAAGACGAAAAGAAAAATTCGGATTGCAATGAAGAAATTTTAGAATTAGGTCCATCGAGAGAAGATAAATATTTTAAAGTACCAAAAATTATTAACGAATGAGTAAGTTAGTTGCTTCCAATAAATGTTTTGTTGACTATCTTTAATAATAATTTTTTTATTTTAAAGCCTGGATATAAATTTATGATTTTTCTTATTTTCCCCCTCTTTTTGCTATGACTCCTTACACCTATTAATAGATCATAAATAAAGTTAAAAATGTCTTCTTTACTTTCAAATATCCCAACCCTTTGAGGGGAGCCTTTTTTATCCAATAAAGGCTTAGTTTTTTCATAAGCTATTTTGTATTCAAACCAAGGAATCGAAGGCCAAAGATGATGAATGAGATGGTAATTTTGTCCCATTATTAATAAATTCATAAATTTGCTTGGATAAACTCGAGAATTTATCCATTTATTTCTTGATCGAAATGGTCTATGGGGTAAATAATCAAAAAATATTCCTAAAGTGACCCCTACCATTAAAGCTGGGCCGAACCATAAATTATAAATTAAATTCATAAAGTCAAATTTCAAACCTGCCAAGATAATTGTTATGAATATAGATCTTTCAATTCCCCATTGTAGTAATTCATATCTTCGCCAGAGTTTTCTTTGAAAGAAAAACAACTCATGATAAAAAAATCTTGGAGCAATTAGCCAAATTGGACCAAAAGTACTGACAATATGATCTGGATCATTTTTGGGGTGATTTACGTGAATATGATGTTGTAAATGAACCCTCGTAAAAACTGGGAAGCTAAATCCTAATAAAATAGCTGAGCCATGGCCCATTGCTTGATTTATCCAAGGCACTGGATGAGCAGCTTTATGACAGGCATCATGAATGACAGTACCTTCAATATGTAAAGCTAAAAACGCAGTGGCCACAAGTAAAGGTAAAGGCCAAACACCTCTATACCATTGCCATATGCTAAGAAAAGCAAGAAAGTAACCGCCAAAAAACAAACCTAATGTTGGATTCCAAAAACTTGGCGGATCTACGTAATTTTTAATCTCTTTTTGCCAATTAAATGTTTTTGGAGGATTAGAATTTTTCGTTGTATTTTTACTAGTTAAGTTTGAAATCGTTTCTATTATTCTTTAAACAATATAACTAATATTTAAAGATGATTGCATGATCAAACATAAAAAATTTTTTTAAGAGATTTTTAATTTAATTTTAATGTGTCAAATTAATCATCTTAAGAAAAAAAATTTTTAAAATAAACCTCTTTCAATTATTATTTTATTTAAGCGGTCGTGGCGGAATTGGTAGACGCGCGAGTTTTAGGTACTCGTATCTTCGGGTGTGGGAGTTCAAGTCTCCCCGACCGCACTTAAGGAAATTCTGATAGATAGTTTGCTTATCTTTATCAACTCTTATACTTAAATAAAATTGTTAATTTAATGAACAGTTTGATATTTTACTTGGGAACTTTTTATATTTTAGTTGGGATCATTTTTCTAACTGTACCGATAATTTATCTTGAGCTCGGAAAACCAAAAGACTTAATGAGAGCTTTTTTAAATTTATTAATAGGTTTTATATTAATAATTAAAAATAAAACAATAGATGAATCATTTTTAGTAATTTTCCCTTTTTTAACAGTATTAGTTATTTTTTATCTAGTAGAGCTTTTTTTATCTAGATGGTGCCAATTGACAGATAACGAAAAGAAAAAATTAACTACCTTTTTGGAGTTTAAAAATAACTTTTTGAAAATATTAGAATCTATCAATTTGGTATTTAGTGATTTCACTAAACCTTCAAATTTTTTTAATTTTGGGAATAATAATAAAAATACAACCCAAAAAAAGTGGGTAAGAAATGATAAAAATGATAATATAAAAGTCTGAAATCAATTAAATTGGTTATTTGAAAAATCCCCAAAAAACTACAGTTCAATTAAGAAAGAATATAATGAATTAGATTTATTTAAATAATTCTTTTGATCACCAATATTTCTTATATCGTCGTATGAAATCTCAAAATAGCAAAGAACAAAAATCAGACTTTTCTTATAAAGAGACTTTAAATTTACTCAAAACTGACTTCTCAATGCGTGCTAACTCAGTTGTAAGAGAACCTGAGATTCAAAATTTTTGGGCTGACAATGATATTGATTTTCAATTAGGTTCAAGTAATTCAGGCGAAATATTTACATTACATGATGGCCCTCCTTATGCAAACGGAGCTCTTCATATGGGTCATGCCCTTAATAAAGTTTTAAAAGACATAATCAACAAGTACAAAACTTTAAGAGGCTTTAAAGTTCATTTCGTACCTGGCTGGGACTGTCATGGATTACCTATTGAATTAAAAGTTCTTCAGAATTTAAAATCTGATGAAAGAAAGAATCTTGACACTCTAAATTTAAGAAAAAAAGCTACAGAGTATGCCCATATCCAAATTAATAATCAAAAGGAGGGTTTCAAAAGGTGGGGGATATGGGGAGATTGGAACAACCCTTACTTAACTCTTAAGAAAAGTTATGAATCTTCTCAGATTGGAGTATTTGGGAAAATGTTTTTAAATAGCTACATATACAGAGGCCTTAAACCTGTACATTGGAGTCCAAGTTCAAGGACTGCACTTGCAGAAGCAGAATTAGAATACCCTGATGAACATTATTCAAAGAGTATTTATGTATCATTAAAAATCACTAAAATATCTGAGGAAATTCTATTAAATTTCATCCAAGAAAATCTTAATTTCAAAAAAGATTTTTTTCAAAATAATTCTTTCATAACTATTTGGACCACTACTCCTTGGACCATACCTGCAAATGAAGCAGTTGCAGTAAATCCAAAAATAAAGTATGTATTTGCTATCGATGAAGAGAAACGAATTTACCTTTTTGCTAAGGATTTATCTTCTAAATTAAGTAAGAAATTTAATAAAGATTTCAAGGTGCTTCTAGAGGTTAAAGGCTCTAAATTGGAAAATATTGAATATCAACATCCCTCTAAGGATAAAAATTGCAGAATTGTAATTGGAGGAGATTATATTACAACAGAATCAGGGACTGGAATTGTTCATACCGCGCCTGGTCATGGTATGGATGATTTTAATGTAGGTCAAAAATTTGATTTACCAATAACGTGTGTAGTTGATGAAAAAGGTAACTTAAATGAATATTCTGGTCAATTCAAAGGATCAAATGTTCTGAAAGATGCTAATGATCTAATTATTGAACATTTAAAAGCAAATAACACGCTTCTATTACAAGAAAATTATAAGCATAGATATCCGTATGATTGGAGAACCAAAAAACCAACTATTTTTAGAGCAACAGAACAATGGTTTGCATCTGTCAATGGCTTTAGATCATCTGCATTAAAGGCAATCGAAGATGTTGAATGGATGCCAAAGACTGGAAAGAAAAGAATTTATTCTATGGTTGTTGGTAGAGGAGATTGGTGCATTTCTAGACAAAGGTCATGGGGAGTACCTATTCCAGTTTTTTATAAAAAAAATGGTAACGAAATACTCCTTAACAAAGAGACAATTAATTATATTCAAAAACTTTTTAGTGAACATGGAGCAGATATTTGGTGGGATTGGGATGTTAAGAATCTTTTGCCAGAAAATTATGCAAAAGAATCGGATCTATGGAAAAAAGGAACAGATACAATGGATGTTTGGTTCGATTCAGGATCTAGCTGGGCCGCAGTATGTGAACTAAGAAGTGAATTAAAGTATCCAGCAGATCTTTATTTAGAGGGCTCAGATCAACATCGAGGATGGTTCCAATCTTCTTTACTAACGTCTGTTGCAGTCAATAATCAACCTCCATATAAGAAAGTTTTAACTCATGGTTTTGCACTTGATGAAAACGGAAGAAAAATGAGCAAATCTTTAGGAAATGTTGTTGATCCAAATATAATTATAAATGGAGGTAATAATAAAAAAACTGAACCTGCTTATGGTGCTGATGTTTTAAGGCTATGGGTTAGCTCTGTAGATTATTCAGTAGATGTTCCAATTGGTTCAAATATACTCAAGCAACTTTCAGACGTTTACAGAAAAGTACGTAATACTGCAAGATATCTTCTAGGTAATATTCATGATTATGATCCTAAAATTGATAGTTTTGAAATTGATCAATTGCCTTTCTTAGATCAATGGATGTTAGGCAGATTAGTTGAGGTTACAGATCAAATATCAAACGCTTATGAAAATTATGAATTTTCAAAATTTTTCCAAATTTTGCAAAGTTTCTGCGTTGTAGATCTATCAAGTTTTTATTTGGATATTGCGAAGGATAGGTTATATGTAAGTTCTAAATCACAATTTAGGAGAAGATCTTGTCAGTTTGTCATGTCAAAAGTGGTTGAAAATTTAGCAGTACTTATTTCTCCAGTGCTTTGTCATATGGCTGAAGATATTTGGCAAAATATTCCATATTCAACTAAAGAAAAATCAGTCTTTCAAAGAGGATGGCCAATATTTTCGCAGTCATGGAAAAATCAAATACTTAATGAGCACATTGCAAACTTAAGAAATTTGAGAGTTGAAATTAATAAGGCTATAGAAGGATGTAGGAACAAACAAATAATTGGAGCAGCCTTGGAAACTGAAGTTAATTATTTGCCTGAAGATAAAGCTTTAAAAGATTCACTTACTTGGCTAAAAGAATTTGGCAATCAAGATGTAGATTTATTTAGGGATTGGCTTATAGTATCAAACTTCCAAGTTGTATCCGATTTGGAGGAGAATTCTCTGATTATTGATAACAATCCACTTGGTAAAATTCAAATAAATAAAGCTCAAGGTCAAAAATGTGATAGATGTTGGCATTATCAAAAAGAAACTTTTAGTGGAATCCAAAATACAAAATTATGCAAAAGATGTTCAAATATTATTAATTTTGAATTTATTTAAATCCAGTTTTTTTGATTCAAAAAGAAAGATGAGTTTTGATGTTCTCTTATAAAATTTTCTTCGGTTGCTGTTAACGGTGCTTTATAAAGTTTAAAGTTTCTAATTATATAAGTCAGTGAGATTACTTTTTTTTCTGAATCTATTTCAACTGGATGAGTCGTTGAGCTACTGTAACCTCTGAAAATAAGTATTTCTAATTGTTCTTTTTGATTTTCTTTTAAAATGATTCCCTCTAATTTAAGTATCCTATCAGGTATCTCGGAACTTATTTTTTCAAGACTATTTATTAAATCAATTTTTGCCATTTTCTGAGAAGCATGAGTTTCTTCCATTCTTAGGCAATTTGATTATTGACCATTGAATAAGGCCTAAAATATAGATTAGTAATGAAAATAATCCTAAGAATTTTGATATTGGCTGGGTAAAGTTAGCTCCAAAGAAAAAATTAAATAAATTTTTTATAAAAATATATAAATTTGAAGAAGGCTGAAGCCATATTTCACACGCATCCGAATTAATAAAAGAAAAGCAGTTGAAGTTTTGTAAACTCTGAATAAAGAAATTGAGAGATATAAAAGTTATCGCCCATCTCCATATTTTTGTCGTTGTGGTAAGGAAGTAAGAAAAATCATATTCTCTTAATTCATCATTAATATCGTTCCAAAACCAAACTGAAACTGTCATTAATAATGTTGAAATATTTGTTATCACAAGAGCATAATTATACTTTCCTATTAAAAGGAGAAGACTTATAAAAAATAAAAGGGATATTTTCCAATAAATTGATAAAAGTTTAATAACTGCTTTATTTCTTTTTTTAATTGACCAGAAGGATAGAGTAACAGGAATACCAATTAGGAAAATTATTGAAAGTTGAAAGGATAGCCAAATAGATAGTTGATTAAAAACGTTCAAAACTTTTTCTTTTTAAACACATAATAATTAAACATCAAACTGTTACTTTTGGACTTACTATTGTCATAGTTATGAATATTATGCATCTTTATATTATTGCCTAGAAATATATTAATAATTGTATGAGACAGCATGTTAATCCCCTCAGTAGTAATTTTAATCAAATTGAGAGAATACCTTCTTTGAGAGAAATGTTTGATGATTCTAAATCGAATCTTCATTTGGATATAGGGTGTGCTGCTGGTGAGTATCTATTTGATTTGGCTTTAGTTAATACCAGTTGGAATTATTTAGGCATTGAAATCCGCGAGAAATTAGTCAAAAATGCAAAATTAAAAGTGCTTGAAAGAGAAATCAAAAATCTATATTTTATTTTTGGTAATGCTAATAATATTTTGAATAATGTCCAAAGTAAATTTATTATCCAACATCTAAAAAGTCTTTCTTTTAATTTTCCTGATCCATGGTTTAAAAAGAGACATTATAAAAGGCGTGTAATTCAGCCAGAATTTATTGAGATTCTCTCAAATTCATTGCAAAAAGGGACCTTAATTTTTATAAAAACGGATGTAAAGGAATTATTCGATTATATGGATTACACCATATCAAGTAATTTTTATTTTAAAACAATAGATAAAAGAGATTTTAATTATTCCGAAAGTTTCAATCCAAATAAAGTTAAAACTAATCGGGAAAAATATGCGATTGTTAACCAATTTGATATTTTTGAGAGGATTTATATAAAAATTTAATACACCGTTAATTTATTATTTTATCAATTTCTAAAAAGAGTTTGTTTGTTATTTCGCGTGATAAAGAATCAACTTTTTTATGATTTTTGGCCTCAACAAGAACTCTCATAACCGGTTCTGTGCCGCTAGGCCTTATATAAACTCTACAATTATCCGAATATATTTTCTGAAAAAACTCTATAGATTGATCAATCAAGATTTTGGTTTCTGGATTTAATTTATTAATATTAAAATCAAGATTGATATTGGTTAGTTTTTGAGGATAAGGTTCGAAACTACTTTTTAGCCAATCATTTAAATTAATATTTTTCTTTTTACAAAATTTTGAAATTTGTAGTGCAGTCAATATTCCATCTCCAGAAAAGTTATTAATTTTTGAAAGTATATGACCTGACTGCTCACCTCCTAAAACTGCTCCTTTTTCCTTAATTGCGTCATGCACATATTTATCTCCTACATTAGTTCTATATAAAATTCCTCCAATTTTTTTCCAGGCCTTTTCAAAACCTAAGTTTGCCATTTTCGTTGATATTAGTAAATTATTTGTGAGAATTTTTTGTTCCATAAGTTCTCTGCCCCAAAGAAAAAGAATGTGATCTCCATCTAATACATTGCCTTTGGAATCTATTCCAATTACTCTATCGGCGTCACCATCGAAGCTAAAACCCATATCTGCAGGACTCTCTCTTAATGCTTTTTTTAATGGTTCGAGGTACGTAGAACCACAATTCATATTAATTTTCAAACCATTTTTGGAGTTATTGATAACTCTTACATCAGCACCAAGAGAATGAAAAATTTTTTTTGCACAGGTTGCTGCTGATCCATGGCATGTATCTAATATTATTTTCAAACCGTTTAGATTTTCTCCACCCAATGTTTGGATTAGGCTTTTGATATAGATATCGATAAGATCTTTATTTGTATTTCGGGGGATCACATTTCTTGGAACTGAGATATTGTGTTTTGACTCTTCAATTAATTTTTGAATTTTATTTTCAAAATTTTTGGTAATTTTTTGACCATTGTGATCAAAAATTTTTATGCCATTATATTCTGGCGGATTATGACTTGCAGATATCATGATTCCACTACTTAGGTTCTCTTGTTTGATTAAAAAAGGTATAGCTGGGGTAGGGCAGATTCCTAGATTTATAAATTTCTTGCCACTATCTTTTATACCTTGTGTTATTGCCTGAAGCAGAACATCTCCACTAATTCTTGTATCTCTTCCAATTATTATTGGACTTTTATTTTCTAAGCTAGAACCTAGGGCAAATCCTACCTTATAGGCTAGTGAATAGTTTATCTCTTCATTAAATCTTCCTCTTATTCCATCCGTTCCAAAGATTGATTGCATAATTAGATTTCAGGAATCAAATAAATTTTATTAATTATTTAGTTATTATTTTATCAGTTGATTAAAAGCTTATAAATTTAAATTCTCTTTATTTGTTTAACTTATTTAAAATATTTTTAGTTAGTAATTTATCAATAGTGCAATCTGAGAGCAAAGAGCAAATTTTAAAGACAAATTTTAAAACAATAATTTTTTTGATTATATCTATTTTTGTCCTGTCATTGTTTTTGTTTAGAAATTTTTCTTTTAAATCAACTTATCTTCTAAAGAGTTTTGGAGATTTATCTGTTGACCCTGAAATAGCTTTCACAAATAATAAGCCTACATTTCTGGAATTTTATGCTGAATGGTGTGAAGTTTGCAAAGAAATGGCTCCACAAGTTTCTGCTTTTAAAGATGAATACGAAAAAGATATTAATTTTGTTTTTTTAAATGTTGATAATCAAAAATGGGGTAGTTATATCAAGGAGTTTGCTGTAAACGGGATTCCTCAAGTTAATCTTTTTGATAAGGAGGGTAATCTAATATCCACTTTTATTGGTAAACAAGATGAAATAAAAATGAGAAAATCTATTAATAATTTAGAAAAAGAAGAGGAACCTTATGAGGAAATTATTAATGCTGAATTTTCAACAATTCAAAAAAATAAAAATAATGAGGTTAGTCCTCGTAGTCATGGATAATTTTTACCATTCTAAAGATTTTGAAACAATCGGAAAACTTTTTTTAAAAATATACTTGCAATTTTGGGCGATAGACTTATGTTCTTTTTGTGTGCCGTGAGCTGATCTTAAATGAATGTAATGGATCCAAGATCTGCATGATCCAGACATATAGATTCTTGTTGGAGTTGCTAATGGTAAAACAAATCTCGCACATTCCTTGGCTACGCCTTCAGCAAGTAAATCTTCATATAGTTCTGAAGCAGCCTTAAAATGTAAACCAATTTTTTCATTGAATCTTTTTTTTAAATCATCAGGAAGATCAGGAATTGAATTTTGCCTGTTTTTAAAATCTTGACGCCTTAGCTCTGGTAAAGGAATATTACCCAATTGAGAACTGTCTGCATATCTCTGTGAAAATTCCTGGAAAGTAAATGATCTATGTCTTAAAATTTGGGCAGCGATTCCTCTGTTGGTCTCTATTTGCAAGGTCATAAATGACTGTTCAAAAACACTCCAATGTTCATTTTTAATGCAATAACTCAATAATTTCGAATAGTCTTCATTTTCCTGATTTTTTGGATTACTTACTCTTGCAATATAAGCCATTGTTTTTTCTGCTTCAGGAGTTAGCGAAATTAGTTCAACTTTACTCATTTTAGATCTTTGCAAGAGTTACTTTTTCTGGTTGGTTTTGATATTTACCTCTTCTATCTTCATAGGTTGTAGAGCATGGATCACCTTCAAAAAAGAGTAGTTGGCAAATACCCTCTTCAGCATAAATTCTGCAATCAGCACCTGAACTATTACTAAACTCTAAAGTTAGATGACCTTCCCATCCTGCCTCTGCGGGAGTTGTATTAACAATAATTCCAAGTCGTGCGTAAGTACTTTTGCCTATACAGATTACAGTTATATTTTCTGGTACTTTCATCTTTTCTAAAGCAACTCCTAAACCATAGGAGTGAGCAGGAAGAATGAAAAAGTCTCCATCTTTATCATGGTGAAGAACAGTTTTCTCTAAATTATTGGGATTAAACTTTTTAGGGTTCATCACAGTCCCAGGGATATGTCTGAAGATTAGGAATTCTTTTGATGAAAGTCTTAAATCATAGCCATAAGACGAACATCCGTAACTCAAGACTGGCTTTTGTTGATTGTCAGGCTCAAGATGTCTAACCAAATTTGATTGAAAGGGTTTTATCATGCCTTCCGAAGCTTTTTGATTTATCCAAAGATCATTTTTTAGCATTGTTTTATGAGCGAAGTTCCGTAATTTGATTAGCCATTAATAATAAATCTTTAGGTATATCTGTACCAGTAAGGATTACATCTCCTGATATAAATCGGTTTTCAAGTGTTGAAATCAAATCATCTTTCTCGATAATTTTCATGTCAATAGCTGAAAAAATTTCATCGAGTATGATTTGGTCGTTTTCTCCAGAATGTAGTTCTCTTTTACAAAAGTTCCATAATTCAATAGTAGATTCATGGATAGATTTTTTAAAATTTTTATTATTTTCAATTTCTTCAGAATTATATTGGTCAAAGGAATTTGATGATCTTACCCAGGTTAAATTACCGCATAGCTTTACTGCATTATCAACTCCTTGCTTGACCCCTCCTTTCATAAATTGTATTAGTAACACTTTCTTGCCAAGGGCAGCATTTCTTAGAGAGTCTCTAATGATAGATGTGTAGCTACCTCTATAAGAAGATTTATAGATTTGGATTTGTCCATTTTGTGAGAATTTTTTTACGTTATTTTTGTTAGCAGTATTTGTTTTTACAATATCAAGATTACCTTTGGAATAGATATGAGATGAACTAAGTACCATTATTTAGAATCTTTCTACATGCAGTATAATTAGAATCTATTGACGCTGCATATAGTGTAATTTTACTTAAAAAAGGGTTAAGCAATTTGAAACTTACTGAAAAAAGCTTGCTGATAAACTGATAAGAATTGAAAATTGTTACTGTTGATACAAGATATTTTAGGGTGTCTCCTTAAATTTTTTAATAGTCAAGATATTTATGATACCTGCTTCACGAGGATTCAACCGCTTTAGTTCGCAACATTCCGGACAAAGTAAAATTAACTCTGTTGGAGAACGTTTTCCAATTAATAGAACTTTAATGGAAGTTATTAAAGGTCTAGATGGTGCAAGCACAGAAATGGTTGAGAGATCTAAAACAATATTCTTCCCTGGAGATCCTGCTGAAAGGGTTTATCTTATAAGAAGAGGAGCAGTAAGATTGTCAAGAGTGTATGAATCAGGTGAAGAAATAACTGTTGCTCTTTTAAGAGAGAATAGTCTCTTTGGCGTTTTATCTCTTCTAACAGGCCATAGATCCGATCGTTTTTACCATGCCATAGCATTCACAAGAGTTGAAATGATAACAGCTCCTGCAAATTCTGTTTTAAGAGCTATAGAGGAAGATGCATCAGTAGGATTGTTACTTTTACAGGGGCTTTCAAGTAGGATCTTGCAAACTGAAACCATGATAGAAACTCTTACACATAGAGATATGTCTTCTCGTTTAGTAAGTTTTTTAATGGTCCTTTGTAGAGACTTTGGAGTTGCAGGTGAAAAAGGTATTACGATAGATTTAAGGCTTTCACATCAGGCAATTGCTGAAGCTATTGGTTCTACAAGAGTAACCATTACAAGATTATTAGGAGATTTAAAGGATTCAGGACTTCTTAATATTGAAAGAAAAAAGATAACAGTGTTTGATCCAATTGCTCTTGCAAAAAGATTTAATTGATTCATCATAAATTATGATGTACTGAGTATATGCAAAAGTGTGGCTTGGATTTTAATTGTTTTTTTAATATTACTAGGGGGATTAATTGCACCATTTGGGGATATTCTCGGAACAAAGATTGGCAAAGCTAGATTTAGTATCTTAAAGTTAAGGCCGAAAAAAACAGCAACTATAATAACTATTATTACTGGCGGGTTTATTAGTTCAATATCAATAGGGTTATTGATTCTAGTCAGTGAAGAATTTAGACAAAGGCTTTTTGTAGATATACCTTTTTTGCAAAAAACTTTAGACGAAAGTAAAAAGGCTTTAATCCCTTTACAGGAAGAGCGAAAGGAACTTGAAGGTAAAATTATTCAAAAAGAAAAAGAGTTAAATCAATTAAAAACAAATATTAAAGAATTTAGGAGAGGAAATATTGTTATTAAAAGAGGACAAACTTTATTTATTGCTGAGGTTGATTCCAGCTCAAATATAAAACTTGACTTAACAAAAATCTTCAATGAAGCTGATAAATTTGTTAGGAAAATTGTTATCCCCAACAATAAACAAGCAAAAAATATTCTTTTGTGGAGACCCAGTGATATTAAAAAAATTGAGACAATAGCTGCGAGCGGTGGAAACTGGGTTTTATTAATTAAATCAGCAACAAATGTTTTAAAAGGAGATAATTATGTTTTTGTATCTCCAGATTTATTAGAGAATAAATTTATAGTCAAAAAAGGTGATGTTATTACAAGTTCTATTTTTGGGGCAACTGATTTAAATAGTAAATCAATAAATCTAAAGATTAAATCATTGCTTAGAGAAACAAGAGATGAAGTTAAGTCAAAAGGATCACAAGTTAATGAAATTAATACAAGTGGAAATTTTGTAAAAAAAATTAGAGACTTTCTTAGAGAAAATCAAAATATTAAATTTAAGTTGGAAGTAGTATCTTTAAGAGATAGTAAAACTGTAGAACCTATAGTCGTTGAGATTAATATTTTAAAGATTGCAGCTTAAATGTCCAGAGTAATAACTATTGATCCAGGAAAAAGTAAATGTGGCTTAGTATTAGCTGAAATAAACGAAAAAAAAGTTTATAAAGCAATAATCCTTAAAAGTGGATTACTTGGGAACTATGTCAGAAATTTAATTACTTCTGAGGATATATCACAAATTATTATTGGCAATGGGACCACCAATAAAGAGATTAGAGAAAAATTATATTTTTTTAAAAAAGAGATAATAACTTTTGAGGAAAAGAATACTACTTTAAGGGCTAAAGCAAGATATTTCGAACTGTTTCCAATCCGTGGTCTCAAGTTTTTAATTCCAAGGGAGGTTTTTATTCTTAATAAAAACCTTGATGCAATATCAGCTTTGATAATTTTAGAGGATTATTGCAAAATGAAGTTTACTTTGAATCAAAATCTTGATTTTAAAACTTGGCTGAAATAGTGAACTTATACTCATTCCCTGTTTCTAATTCATAATCTTTTTTCATTAAAAATTTCAATAGGGCATTCTCAATTAATGCTCTTCCTAAAGGTGGTTTTACCTTTAATAGACCTTTATTGAAGGAGTATGTAAAAGTCCATTTAAATTGACTAGCTTCCACAACCCCCTGAATTTGCTTTTTTGAGAAGCAATATTCTTTAACACTTACATTTGCAATAGTTTCAGGTTTTGAACTCATTTCTTAAGGTTGGTCTTTGTCAAAAGAATTTAATTCGTTAATTATATATTCTTCTTTTTTAGTATTTAGTTGTTCAAGAGATTCAATTACTCTTTTGTACACTTTATCTAATATTGATTTTTCTTCTAGAGAAATATTCCCTAATACATGTGAAATGGTATTGAAATTATTTTTTCCTTTTATTAGAGGAGGTGACCCAATACCAATTCTTATTCTCTTAAAGTTTTGTGTCTGCAATTGTTCAATAATGCTTTTAAGCCCGTTATGTCCTCCTGAGCTTCCTTTTCTTCTAAATCTTATTTTTCCAAGGGGAAGATCTTTATCATCGAGTATTATGAAAACCTGATCTAAATCGATCTTGTACCAATCAACTATTGCTCGGACAGCATCACCACTGTTATTCATAAACGTATTCGGTAAGAATAATCTGAAAGTAGAATCATTGATTTGAAATTCTGAGCAGGAACTTTTAAGCTTATCTTTTAGTAAAAAATTTGAATTATATTTTTTCGAGAGATGTTCGAGCATTAAAAAACCTATGTTATGTCTACTTTTTGAGTATTTTTTACCAGGATTACCTAATCCAATTAAAAATATTTCTTTCATTGTTTATTTCTAAATCTCTTTTTGTTTGAGAATTATGAATATATACAAACTATAACTAATTAATAAAAACAAAAATTTAAAAAAAAGTTATTTGGCAATTTCACATTAACCAAATAACTTTTTGAGAAAATTTTTGAAATTTTAGTTTCCGTTCCAATCTACTGAGAAGCCTTGCAGTAGTAGGGACTGGTTATAAATTTGTAGAAGAATAACTAAGAAAACCAAAAGTAGTAGACCAATTACTGTCATAACAGGAACTGCTCCCCAGCCAGGTACAACTTTTCCTTGACCTGAATTGCCAATTGCTTTTAAAAGACTTCCTAATGCTGTTTTTTGACCCATGTTAAATTCACAAAATCGAATATTATTTCGTTATTGTATAAGAACTCATACATAAATTGTTTACAAACTTAGCAAAATTGATGCAAACTTTATCATCAGCTCCAGATCCTGCAGTTTCTATAGCTGTAACAATTCTCGCTTTACTTTTAGCTTTGACCGGCTTTGGTCTTTGGACTGCCTTTGGACCTAAAGCCGCAAAGCTTACTGATCCCTGGGATGATCATGATGATTAATTAGTCCTGAAAGTATTTCAAAATTTACCAAAAATACAAAAAGTAAACAATTAACCATAGTTTAATTATAAATTTAATAGGATATAAATCTGTCAGCACTAGTAATTCCATGCTCGCTTTAAAAATTTCTGTTTACACAATCGTCTTTTTCTTCGTTGGAATATTTCTTTTCGGATTTTTAGCAAGTGACCCAACAAGAACGCCAAACAGAAAAGACCTAGAAAGTCCCCAAGATTAATCTTTTTATTAAATTTTCAAATTGTTTTCTGGAATTTCAAAAAAAGTAATATTTTTCTCTTTTCTTTTTATTAATTTACTACAGCCATCAAAATCAGCTGATTTAAAAAAAATTAAAGAAAATACCAATTCTCAAAATGTAAATTTAATTCGAACAAATAATCATAGTGAAGAGTTTCTACAAAGTTCTTCAAATATTTCAGATGACAATAATTCCTATTTGAATTTATTACAGAAAGATCTTGATTTATTTTTAGTAGCTAAAGCTGAAAAGCAACAAGAGTTAATAATCCAATCTGATAAACAGTCTGAAATAAATGATGTTATTTATGCAGAGGGAAATGTAAACGTTTCTTATAGAGGCAAACTCCTTAAAGCAGATACTGTAATTTACGATAAGTTAAATAAAAAAATTAGTGCTAAAGGAAATATATCTTTGGAATTAGGGGGTCAATTCTTCAAATTTTCACAACTAGAGTACAGTTTTCTAAGCGAAAAAGGATATTTATTAGATGTTAAGGGATCTATTAATACCAATACTTTATTGGATGACTTATCCTCAAATTTCAGCTTGCCAGATATTAATAAGATAGAAAGTTTACTTGAAATAAACAAAAAGGAAGTTTTATATACCCCTAATAAGGTTGAGAATTGGCTGTTTTACACAGATAAGATGACTATAGATGGAGAAAAGTGGAAAAGTAAGAAGGCTTTATTTAGTAATGATTTACTAGAATCAAAGCAAGTAAAATTAGCAATTAATTCATTAGAGGTTTATCCTCGAGATGAAAAATTAAGATTTAAGTCCTCACTAAATTATCTAATTATTGATGAGAAATTATCCATTCCTTTTTGGTTAGGTGATAGAGCTTTTAACTTTAATAATTCTCAAATTGATAATAGATGGAATCTAGGATATGAAAATTTAGATAAAGATGGCTATTTTATTGGCAGGAAATTTAACTCTATAGAGATATTTAATAATTTTATTCTCGATTTAGAGCCGCAATTCTTAATTCAACGCTCACTTAAAGGATATACAAAAAGTTTTGTTAATAAGGACGAATCAATAACTTCAAGGAAGGTTAAGAGGAATACAAGTTTTGCAGATTACTTTGCTCTAAAATCCATAATAAAAGGCAAAATAAACACCTGGGATTTAAGAATAGACAAGAATTTAAATACTCTTGACTTTGATAAATTTTCAGATGCATTTAGATTTAAAACTGAATTGAGTAAAGAAATTGATTTATTAGATTCAAAATGGGAAAAAAGTTTTTATGGAATCTATAGAGAGAGGGTCTGGAATGGTTCCTTGGGTGAAGCAGAAATTTACTCAGGTTATGGTTCAAAATTGCAAAAAGAAAATAATTGGATTGTTGATGATATTAAAAAGAAAGAAGTTTTATCTTTTGGTTTCGCTAATTTAACAGCAGAGGCTTTAAATAGTAAAAATCTGGTAACTAATATAAAAGGCAATTTGTTTTATTCTCTTGATCAGAAATTCCCAATTAGAATTTTTAATCCTGAAAAAAAATCTATTGATATTTCCTACAAGTATGTTCCTGAACCAATTACTAAAGGCTTAAGCCTTAACACAAAATTAGAATTATCTTATTCTCTCTATGAAAATGGGGATCATCAAGAATATTTAGGTTTAGGTGCTGGCCCAGAATATATAATGGGTAATTTTAAAAATAAAACTTTTGACTATACTCGGATAAGTCTTTTACCTTTCTATAAATTTAATGGTGGTGAAAGTGTTTTTAAGTTTGATCAAAATTATGATAAATTCACCCTAAAATTTGCGTTTGATCAGCAACTATTTGGACCAGTTATTCTCAAAAGTGTTGGGACTTTAAACTTAACAGACGATTCAGATGACTATGGTGAATTTATAGATTCTAAAATTTCTTTAAATTGGAAAAAAAGATCCTATGAATTTGGTATTTTTTATCAACCTCATAATCAAGCAGGGGGAATCTCTTTCAAGTTATTTGGATTTAGATAGCTAAGAGTAATGAGAGTTAAATTTTATATAAGGTAATTGGTTAAATTTATTTTCTATTAGATTTTCATTGTCAAGTAGTGTTGAAGTAGCATCCCATTCTCCTGATAAAAACATTTTTCTTGAGCTTTCCTTTATCTCAAGATTTAAATTTAAATCTTTTGATTTTGCGAAGGATTTTTTCAGATCAATTTCTAAAAATAAAAATTGATTATCGCAATAGTTTTGTATTTCTTCTATGGATTTTTTAGGTAGCGTAAAACAGGGAATTCCGATTGCAATACAGTTACTGTAAAAAATATCGGCGAAACTTTCCCCTATAATTGCTTTTATACCCCATCTCATGAGCGCTTGGGGGGCATGTTCTCTGCTGGAACCACATCCAAAATTGCTATTAACAATTAGTATCGAGGAATTTTTGTTTTCCTCAAGATCAAAAGGATGCCTTCCTTTTAAAGTTTTTCTATCATCTTCAAAAACAGATTCACCCAATGAATTAAAGTTAACGCACTTCAAAAAACGCGCTGGAATTATTCGATCTGTATCAATGTCATTTCCAATCAATGAGATACATTGCCCGTTAATATTTGAAATTTTTCCAATTGGCGGGGTAAACTCTGATTTCATCAGTTGATAAATTCTCTAACGTCACTGACTTTGCCATTAATTGCAGCAGCAGCCACCATTGCCGGACTCATGAGCAGTGTTCTTCCACTGGGAGATCCTTGGCGACCCTTGAAATTTCTATTACTAGAACTAGCACTAACTTGATTACCTATTAGCTTATCTGAATTCATTGCTAAACACATTGAGCAGCCAGGCTCTCTCCATTGAAATCCAGAATCTTTAAATATCTGATCAAGACCTTCTTGTTTTGCTTCAGTGGCTACTTGTTCTGAACCTGGAACTGCAAATGCTTTGACATTCTTGGATACTTTTTTGCCTTTTAATACTTTAGCTGCAACTCTTAAGTCACTTATTCTTCCATTTGTGCAACTACCTATGAAACAAACATCTACAGGAGTATCTTTTATTAATTGTCCAGGCTTGAAACTCATATATTCATAAGCCTCTTCTGCAACTAATTTATCATTTGGGGATAAGTTATCTAAAAGAGGGATTTGTTGATTAATGCTTATACTTTGGCCGGGAGTAATCCCCCAGGTTACGGTTGGTTCTACCTTAGAAGCATCTAATTTAATGACGTCATCATAAATTGAATTTTCATCGCTTTTTAATGATTCCCACCATCTGAGCGCTCTATCCCAATGCTCATTTTTTGGAGCATATAATTTATTTTTAATGTAACTAAAGGTCTTTTCATCAGGGTTGATGTAGCCGCATCTTGCTCCTCCTTCAATAGACATATTGCATATTGTCATCCTTTCTTCCATTGATAATTCATTTATCGCAGGTCCTGCGAATTCATATGCAAAACCTACTCCTGCCTTTACACCAAGTTTATTAATTATATGAAGGACTAAATCCTTAGCATAAACACCCTTTGATAATTTATTGTCACACCAAATCTGCCTCACTTTCAATTTGTTCATTGCTAAGGTTTGCGTCGCAAGAACATCTCTTACTTGACTGGTACCTATGCCAAAAGCAATTGACCCAAAAGCTCCATGAGTTGAAGTATGAGAATCTCCGCAAGCGATTGTCATTCCTGGCTGAGTTAGGCCTAATTCCGGTGCTACTACATGAACTATTCCTTGATTACCACTGCCAATATTAAAAAATCTTATTTTATGTTCTAAGCAATTCTTCTCAAGTGTTTCAATCATCTGTTCAGCGAGATTATCTTTGAATGGCCTGCTCTGATTATCTGTTGGCACAATATGATCAACAGTAGCAACAGTTCTATCAGGGAATTTTACTTTTAATTTTTTGTCCTTTAAAGCACCAAATGCTTGAGGACTCGTCACTTCATGGATAAGGTGAAGACCAATAAATATTTGATCAGATCCTCCAGGAAGACTTGAAACCTTATGTAAATCCCAAACTTTATCAAATAGGGTATCTTGACTCAATTTGTAAAAATAGTTACTTACTATTCGATAATAGGATTAATCGGAGGCTGTTCAAACACACATTTACACTTAGTCTTTGAATTTCTATTCGATTTTGTGTTGAGTTAAATAGTTTTTTTATATTAGTTATATGATTATTCGGTCCTGAAATTGAAATATAGACAAGTCCAACCGGTTTATCTTGACTCCCTCCGTTAGGACCAGCTATTCCACTAATTGCTATTGCCCAATCTGCTCCTAATTTCTCTTTTACATTAATTGCCATGGCCTCACAAACTTCTTCAGAAACAGCTCCATGTTTTGTAAGCTTTTCTTGAGAAATATTTAATAATGAATTTTTTAGTTTATTACTATAGGAAACAATACTACCTTGAAAAACTTGAGATGAGCCTGATATTGAGGTTAGTGATGAAGATAGAAGGCCTCCGGTGCAGGATTCAGCAAAAACAATAGTTTCTTTCCTCTTGGTTAATTCTTTTATTAAAATGCCAGGAAGAGTATCGTTATCCTCTCCAAAAATAAATTTTGAAAAATCTTTTTTTAATTTTTCTTTAATAGGTTTAATTATATTTTTTGCTTCTAGGTCGTTCTTAGCTCGCGCGGTGATTCTGAGTTTAACCTCTCCTAAGTTTGCATATGGAGCAACGGTAGGGTTTTTAAGATTTAATAGATCATTAATTTTTTCAGCAACGCTTGATTCTCCAATACCCGCAAATTTAAGAGTATTTGAAAAAAAAGAATAATTATCTGAGAATTTGGTTTTAATGAAATCATACGCCGTCTCTTCCCACATAGTTTTCATTTCACTGGGAACTCCTGGGAAAGTAAGGATAGTAAAATCTTTTACTGGTTCCCAAATCATTCCTGGGGCAGTGCCTCTAGGGTTATTAATAATTTGAGCATTTTCTGGGAAGAAACATTGTTTCCTCAAGCTAGAGGAATCGTCCTTAATCTTTGAGTTTGAAAGTTTTTGTTTAATTTCATCCCATAAGAGCGCTCTTTCAAAAAGAGATACATTAAAAGATTTGGCAATTGCTTCAGTAGTTAAGTCATCTGGGGTGGGTCCCAAGCCACCAGTTGTAATTAGAAGATTACTTCTTTTCGATATTTCTTGAATTACTTTTATAATTCGATCACAATTATCACCGACAGTTGATTGCCTAAAGTGATTTAAGCCTAATTGAGATAACTGTTCAGAAATCCATTGAGCATTTGTATTGATAATATTTCCTAAGAGTAGTTCTGTTCCAATAGAAAGAATTTCAACTCCCTTGGAGTTAGGACTCATTTAATTGATGCTTCAAGTTTCCCTTCATAAAGAGGAAAACGATTACATAAGGTTAATACTCTTTCTTTACATTGACTTTCAATCAGTGAATCGTCTGGGTTAAGTAATCTATCAGCAATGATTTCGCCAACTTCAGCAAAAGCATCCTCATTAAAGCCTCTAGTAGTTAAAGCAGCAGTTCCCAACCTTAGTCCGCTGGTTACAAAAGGTGATTCAGGGTCAAATGGAACAGTATTTTTATTTGCAGTGATATTCACTTCACTTACAAGTAAGTCAGCAATCTTACCAGTCATATTGATACTTCTTAAATCTAGTAAAACAATATGGTTATCAGTGCCTCCACTGACGATATTGATACCTCTATTTATTAAAGTTGAAGCTAGAACTTTTGCATTTTTTATTACTTGTCGGGAATAATTAATGAAATCTGGCTGCAAGGCTTCTCCAAATGCAACTGCTTTAGCTGCAATTATATGTTCGAGGGGCCCACCCTGAGTTCCAGGGAAAACAGATTTATCAAATTTCTTTCCAAATTCTGCATCTTTACACAAGATTAGTCCCCCTCTAGGCCCTCTTAATGTTTTATGAGTAGTTGTGGTTACTACATCACAATATGGTATTGGATTTGGGTGAAGTTTACTTGCTACAAGACCGGCGATGTGTGCAATATCAGCCATTAAGAATGCACCAACTTCATCTGCAATATTTCTAAATGACTCAAAATCGATTGTTCTTGGATAAGCAGAATATCCACATATGATTAATTTTGGTTTTGTTTCAAGTGCTATCTCTCTTATTTCATCAAAATTTAATTCACTAGTTTCTTTATTTACACCATAGTGAACTGCATTGAACCATTTACCACTCATATTTACTGGAGACCCATGAGTTAGGTGTCCACCATGAGATAAATCCATTCCCATGATTGTGTCGCCAGGTTTCAGTAGACTTAGGAAAACAGCAGCATTTGCCTGCGCTCCACTATGGGGTTGAACATTAGCCCAATTTGCATTAAATAATTTTTTCGCTCTCTGAATAGCTAATTCTTCGATTTCATCAACAAATTCACATCCCCCGTAATATCTTTTTTGGGGTAATCCCTCAGCGTATTTATTTGTAAGAACGGAACCTTGAGCCTGCATAACAGCAATTGATGCGAAATTTTCGCTTGCTATTAACTCAAGATGAGTTTCCTGCCTATTTTTTTCAGAGTTAATAAAATTTGATATTACTGGATCACTTTCTTTAAGATTTTGAAGGATATTCATTGAATTTGATAAGTAATACCTATAATATAGACGATATTTTTTAGAAAAATATAAAAAGAATATTTCAGAATTTTAGACGCGCCTGGAGAGATTCGAACTCCCGACACCCTGATCCGTAGTCAGGTGCTCTAATCCACTGAGCTACAGGCGCATAATTATGTAATATCTCTGTTTCAGGGTCTCTTAGTCAACTAGATTTCGGGTAAAATATCTATTATTAACAATCTAATTATAAATATGCCTATAAAGTGGTACGGAAATGGCGATTTAGAAGATCCTATCTATAAACATTTTTCTCGAATAGTAAATTTTGTTATTCACTGCATGATATTTACTGCGATCGTAAGTGGCACGTGGCTTTTAAAAGAGATTAAATATGAAATCAGCTATTTTAATAATTTTGCAATTGTCTGGTCAGTTCTTTTGGTCTCCCATTTACTTTTCGTTATTATAAAAAAACCTAAAGATACTTCAAAAAAATCTACTTAAATTAATTTCTATTTATGGAATCTCAGATAAGTATAAGTGATCTAGAAAATGTTATTTCCGAAAAGGTTTTTATAAAAATAGAAAAGTGGAATTTGTATCTTGGAGACGCTGGCCTAGCTAGGCATCTTGCTATTGAATGTATCAGCAATAAGGATCAAGGCTCATTAGAGGCTGCAAAATTAAGTCTGAAAGCAATAAATGTAAAAGTAGGAGATGGTGTTAATAGTATTCCACTAATTAATTTAATCACTAACTCACAAATTCTAGAATTAGAAGAGATTTTGGAAAGTTTTTTTTAAAAACTAAATCTCTTTTTTTGAAACTTTAAATTTATTTACTTTCAAGCATTTTGTAAGTAAAAAATAAATCACAAAAAAAGTTAGAGTTCCAAAAATTAATAACAAAAATTCTGCGAGATTTGAATTGAAGTTATTCGTTGTTTGGAGAATAGTAAAACAAAGTGTGCTGTCTATAAATGCTGCTAATGACATGAGGCTAATTTTCCTCAATAAATCCAAGTTAGGTAAATGGATATCTTCATTTCGCAGATTAAAAGAAAGCAAAATACAAACTATAAGGTTGACTATTACTGAAGATAAAATTATTCCCACAACTCCAAAATTATATGGAGATAGATTCCCAAAATTCTTAATTGGGGCACCAATTAAAAACCAATCAAAAAAAATATTAAATATTATCCCTGCAAATGAAGACTTAAAAGGGAAGTTTGTTTTTTCTATTGAATAGTAAGTTCTTACTAATAAATCTTTATAGAGATAAAAGGGTATGCCAACTGCATAAGCAATTAATATATTTTTTACTTTTAAAGTTGCTGAATAATCAAATGATCCTCTTTGAAAAACTAATTGTACGATTTGATTATTGAATGTTATGAAAAATCCGGTTAAAAAAATAGCTGTCAAGAAACAGTACTCTACCCCAGATATCAATTTTTTTTGGAGACCTCTTTTGTCTTTATCACTTCTTAGTTTGGAAAATTTTGGAAGTAATGGCAGAATCAAGGAGTTAGATAATATGCCTAAGGGGGCCTGTATAAGAAAGTTTCCGTAAGCTAGTCCAGATGCTGCGCCTTGAAAACTTGAAGCAAAAAACATATCGATAAAAACATTAATTTGACTTAAACCTGATGAGATAGATGCTGGAATAATTAGTTTGAAAATTCTCCTCTCTTCATCTTTAAATAAATTGAAGGTTGACTCTAATCTCAAGAGGCCAATTTTATTTATTTCCCAAATTTGAACAACAAACTGAATTAAAGTTCCTGTCAAAGTTGCAAATGCCAGTAATCCCGCGTAAGTAAAGATATTGGAAGATGTATTTTCTTGGTTGAAAATCCAACCAAATAAAATAAAAAAAATAATAGTTACGCTAGTTATTGCAGGACTTATACTTGATAAAAAGAATTTTCTTTGGGAGTTTAAGGCGCCAAAGCTTAAACCTATGAAGCCGGATAAAGGGATGCAAGGTGTAAGTATTTGTAATTGGTAAGTGGCAATAGATTTTGCTTCGTAACTTAAATTCGGGGCCAATAAATCAATTAATAAACTGGAATTCGAGTAAATCAATATGGCTAAAACTATTAATAATATTGAAAGTTTTATGCTTACTTGAGTTAAAACAATGCCTCCATTTTTTTTGTTAAGCGGAGTTAAAACTGCAACGACTGCGTTATGCAAGGGACCATTAATACCCCCAATGATTATTAGCAAAAAACCAGGAATTATATATGCATAATTAAACGCGTCGTACGTTACACCAACCCCAAAAGCAGCAGCTATAAATATTTGTCTTATACATCCAGCTAATTTACTTAAACTAGTACCAAACGAAATTGAGAAAACATTATTTTTTAAAAATGAATCCATTTGGAATCGTTTAAATTTTTCAATAAGTTTAAGTTTCAATTATATTTGATTTCTAACTAACGACATATTTATGAATGATCGGTTAATTGATTTTGATCCATTAATTGAAGGGGTTTTAATTAAGAGGTATAAAAGGTTTCTTGCAGATATTGAATTAGAGAGTGGAGAGGTAGTAACTGCGCATTGTGCTAACACTGGCCCAATGAAGGGACTTTTGAGTGAGGGAGCAAAAGTAAGAATAAGTGTTTCCACTTCTCTAAAAAGAAAATTACCTTTTACTTGGGAACAGATATGTGTTTTTAATGCAAAAAATGAGGAGGTTTGGGTAGGTATTAATACTTTATTTGCAAACAAGTTAATTAAAAAGGTTATTGAGAAAAATTTGCTTGATGAGATAATAGGAGAAATAGAGACAATTAAATCTGAAGTTCCTTATGGAAAAGAAAAAAAAAGCAGAATCGACTTTTTTTTAACTCCAAAATCTTCAAATCCTGATAAACGTAACATTTACATAGAGGTTAAAAATACGACTTGGATTAAAGAAAATGTTGCTCTATTCCCTGATACAGTAACGAAAAGAGGCCAAAAACACCTCATAGAATTAAAGGAATTAATTCCTGCAAGTAAAAGTGTATTAGTACTTTGCATTACAAGAAAAGACGCTTGTTTTTTTGCTCCTGGAGATGAGGCAGATCCCTTATACGGCAATCTTTTTAGAGAATCTTTATCTGCAGGAATGATAACGATTCCTTGTTCCTTTGAATTTCATAAAGACCACGTATCATGGAGAGGAATTAAACCTTTGAAATAAATAAAATCTTGATAATTTGAAACTTCTAAAAAAAAAATTTTTAAATTTAACAGATATAGTTTTAGGGTGCAACTATAAAATTGGTAACAACGACTACTAGACACTAATAAGTTTTTTGAGCAAAATTAAATATGAAAGGAAACAGCACAAACTGTTTTTTTGCAGATCTAATTTTTTTTTATGACCACTGCTTTGCAAACGCCTCAAAGGCGCTCTAGGTCCAAACTTCAAGATGCAAGTCTTGTTAATGGACCTATGCTCCTTTTGAGGAGTATTCGAGGATTTAGTTCAAACCGCTCAATGTTGTGGCTTGCGACTGTTCCTTTAGCTTTGTTTGGTTTAGGTATTTTTAATCTTTCAGCTCACGCAGCTGATTTACCTGAGTTGAATGCAGCTTTTCTTGCTAACAATTTATGGCTTTTGATCGCTACTATTTTAGTGATCTTTATGAACGCTGGTTTCGCTATGGTTGAGGCAGGTATGTGTCGTTCTAAGAACGCGGTAAACATCCTTGCTAAAAACCTGTTCGTATTTGCTTTGGCTGTAACCTCTTATTGGTTTATCGGCTATTCATTAATGTACGGAGGTAGTGTTGCTGACGGATGGCTTTATTTTGGAGGCTTATTTTTTGATCCAACAGTTACTGCAGATATGGTAACTGATGCTGGATTAGTCCCAACAGTTGATTTCTTGTTCCAGTCTGCATTCGCAGGAACTGCGGCAACTATCGTATCCGGTCTTGTTGCTGAAAGAGTTAAATTTGGAGAATTTGTTGTTTTTGCTGTCGTATTAACTGCATTTATATATCCAATTGCTGGTAGCTGGAAATGGAATGGTGGTTGGCTTGATTCTTTAGGTTTTGTAGACTTTGCTGGTTCTTCAATTGTTCACTCAGTTGGAGCATGGGCGGGTCTTGTAGGAGCTATGCTTCTTGGACCAAGAATTGGCAAATACTCTGATGGGAAACCACAGGCTATGCCAGGACACAACATGGCTATAGCTACTTTAGGTGCATTAGTTCTATGGATAGGTTGGTATGGTTTTAACCCCGGTTCTCAACTTGCTATGGATCAATGGGTTCCATATGTTGCTGTAACAACTACTTTGGCAGCAGCAGCTGGTGCTATTGGTGCAACTATTGTTTCAACATTAACTTCTGGTAAGCCTGATCTTACAATGATAATTAACGGAATCCTTGCTGGTTTGGTTAGTATCACTGCTGGTTGTGGTGATATGACTCTCGCTGGAGCCTGGTTCGCAGGACTAGTAGGGGGAATTATAGTTGTATTTTCTGTTGCAGCACTTGATGCCGCTGAGATCGATGATCCTGTAGGTGCATTCTCTGTTCACGGAGTTTGTGGCGTATGGGGTACTGTAGTTATCGGTCTTTGGGGTACAGCTGTACAAGGTGATGGAGCAGGTATGGGATTGTTCAATGGTGGAGGTATTACCCTTCTTTTAGTTCAAGCTCTTGGTGCCGCAGCTTATGCTATTTGGACACTAGTTACTTGCTGGATTGCCTGGTCTGTAATTGGAGGATTATTCGGTGGAATCCGAGTATCTGAAGAGGAAGAGACTCAAGGCTTAGATATAGGAGAGCATGGAATGGAAGCATATCCAGACTTTGCATCTGCTAAATAATCTAACTTAAAATTGATTTAAGAAACCTGACTTATGTCAGGTTTCTTTTTTTTTGCGAAAAATTATTTAAAACGTTGTAATATAAGAAAATGGATACTCAAGCTTTTAGAAGATCCCTTCATCATTCTGATAGATACAATAGAAGGGGTTTCGATTCTCCAACAAAAAGAGCTCAAGCGTTAGAAGAAGCTTACCAAAGTGATTTGATAAGTTCTATTAGAGATAATGATTTTACTTACACTAAAGGCAGACTAAATATCAAGTTGGCCCAAGCCTTCGGTTTCTGTTGGGGAGTTGAAAGAGCTGTTGCAATGGCTTATGAAACTAGAAGACATTACCCAAATGAGAATATTTGGATAACAAACGAAATAATTCATAATCCCTCGGTTAATGATCATTTAAGAAAAATGAATGTAAAATTCATCTCAGCTAAAAATGGAATTAAAGATTTTTCTTTAGTTTCTAATGGGGATGTTGTTATACTCCCTGCTTTCGGAGCTACTGTTCAAGAAATGAAACTTTTGCATGAGAAAGGTTGTCATATCATTGATACAACTTGTCCATGGGTCTCTAAAGTTTGGCATACAGTTGAAAAACATAAAAAACATGTTTTCACATCTATTATTCACGGAAAATTTAAACATGAAGAGACTCTCGCTACAAGTTCATTCGCAGGTAAATATTTAGTTGTACTTGATCTAGAAGAAGCGAACTACGTTTCTGAATATATTTTAGGGAGAGGCAATAGAAATGAATTTATGAATAAATTTGCTAAAGCTTGTTCTAATGGATTTGATCCTGATAAAGATTTAGATAGAGTGGGAGTTGCAAATCAGACAACTATGCTTAAGAGCGAGACTGAGGAAATTGGAAAGGTTTTTGAAAGAACGATGTTAAAAAAATTTGGACCAGAAAACTTAAATAGTCACTTTTTAGCTTTTAATACTATTTGTGATGCAACTGAAGAAAGGCAAGATGCAATGTTCTCTTTGGTGGATGAAGACCTTGATATTTTAGTAGTTATTGGTGGCTTCAATTCTTCCAATACTACTCATCTACAAGAAATAGCAATTAATAAAAATATTTCTTCTTTTCATATTGATACACCAGAGAGGATATCAGTTAAAGAAAACTCAATATTTCATAAACCACTTGGATCAGAATTAGAACTTAAAAATAATTTTCTACCTAGTGGAAAAATTAATGTTGGAATTACCTCAGGTGCATCCACTCCTGATAAGGTTGTTGCAGATGTTATTGAAAAGTTAATTGATATTGCTTCCTGAATTGGTTAATCAGTTATATATTTGCTTAGTTTTTTTAATTTATTAGTCAGATAATTCCAAAAGATCTACTTTATTAACTAGAATATTAAAAAATTTATGAAGTATGGAAGACAAAGCACAAACTAATCAGGTTCAAACTGCAAGTATGAATAGAACTAAAGCGCCTCAAAAGGTTGAAGTTGTAGTTGCTAATTCATCCTCAGGATCTGAAGTGAATATCCTTGGAGAACTATCGATTTTTGTGTTAAGGATAGGTTTTTGTGCTTTGATGATTCATCATGGCCTAGAGAAACTTCAGGATCCGCAGGGTTTTGCTGAGTTTGTAGTTGGTAAGTACTTCCCATTTTTGCCAGGTGACCCTGTTATTTGGACTTTTGGAGCAGCAATTACTCAATTAGTATGCCCAGTAGGATTGGCTCTGGGAATTTTTGCGAGACTTTCTTCTCTTGGTTTATTTTCCACAATGGCATTTGCTGTTTATTTTCATCTCCTAGATACTGGATTGGAAGGTTTTCCTCTGGCAGTGGTTGAAGGTCATAATTATGCTTTCGAATTGTCTTTCATTTACGGGGCTATTTCTCTCTACTTTCTATGTGCAGGTCCAGGTAGGCTATCTTTATTCAGAAAAACTAACAAGATTACATATTATCCAAAATCAACATAATTTAATGTAAAAAGTGTCTTTTTTGGGTAAATACCATTGAGATTCCTTTTGAATTACACATATCAATACTTTCTTGGTCTCTTAGACTTCCTCCGGGTTGAATAATAGCTTTTATTCCATGTTCATTTGCTAGTTCTACAGTATCTGCAAATGGGAAAAAACCATCGCTGGCCAAGACAGCATCAGAACATAACCTTCCAGCTGCTTTAAATGCAATTTTTGCTGCTCCAACTCTATTCATTTGTCCAGCTCCAATGCCAATAGTTTTTTGGTCTTTTGCAATGACAATGGCATTGGATTTTACGTGTTTACAAATTTTCCATGCAAAATTTAGATCTAGGTTAATTTGATTACTCGGATTTTTATTAGTTACTGAAATCCAATTTTCAGTTTTTTCTTCACTATCGTCAGTATCTTGAACTAGTAATCCCCCCATTATTGATTTAGTAGAATTTTGATTCTTTTTTGGAAGTTGATCTTTTGAAAACTTTAAAATTCTTAAATTCTTTTTAACTTTTAAAATTTCTAAAGCTTCCTCTTCAAAAGATGGAGCGACGACACACTCTAAGAAAATATCTTTTAGTTGCATTGCAGTCTCACAATCAACGTTTGAATTAAAAGCAACTATCCCTCCAAATGCACTAACAGAGTCGCATTCCAAAGCATTCAAAAATGCTTTGGAAGCTGAATTACTTATAGAGGCACCACAAGGATTATTGTGTTTTAAAATAACAGAGGCAAACATGTCGGTTGTAAGTTCATCTTTTTCTTTGTAGCCAAATTCTAAAACTGTTGAAAGTGCCGCCTCTAGATCTAATAGATTGTTATAACTTAAGTCTTTTCCTTGTAATTGTTCTGCTGAGTTCCATCCAATGTTACTTAAACCATACCAGAAAGCTTTTTGATGTGGATTCTCCCCATATCTTAAGGTTTTGATTAGTGGATAAGATTCAATATATTTTGAAGATTGTAAATCTTTTTCTTTGCTTATCCAATTAGATATTGCAGTATCATAGTCTGCTGTGTGTTGAAAAGCTTCAAGGGCTAATTTTGCTTTATATGAGTCTTTTAATTCACCTTTTTTACTTTCTTCAAGAAAATTTTGATACTGACTAGGATCTACTAAAACGGAAACATCTTTGTGATTTTTTGCTGCAGAACGAATCATAGATGGCCCTCCGATATCGATATTTTCAATAGCATCTTCCCATTTAGCTCCCTGATCTATAGTTTTTTTAAAAGGATATAAATTTACAACTACTAAGTCAATTAACTCAAGATTGTTAGCTTCTATATCTTTTTTATGACCCTCATCAGTTCTTTTAGCTAATATCCCCCCGTGTATTTTCGGATGTAAAGTTTTAACTCTTCCTCCAAGAATTTCTGGAGAATTTGTAAAATCAGCAACTTTAATAACTGGAATTTTTGCCTCCATAAGATGTTTGGCAGTTCCTCCACTTGATAGAATTTTATAATTAAATTGCTCTACCAATTCCCTACAAAATGGGATTATATTTTTTTTATCAGAGACACTAACTAAAGCTAATGGAGACATTATGGGAAAGTTTACTTACTTAAGAATATAAACATGAAATATGCTATCAATCATGAATTTGTCTCGATTAGCTCTCAAACTGCAACTCACCGAATTATTTTGATGCATGGTTGGGGAGCTGATTCAGATGACCTTTTGACCTTTGGAAAGGAGATGACTGAAAAAATAAATCTTGATTTTGAGGTGATTTCTTTGAGGGCTCCTGGATTACACCCAAGCGGTCAGGGAAGACAGTGGTATGGATTATACCCACATGATTGGAATGGAGCTGAGGTTGAAGTAAATAAACTTTTAGTTACATTAAAAAAATTTGATACTGATCAGATTCCATTAAGAAAAACAATTTTGTTGGGTTTCTCTCAGGGGGCGGCAATGGCAATTGATGCAGGATTTAAGCTAAATTTTGGATTAATTGTTGCTTGTAGTGGTTATCCTCACCCCAACTGGTACCCCGGAGAAAAATTCTCGCCATTGATTATTAGTCATGGTTTATTTGATGACGTTGTACCTATTGATGCTTCTAGAAGTATTTATGAAAAGGTAAAGAGTAAGTCTTCTAAATTTTGTGAATTATTAGAATTTGATGGATTTCATCAAATTGATTCAAATTTAATTAATTTTATAAGTTCAAATATAAGTAATATTTTTTAAACAAAAGCATATTCATATTCTTCAATCTCTTCCCAATCATCTGCAGTAAGTTCTAGACCCTCAAATATTTTTTCTTCACCAATTCCTTCAACTACAACTTTTAGTGATGGAAATAGAAAATGATTTTCTTCAGCATATTGGGCGCTGAATAACCCTTTTTCACCCCAAAAAAATCTATCGGTAGTGTGTTCATTTCTTCTGACGTTGAAAACTGAAGGCGCAGAGAGACCATTTTCAGCTATGAATCTTCTTGCTGCTGTAACTGGTTTATGTTTGCCTGTTTCGATATGATAAATAGGTACATGTGCCATTACTCTTTGGCCAGCCAATCTTCTTCTGCTGATTCTTTTTCTTTTTTTTGACATTGATTGGTACTCCTGAAATTATTATTGAGATTAGTCTTATTTTTTTTTACTAATCTTATATATGTGATTTTAAATTCACTTCAAATTACATAGAGGACCCATCAACCCCTGATGTAGCTTAAAATATGATTAAATATTCATATTTAAGGCTGGCTAAAGTCAGACCTCTTTATATATCTTAATACTTTTTTCATATTTTACAAGCCCCTTTTCAAGTTTTTTTTTTAATTTCTCAAAATTTCATTAGTTATGAATCTTTCAAAAAAATTTGAAGAATTAATTAGTAAACAGCTAGAAAGTTTTGGTTGTTCAATGGGCGTGACTAATTTGGTAATGTATCTTGCTTCAGCTAAGCAAGGAACTAAAGCATCCTTTGAAATGATTGGTCAATGGCCACAAATTGATAGGCTACTTACATCAATAGAAGATGATCCTTCTCTAAAGGTTTCATCGCCTAACAGAAGATGGTACCCGCTTCAAGAAAACGATATTCTACTTGGTGTCCTTAGGGTAGAAACTGATTTGAAAGGGGGAAATTGGCCAGTATCTCTTGATTCTAGATTAAAAGCGCTTTCGATATCTTTAGCTAAATGCGTCTCTATCGAATTAGAACGTCAAAATAAAAATGAAGAAATCAATTATTTAAAAAATCAGGTCAATGTCATAATCCATCAATTAAGGAATCCATTGGCCGCTATTAGGACATATGCAAAATTACTGATAAAACGACTTGGTTCAGATGATGATTCTATTGAAATAGTCGAACGAATGATAATAGAGCAAAAACAAATTAATCAATATATGGATTCTTTTGCGCAACTAAATTCACCTATTCAACTTCCTCTGGAAATTGGAGAGGAAAGATTATTATTACCACCAAATTTAGATAATAAAAAGGTAATAACTGTTCAAAGTTTATTGAGGCCAATATTAGAAAGAGGTAAAGCTAATGCAGACTTGGAGAATAGAGATTGGACTGAACCTTGTCTTTGGCCAGATTGGACTATTTCGCCTTTAAAGGCAAAATATGCTGTAATTGCTGAAATTGTGGCCAATTTATTAGAAAATGCTTTTAAATATGCCCAAAAAGATGCTGAAATTGGATTAGTAATTACGAGTAATGGACTTTGTATATTTGATGATGGTAAAAAAATAACCAAAAATGAAAACGAGAAAATCTTTGAAAAAGGTTTTAGAGGATCTGCCGCTAAAAAGAAGGATGGCACTGGTGTGGGACTTTTTTTGGCGAGGAAATTAGCGAAACAAATTGGGGGAGATTTGAGTTTGCTGGAAAAAAACTCGATTGATAATACTGAGAAATCAAAAAATCTTAAGAAGAAAAATATTTTCTATTTAGAACTACCTATAAAAGAATTGCATGCATGAACATCATTGCAGTTTCAACGAGTACAACACTTGCACCGCAGGTATCTCCGTTGAAGCCTCCAATTTTATTACCTAGTATGTTTGGGATAGAATAGCTTAGAAAAATACCAATCAAAATAAGAATTAGAAATTTAATTAATATTGCTTGGGATGTAATTGAAATAAATTGATATGCAATGAAAATTAAGAGAAAAAAAATGGAGATCAAAGATTCTTTCTTAAAACCATTCCAAAACTTTTTGTGACTTATAGATTTTTTCTTGTAACTCATATATTTAAATTTTTCTATAAAAAATAAATTTGAAAATCTACCCCAAAATAAGCATATAGGTAATGCAAAAATTATTAGGTTTTGAATTTTCAGTATGCAAGCAATTTGAATTAAAGTTATAAAAACTAAAGCTTGAACGCCAAAGGATCCAACTTTACTGTCTTTCATGGCTTTTAGACGTTTCTTTTTACCCGCAAAAATACCATCGAAAGTATCCATTAAACCATCAATGTGTAGCCCACCAGTAATTAAATATCCTGAAGCTAAACAAATTAATGCAGATGCATAAATTGACCATGAGTTTGTTATGAAAAAAAGAAAGATATAACTCTGTATTGTTCCAATCAAAAATCCTAAAGGCGGGGCAAATTGTGCAATATTCTTAAATTCGGGATTAATTAAAGGTATCTTTGGAAATGTCGTATAGAAAATCCAAGATCCTGCCAAATTTTTTATTAAATATTTTTTGATGAGATAAAAAATAGATTCAATACTAAATAATAGGGTAGATTAATGAAAAAGGATTAAAAAATTTTATAAATTATCGTGTTTGAATTTGAAATTACATCGAATTGCAGTAATACAGCGGCAAGAACTGGTATATTTCATACATCAAATGGTCAGGTAAACACCCCAAAATTTATGCCTGTGGGTACTTTGGCAACGGTTAAAGGAATTTCATCTAAGCAGTTAACCTCTACAGGATCAGAAATGATTCTCTCAAATACCTTTCATCTTCATTTACAACCTGGAGAAAAACTAGTTAAAGAATCTGGCGGAATACATAAGTTCATGAATTGGCCTAAGCCTATTCTTACTGATTCAGGCGGTTATCAAGTTTTTAGTTTGGCCAAATTAAATAATATTTCTGACAAAGGTGTGGAATTTAAAAATCCAAGAGATGGTAGTCATGTTTTTTTATCACCTGAAAAAGTAATACAGATTCAAATGGATCTTGGATCGGATGTCGCGATGGCTTTTGATCATTGTCCTCCACATACAGCTAACGAAAATGATATTGAGGAATCATTACAAAGAACTCATTCATGGTTGCAAAAATGTGTTGAGACTCATCAGAAATCCAATCAAGCATTATTTGGTATAGTTCAAGGTGGAAAGTATCCGAGATTGAGAGAATATAGCGCAAAATATACAAGTTCTTTTGACCTGCCTGGAATAGCAGTGGGAGGTGTAAGTGTTGGCGAGGCAGTCGAAGAAATTCATAGTGTAATTAATTACGTCCCGAAATTCTTACCAATAAATAAACCAAGATATTTAATGGGAATTGGCTCTTTAAAAGAAATTTCTCTAGCTGTTGCTAATGGATTCGATATATTTGACTGTGTTTTGCCTACAAGACTCGGAAGACATGGGACTGCATTTTTTAATGACGAAAGATTGAATTTGCGAAATGCTCGATTTAAAAATGACTTTTCTCCGATTGACAAAACTTGTAGATGCGAAACCTGTAAATCCTATTCTCGAGCATATTTGCATCATCTAATTAGAAATGACGAAATATTAGGCCTAACTCTCATAAGTTTGCATAATATTGCTCACTTAATAAGATTCACCAATGCAATTTCTACTGCAATTAGAGATAATTGTTTTACAAATGATTTCGCTCCTTGGAAAACATCCTCTATTGCTCACCATACATGGTAACGTCTTATCATAATTAATTAAATTATCAAAAAGGTGCTCATTCTATTTAATACATTCGCTGAATTGCCCGAGGCTTATAAGGCCTTTGCTCCAACTGTTGATGTTCTTCCACTGATTCCTTTATTTTTCTTTTTATTAGTGTTTGTTTGGCAAGCTGCAGTTGGATTTAAATAAAATTCTTTTAGTTTAGATTGTTACTATTAGAAGGGATTTTCAAGTAAAATCGCATCTCCAGAATTATCTACAGCACTTTCTATAAAATCAGCAATTTTTAATGCTCTTGAGGCTTGCTCACCATCTACCTCAGGAATTTCTTTACCCTGCACGCATTTAAGAAAATGCTCCAATTCTGCATAAAGAGGTTCAATGGAGGTTGTGCTAACTTCTTCGACATATCCATCATTTCTATAAACTAATTCTCCATGCTCTGCTGTGTATGATTCATGAGACTTTCGATGGATTTGTAAAGAGTGATTTAAGAAATCAGTCTCTACTAGACCTTTTTGGCAGTGAGCACTTAAATTTCTAATTTTTTTATGACTCATTTTGCTTGCAGTTAGGCTTGCAATAACATTATTTTTAAAAACTAAAGTAGCATTGACATAATCTATTAATCCTTCGCTATTTCTTCCTCCAACTGCTGCTAATTTTTGTATTTTTGAGTTTACAAGCTCCAAAATAAGATCAATGTCATGAATCATTAAATCCATTACTACAGATACATCATTTGCTCTGTCTGCATGAGGACTATGCCTCCTTGCTTCTAAAACAACAATTTCTTCATTATTTACTATTTTATTTAATTCTCTAAAAGCAGGATTAAATCTTTCAATATGCCCAACTTGTAATAGACAGTTATTTGCATTAGCAGCCTCTATTAAAGATTTTGCTTCCAACTCGTTAGCTGCAATTGGTTTTTCAATGAGAACGTTAGCACCTCCCTTGAGACAATCTAGTCCTACTTTATGATGAAGTAGTGTAGGTACAGCGATACAGATAGCATCAACTTTTGGAATTAGGTCCTTATAATCTTTGAACCATTCACATTGAAATTGTTCAATAGCTAATTTACCTCTCTCCTCATTTGGATCTGCTACTCCAATGAGATTTGCATCTTTGAGTAAACTGAGTACTCGAGCATGATGCCAGCCCATATTTCCTATACCTATGACTCCAACCTTTACTGGTGATGAGGTTGGTTGCATAATTTCAAATCCATATATTAATTATCATTATCCTCTATGGGGAGTCACATTTAGCTTTTGGGAAGAATTATTTTAACACGATCAATTTTTGGCCCTGACATAGAAATAACTTCAAATTTAATATTATTAAAATCTAAAACGTCGCCAATTTTTGGAACCATTTGAAATTTTTCTAACATAAATCCAGCAAGAGTATGATAATCAGTCCCTTCTGGAATTGAACATCCTATCTTTTTATTGATTTCAACAATTTCTGATTTTCCAGCTATTGACCATTTTTTAGAGAAATTATCTAACATTCTCATGTCTGAATAAATTCTATTATTGAGCATTTCCTCCCCAACTATTTCACCATTTAGATCAGCTGCAGTTATAAGTCCTTCTGTTCCACCGTGTTCATCAACTACTAGTAAGAAAGGATTGTAGTCTCTTACTATTGGAAATATTTCTGCTAGTGAACATGTTTCTATGATTTTTGTTACTGGTAAAAGGAATGGCTCTAATAATGTATCGGCTTCCATTTCACCTTTTGATATTGGCTTAGCTAGATAACGCAAATCTAATACACCTAATACATCATCTAAAGACTCACCAATCACAAAGAAGCGAGCATGTCGAGTTTTATCTACTTGTTTCATAAGTTCTGAAAAGGTTATATTTTTTGGCAAAGTTACCATTTCAGATCTTGGAATCATCACTTCTCTAACCTGAGTATCTTTTAAAGCAAAAACTCCTTCAAGAATATTCTTTTCATCTGGTTTTAAACCTGTTACGTTATCTGTTTCTATAAGAGTTTCTAATTCTCCAGCTGATAAACCCGAGTTTAAAGAATCCCATTTGTTATTTAAATTGAACAATCCTAAACAGGCGCTAGCAAAGAATTCTATTGTTTTCACTATAGGATTCATGGCTTTTCTCACGGCATCAAATATTGTTGTAAGCCTTAATGCAGCAGATTCTGGATTGTTAATTACTAAAGCTTTAGGGATTAGTCCAGAAACGAGAGTAACAACTAAAACAACAAATAAAAACAATAGAAGATCATAAAATCTATTTGATAAAATATTGCTTTTCCAATAATCCTTAGCAAGGTTATTGCTAAGCCATCCAATTGCAATTAATGAAATTGTTACTCCAAATTGAGAAGCAATTAGTGAAGATCTAAAACGTTTTTGGATTTTTAAAATTGAAAATGCTCCTTTCTTTTTTTCTTCTATTAACCGTAAAACTTTACTTGGCCTTATTAATAAAAAAGAGAGTTCACTCGCTGCGAAAAAAGCTGGTAGAAATAAAAGAAATAAAAGTAGAGTTATTTTCATTCAATGACAAATAAATAATGGGGGTGGCGAGGATCGAACTCGCCTTAGCCAAATTATGAGTTTGGTGCATTCACCAGATTGCTACACCCCCAAGGGAATTTATGTAATTTTAATTACATTGAATTTCAATATACAATATAAAAATAATATTTCAAAAAACACCTCATTAGGAAGTTTTTGTGAGATTTCTTTTTTTTCTTCTAATCTGTAAATATAAATTTAACTTTTACAAATGGGAAATTTCTCTGAAAAGTATGACGTAAATAAGACAAAATTATTAACCCAGTTAATTGAAAAATCTTACAAGAAAGGAAACTTCACTTTATCTTCAGGAAAAAAAAGCAGTCATTACTTGAATTGTAAACCGGTATCATTAAATGGCCAAGGCTTAAATTTAATAAGTGAATTATTTTTAGAGTTAAAGGACTCAAGGTCAAAAACTGTGGCAGGCTTGACTTTAGGTGCAGATCCTCTTGTAAGCGGATTAATCGTCAAAGCAGCTTCGCAAGGCTTAGGACTTAATGGTTTAATAATTCGGAAAGAAATAAAACAATACGGAACCAAAGCTGGAATAGAGGGACCTACATTAGAGGAAGGAACTTTGGTAACTGTTTTGGAGGATGTAGTAACAACAGCTGGTTCAGTAATAAAAGCAATAAAAAAGTTGCGCGAAAATAATTATCTTGTTGAGGAAGTTTTGTCTATAGTCGATAGGCAAGAAGGGGGATTAGAAGCCCTTAAAGATGAAAATGTTAAATTAAAGAGTCTTTTTACAATAAAAGACTTTTTATAATTATTTCAAAATGCAAGATACAACAAAAAAGTTTTGGCTTGAAAAATTTGATTGTTTTTCTATTACTGGAAAAGATGCCAGAACATTTTTGAATGGAATAACAACTGGTAATATCCTAAATTCAGAAAATAAAGTTATCAAAACTTGTTGGTTAACTCCAAATGGAGTTTTAAGGTCATTAATTGAAATTAATTTTTTAGAAAGAAACTTAGAAGTTATTATTTTGGCGGGTAACACTCATGAAATAACTGATTACTTTAATCAAATTATTTTTCCAGCAGACGATGTACTTATAAGTGAATCTTACTTGATAAATAGAATTCAGCAAATTGATGAAGCTAGTTCATGGAGAACTTTTGAGCCTATTTTCTTCAAAAAAGAAGATCAAGAATTTGAAATATATAAAAATAAATTAAATTTACTAAATTCCAATGATTTAAAACTTTGGAAGATTAATCAGGCCATACCTTCTTTAGAAATGGAAATAAACGGAAAAAATAATCCTCTTGAATTGGGATTAAAAGATCTTATAAATTTTAATAAAGGTTGTTATTTAGGGCAAGAAACAATGTCAAAAATAAAAAATGTTTCTTCTTTAAAACAGGAAATAAGAACTTGGAAATCATTAGAATCTAATTTGAATTTAGACTTTGCAGATAAAAATTTATATATAAATTCCGCCAAGCATATTTCTGTAGGCAAAATCACTAGTTTTTTTAAATCAGATTCTCAAATAAAAGGTTTAGCAATGATAAAAAGAAAATATTTAGAGGAAGGAAGTTATTTTTTTTCTGAAATTTTTGGAAAAATTATTATCAATAAATCTGTAGGATCAATTTTTCTTTAATTGATCTTTGATTAAATATTCTGCAATTTTTAGAGTAGCCAAACAATCATCTTTGTTATATTGGATAATTTTTTTTAAAAATATTTCGTTTTCTTTAATTTGATATTGAATCCACCAATAAAGTGCTTTCGAGCCACTTACATTTTTCTGCATCCATTCGAATCCAAGCCAATTAGAAACAGTTTTCAAGCTATAGTTTTTTAGTGGTAATATCCAAGACTTTCTAATTAAGGTATGTAAGTCAATAAATCTTGAGGCAAGTGAATCAATTTCTTCAAAACTAAAATTTAGTTCTTTAGCAATATTAATTAATGATATTTTTTCAGTTTCTCCGTAATGCAAAACTGGCCATTCCTTGTGTGAAAAAAGTATTTCAATAATTTGCCTGTAAGATTTTCCTTTATTATTTTTAAGATTTAAGATTGGTTCATAAATAAGATTTTCTTTTTTTATGGCCAAATTTTTTACTTTTAAAAATCCATATAAAAAATCATGCCTTTCATCCGGATTTGACTCAATATCTAATATATAAAATCCCGAACATATTTTTTCTAATAAATCTTCCGTATTATTTTTATTAGAAATTAAATATGCTTCTCCAGAGATATATGCTTGTGCTTGCTTTACAAATACGGACGCTTTTTCATACTTTTTATCGTTCGATTTAGATAATTTCTCTCCAAGTTGTTTCTCGTTATACGCAGCTAATGTTTGGGTATTAGTTATTCCTTTCGCTTTGAGTAATGAGGCGGTTTTGGAACCTATTCCATCTATATCTGTTAGATATCCATTTATTTTTGCTTCTTTGTTACAAAATTTTTGCCAGGAACAAATAGTACATTTTTTTCTATCTTGAGTTATGTCTGGTATGGATCCCTCCAAGCATTCATCCAAATTTAATAAAACATTTAAAACTTTTTTTCTTAATTTTTTATTTAAATAAATTTCTTCAACCTTAACTTTTTTATCAAAAGTTGAAATTACTAATCCTTTCTCAATTTTAGATTCTTGAAAAGTTTCTAATAGAATAGAACTAAAAGCTAAGTCGAATAAATGTTCTTTTGTTGTTTTGTAGCCTAACTTATAAACAGCAGGTAAATATTTATATTGTCCCCATTTACTTTTACCTGTAGTCTTTACAAGTAATTGTGGACGTATCTCTGCGTTTATATTTTGGAAAAGATTCCCTTTGATTTTTAATCCAATTACCCCTTGATAACCATTTTCACAGGCTTTTAATCCTGTATATATTTCACCATTACAAAATTTAGAGAAAATTTGAAACTGCTTAATTTTATCTATAGCTTTGTGGGGAGACCAAACTTCATAAGATTTTTCACCCTTAAAATCGAGCCATGCTTTTCTTTTGCATCTTATAAAACTTTTTAAATGAAGAGAATTCAAATTATTGTTTAAGGGCGGTTTTAAAATTTACTCATTTAAATTAGTATAGATAATTAAAAGAAATCAAGGAAATTTTAAATTTGAAAGCTGATATCTTAGACAAGATAAAATTTGGAACTGATGGTTGGAGAGGAATTATTGGTTTTGACTTTAACCTGTCCAATCTTTCAAGAGTTGTTGTCGCTGCATGTCAGGAGTTGCATTATCAATACTATAAAGAAGTTAATTCAAAGAAAATTATTATTGGATATGATCGCAGATTTATGGCTTGTGAATTTGCCAAGCAAATAGTGCCTTTTGTAAGAGGATGTGGTTTCGAACCCATCTTATCTGATGGCTTTGTTACAACACCCTCTTGTAGTTTCTATGCTAAAGAAGTCGGTTGTCTTGGAGCGTTAGTAATTACAGCAAGTCATAATCCATATAATTGGCTAGGTTTGAAAATAAAGAGTTTTAATGGATGTTCTGTTGACGAATCCTTTACAAGTGAAGTTGAAAAAAGATTAATGCTTGGAAATTCAATTGAAAAAATAGATGGTATTAATCAATTGGTTGATATTAAGAAATTTCATTTAGATAGAATTAAATCCCTTTTTGATATTGACCATATTTCCAAGAGATTAAAAAAAATGAAATTGAGAATTTTTGTAGATTCCATGCATGGTTCAGCTGCAAATTGTATGTCTGAGATTTTTGCTTCTAATGATTTAGAAGTGATTTCAGAAATCAGGAAAGATGCAGATCCTTTTTTTGGAGGAAAACCTCCTGAACCTCTTTTGAATTATGCAGATGATCTAAAACAAACACTAATTAAAAATTCAACAAATGAAGTGAAAACTTTAGGAATTATATTTGATGGGGATGGTGATAGAATTGCGGCAATTGATGAAAAAGGAAGATACTCTAGTACTCAAGATTTACTCCCATACTTTATTAGCTATTTGGGCGAAATTAAAAATAATTCTTATCCAGTTTTAAAGACCGTTAGTGGTTCAGATATTATTAAAAATATATCAGAGAGTCAAAATAGAGATGTTTTTGAACTTCCAGTTGGCTTTAAATATATTGCTGAAAAAATGATTAAAGAAAAAATATTTATTGGAGGAGAGGAATCTGGGGGAGTTGGTTTTGGTGACTTTATGCCTGAAAGAGATGCTCTATATGCAGCGATGGTTTTATTAAATGGAATTGCTGAAAAATCTCAATATTTATATGAAACCTTAGATGAAATTCAAGAAGATTTTGGGCCAAGTTTTTATAAAAGAATTGATATTAAATTTCCAAATCAGTCAGAAAAAAATAACGTAAAAGAATTTATCATAGATAATATTCCTGAGAATATTAATAATCACAAGTTAAAAAGTATCTCAAAGATCGATGGAATAAAGTTGAGAATTGATAAAAATTTTTGGCTTCTTTTTAGGTTTTCAGGAACGGAACCTCTTTTAAGGTTATATTGTGAAGCACCAAAAGAATCTTATCTAATTGAGGTATTAGAGTGGGGCCAAGAATTTATAAATTTGGCGGGAAAATAAGGATGAAAAATTTATTTTTAGCGAGTAAGAATAAAGGTAAAATTGAAGAATATAAGAAATTGCTTGCTGGAGTTAATTGTAAATTGTTACTCCAGCCAGAATCATTAGAAGTTGAAGAGGATGGACTGACATTTAGAGATAATGCAATTAAAAAAGCGAGTGAAGTTTCGAGAAAAACAAATAATTTTTCAATAGCAGATGATTCAGGAATTTGTATTGAAGCACTAGGTGGTAAGCCTGGCATTTACTCATCTAGATATGCAGAAAATGATCAGAAGAGAATTGAACGAGTTTTAAGAGAACTTGATGGAGTGCAAAATAGAAGTGCTTTCTTTATTGCTAATATTTGTGTTTGTTCCCCAAATGGTGAAGTGATTATTGAATCTGAGGCCAAATGTCATGGCAAAATTATTTTAAACCCAAGAGGAATAAGTGGTTTTGGGTATGACCCAATTTTTGAGGAGAGTTCTACCAGATTAACTTTCGCAGAAATGAATAATGATATTAAAGACTCTTGTAGTCATAGAGGTAAAGCATTAAAAAAAATTATTCCAGATTTAATTGAAATTTTTTCTTAAATTCAATTAACCCAAGATCCATGAAGGCCATGAGGAATTGAAATGGGTAATTCATAAACAGCTAATTCTTTTAAGTCTTTTGCGTCTAATATCACTAAATCGCTTCCTCTTCTTTCTCCGTTCCATAGAAGTATAAATAAAAATCCCTCATCTTCTTTTGAAGAGTTTTCTGATGGAACCATAATTGGTTCACTAACAAATCCACTTGGACCTGCTGACCAAAAAATCTCTTCCTTAGAAGTTAAATTTATTTTTTTTATTGCTTGAAGTGGAGCGTTTCCCAGCTTTTGAGATGTGCTTGCCATCCAACTATAAGTTGCTTTTAATCCTAAGTTTTTAGGATTAACAACAGCAAATTCACAACATTGTTCATTGAAAGTTTCAAGTTCACAAGTTTTTGTCTTTAGATCGATAATTGATCTTTTAAGTTTTCCTTCTGGATATTTATCAAAGTCAATATCCCTAAAATTCTCGTCTGGGCCAACTGATGGGAAATCATCATAAAAAATACTATCTAATACGATTTTGGAATCTTTTTCAAATGCGTTTACATGATGAAAAACGAATCCTTCTGGAGCATCTATTGTTAAAGGAGGCTGTCCTCTAAATAATCCACTTTCTCTGGGGATAATGAAAAACTTTGCCTTTTTATTTGGGTTTGACTTTAGGCATTGTGCTGCTCCTCTTTGACCCATTACAAATGGAAGAGGATTGAAATCAATAGCATTCTGTAAAAATATTGCCCAATTAGTTGTAATTGCGAAATCATGAAGGAATGCAAAGCCATTAAAGGTATCTTTTCTATCAAAAATGAGCTCTCCAGAATTTGTACCAGCATTATCAAATTCCATTAATCTAATGGTACTTTTGGGCCCGGTTTGTACTCCAAAAGTTACTAAAAGTTCTGAAGATGCATTTGAGTTTAGATCTGTTTTGGGATGAGCACTAAATGCTTCGTTAGGCTTGAGTACCCCTTTTAATGTTGTTAAACCAATAGTTTCAAGACTATCAGGATCCATTGCATGTGGACCGGCTGCTTCCCATAATGCGAGAATTTCATCTCCTAATTTAACGACATGTGTATTAGCGATATTCTTGAATTTTAGATCTAATGCATTATTTAAAATTCCTCCATTTTTTTGTGTTCCAAAAACACCTCTATAAATAAATTTATCTATTTTTTCTTCTTCCAAAAAGCCTTTGGTTTTAACAAATCTATTTGTTAAGAATGGCTGACCATTTTCGAATTTTATGGATGTTATCATCCCATCACCATCAAATGGATGATGAACCCATTGCCCACCTCTCTCTAATATTCCTGGTCCATTTCTTAATAGTGTTCCATTTAAATTTTTAATATTATTACCTTTACTAATTTTTAGAGGCTCTTTAGTTAGCTCCTTTTCTACATTTTGATAAGCACTTGACCAATCTTCTTTTTTAAAAATATTGAATTTATCAATTTTTTTATCTTGTAAATTAGTCACAACAAAATAATAACTTTGTCTATCTTCGCCAAAAATCAACAGAATTGTGGCTGATTCAAAAAAATTCCTATTTTATTGTTTTTCTAACATTCCTTTACTGCTTGGAATTGAATCAGATCTTCTTGGATCTATCTCGGTAGCCATTCTCATTGCTCTTGAAAAAGCTTTAAAGCACGCCTCTACTATGTGATGTGAATTACTTCCTCGTATTTGGTTAATATGCAGAGTAATACCGCTGTTATTTACAAAGGCAATAAAAAACTCTCTTACTAGTTCAGTATCATAATTTCCTATTCTAGGGGCTTTTAATTGAAGATTATAAGATAGATGCGGTCTTCCAGAGCAGTCTAAAGTGACTTGAACTAATGCTTCATCTAATGGGGCAAAGAAATGTCCAAATCTGCTTATTCCTTTTCTTTCTCCCAAGGCTTTTGAAAATGCTTTGCCTAATGCGATTCCTACATCTTCATTTGTATGATGATCATCAATATAGGTATCTCCAATTGCTTTTATTTTTAAATCGAATAAACCATGACTGGATATTTGATGAAGCATATGATCTAAGAATGGTATCCCGGTATCAATCTCAGAAATTCCATTTCCATCTAAGTTTATAAATACAGAAATATCTGTTTCATTCGTTTTTCTTTTTATTTCAGATTGCCTTAGAGATGACATTTTTATGCAAAAAACTTAGTTTACATTCCATTAATGCAGTAACCCGCATCAACATAAATTGTTTGGCCTGAAATGCCGCTAGAGAGATCACTTAATAAAAAAGCAGCTGTATTACCTACTTCTGTTTGAGTGACTGTTCTGCGTAAAGGAGCCTTTTCTTCAACATTGTGAATCATATCTAAAATGCCACCTATAGCAGAACTAGCAAGTGTTCTTATAGGCCCAGCACTTATTGCGTTAACTCTGACTTGTTTTTCTGGACCAAGTTCTGCAGAAAGATATCTTACTGAAGCTTCTAAAGCTGCTTTTGCAACTCCCATCACGTTATAGTTAGGAATCGCCCTTTCTGAACCTAAATAAGTTAATGAGACAACTCCAGCACCATCACTAAAAAGTGGTTTTGCTGCTTTACATAAAGGTGCTAACGAATACGCACTTATATTAAGAGCCCTATCAAAACCCTCTGAAGTGGTAGCACTATAATCTCCAATCAATTCATCTCGTCCTGCAAATGCTAGGCAGTGAACTAATCCGTCAATTTGCCCCCAATTGTCTTTTATATTTTTAAAGATTTCTTCAATTTGAGCTGGATTTTGAACATCAAGAGGCAAAAATAACGATGGATTTAAAGGTTCAGTTAGTTCTCTAACTTTAGACTCGAATCTTCCCTTATCATCAGGCAAATATGTGATTCCAAGTTCTGCGCCAGCTTTTGAAAGTTGTTGAGCGATACCCCATGCTATTGAACGATTGTTGGCAATTCCCGTAACAAGAATTTTTTTGCCAGTTAGATTTAGAAGCATTTTGTTTATTATTTCTATTATTCTCCTATATAAAAGTACCTATCTTTACGGATTACTGCAAAATATACAATAATTTTCAAATATCAAAGAATTTTTAACTTGAACATGGTAAGAACAAATTCTATGGTTTTGGAATTAGGTTTTCAATTACCGAATTTCGAAATGTTAAATGCTAATTCTCCAAATCATCAATATTTTAATTTTCATAATCTAGATAATCGGCATTTACTTTTAATGTTTATTTGTGCCCATTGCCCATTTGTTAAATATATTGAGAATCAAATTTTCACCTTAAGTAAAGAAATTCAAAATACTGTTCAAACAGTTGCAATTTCTAGTAATGATATTGTCACTCATCCTTCAGATTCTCCTAAAAATTTGAGATTACAAGCGCAAACACAGGGATGGAGTTTTCCTTATCTATATGATGAAAATCAAAATTTTGCTAAAAAATTAAAAGCGGCTTGCACCCCAGATTTTTATCTTTTTTCAAATGAAGGAGATGGTGATTTTTTATTGTATTATCATGGCCAATTAGATGATAGTAGACCAGGTAATAATATCCCTCTATCTGGAAAGGATTTGCGCTCTGCTGTAAAAGATTTGAATCAAGATAATTCTTATCCTTCAAATCAGATGCCTTCTTTAGGTTGCAATATAAAATGGACTCCTGGTAAAGAACCAAGTTGGTTTAAATGAATTAAAAATTTTTTTTACCCATAGAAATATAGTTTAGGGTTAATATATTTACTATGCAGATACCTCCATTTACTTTAGATAGGCAGTTCCAAGAAATTGGCTCTGAAATTGAGAGTGAGGTTTCTAAAGTTTTAAAAGGGGGCCAGTATATTGGAGGACAAGAAATTGCCAAATTTGAGGAGAGTTTTTCAAATCTGATTGGTGTTGAAAATACTATTGGATGTAATAGTGGAACTGATGCTTTAGTATTAGCTTTGCGCGCATTAGATATTGGTGTGGGTGATGAAGTTATTACCTCATCTTTTAGCTTTTTTGCAACTGCAGAGGCTATTAGTGCAGTTGGTGCTAATCCTGTTTTGGTAGATATAGATCCAGATACTTATCTCATTAATACTGAATTAATAGAACAAGAAATAAATTCAAATACCAAGGCAATTATGCCAGTTCATCTATTTGGTAATGCAGTGAATATGACCTTAATAAAATCATTGGCCAAGAAATATGACTTAAAAGTAATCGAAGATTGTGCTCAGGCAACATGCACAATGTGGGAAACTTCCAAAGTTGGTAGTATCGGTGATATTGGCTGTTTTAGCTTTTTCCCTACTAAAAATTTAGGAGCTGCTGGAGATGGTGGAGCAGTAACAACTTCAGATAAGAAGATTGCCAAAAAAATTAGGGAACTGGCTGTTCATGGCAGCCCAATAAGATATCATCATACCCAAATTGGATATAACAGCAGACTTGATACTATTCAAGCTGCCATATTAAACATTAAAATTAAATATATTTCTAAGTGGATTAATAATCGCCAAAAAATTGCTAATAATTACCTTGATTTATTAGAAAAAAATCCATTTATTAGTTTTCCAAAAATTAGCTCTGATTCAATTTCCCATTCTTGGAATCAATTTGTAATCAAATTAAGAAACGATAAATATTTTTTAAATGAAGATTTTTCAAATTTATTTGATACTGATTGCAAAAAATACTATTCCTTAAGGAATTTGGTGAAACAACAACTTTTTGAAAAAGGTATTAATTCAATTATTTATTATCCAATTCCAATACACGCACAAATAGCTTACAAAAATAAAAATTTTTCTAGAACAAAACTCATTAATACAGAGAGAATTTGTACAGAAGTTATTAGTCTTCCAATGTTTCCTGAAATTTCTTATGAAGAGCAAGTTTATGTAGCAGAAAATTTAAATAAAGTTTTAAAGAATTGTATAGAAGAAATTCAAATTTCAGCATAAAGTGATTTAAATAATCTTTGTTGCATGTTGTGATTGACAATAGGTCTTGAATAATTATTTTTTTCTAAATTAGATATCTCTCCATTTAATAATTCTGAATTTGACACTTTAGATAATTCAGGAATCCAATATTTTATATATTCGCAAATAGGATCAAATTTTTTTGCTTGGGTATATGGGTTAAAAATTCTAAGTGGTTTTGGATCCATGCCGCTACTGGCGCTCCACTGCCATCCCCCATTATTTGCAGCTAAGTCTCCATCAACCAAAGTCTCCATAAATTTTTTCTCGCCCATTTGCCAATTGCATATAAGATCTTTTACCAGAAATGAAGCAACTATCATCCTACATCTGTTATGCATCCAGCCAGTACTATTTAGTTGACGCATTGCAGCATCAACTATAGGTACTCCGGTCTCTCCGTTGCTCCAATGCTGAAACCATTCATTATTGTTTTGCCATGGAAAGTGATCCCATTTTTTTCTATATGGACCTTTTTCTAGCTCAGGGAAATGAAATAAGCAATGTTGATAAAATTCACGCCAAACAAGTTCTTTTTGCCAAGTTTCAATCGATAGATAATTTCCTTGATTAGCAAAATCTGAATTTAAATTTAATGTGGAGTTCCAAATTTTTCTAATGCTAATGGTGCCGAATCTGAGAGAAGCACTTAGAAAAGATGTTCCATTATGAGAAGGAAAATCTCGTGCAGAATTATAAGAATATATTTTTTTCTCGTTAATGAAGTTTTCTAATAATGTTTCTGCAGCATTCTCTCCAGGTCGACATGGACAAATATTCGAACCAGGAAATTTGATATTTATGATAAATTTCTCTAGAACCGAATCAGATGAATTTATTGTCTTATTTTCTTTGAGTTTATTATCTATATCTTTAAACTGGAAAACAACTTTATCCTGGTCATATGGACCTAATAAATTCATTTTTGATTTAAGGTTTTTATAAAAAGGGCCATAAACAGAATAAGGTTTATTATTTCCGGAAAATATTTTTAAAGGTTCTACTAATAAGTGATCCCATGTTTCAATAACTTGAATATTTTGTTCTTCTAAATTTTTTTTTATTTTTAAATCGCGATTAATCTCATAAGGTTCAATTGATCTATTCCAAAAAACAAATTTAGCATCTATTTTCTTTGCTAATTGAGGAATTATTAATACCGGATCTCCTTCTTCCATGATTAATCTACTACCCATTTTTTTCCAATTATTTCCTAATTCTTGAAGCGAATTTCCTAGAAACCAAGCTTTTGAACTTGCATTGAAATCGAGTGGATAATTTTTATCAAATATGTAAGTTGAAGTAATAGCATTTGATAATGAAAATGCTTTGATTAAAGCTTGATTGTCAAATATTCTTAAATCCTTTCTATGCCAAAAAAGTATTCTAGGTTTATTCATAATTTATCTAAAAATTGTTTGGCTCTGAACCAAGCTGTCACAGTTTTTGCGTCAAGAATCTCATCCCCACTAGAAATAAGATTATCTAGTTCATTCAGATCTAAAATTAACACTTCTATATCTTCATCTAAATCTCCTTTAACCTCGGAATTAAGTTTGCTCAAATCACGCGCTAAAAATAAATAAATTTCTTCATCTGCATAACCAGGAGCAGGGACAAGAGTTCCTAGTTCATCCCATTTGTTTGCACTGAATCCGGTTTCTTCTTGTATTTCTCTTTTAATTGAATTAATAGGTGTTTCACCTATTTCTAATGTACCTGCTGGAAATTCTAATAAATACCTTGAAACAGCAAATCTATATTGCCGAAGAATAATAACTTTATTGTCTTTTGTAATAGGTACGGCTAATGCTGCCCCAGGATGCTTAATGTATCCATATTCACCTTCATGTCCATTTGGAAGCTCAATTCTATTTATTTCGAAACTAAATTTTTTTGACTTTAACTCAGATATTTTTTCTTTAAAAATGGATTTTTTTATAAGGTTTTTGTTGCCCATAATTTTTAAATAAAAACAGCCTAACAGTTATTTTTTGGTTTTGTAAATCATTTAATAGACCATTTTGGGTCATCAAACTTTATGATTTTTTGGCTTCTACTTAAAATTTCAGATAGTGGTGTAATAACGAAATTCCGATTCATGAATCTAGGGTGAGGTAATGTTAATTCCTCGTCAAAAGTATGAAAATCTTCCCACCAAAGAATATCTAAATCGAGACATCTTGATAGCCATTTCTTACCCTTTGGCGTCTCTTCTCGTCCGAAAAATCTCTCTAACTTTTTTAGCTCTTTTAAAAGTAATTTCGCGTGTTTATTTGATGGTTTTGGGAAAGAATTACTTTTTATAAGTAAAAGAGTATTTAAATAATTTGGCTGCTTATTTTCAACACCATGAGGTAATGTTTCATAAATTGAAGACCAAAAAAAGTTTGCATGAAATTTTTTCTTCTCTTCTTTTTTTTCGATGGAACTATCTCCCCACTCATTGATTATTTCCTCTATTTTTGGTTTGCAAATTAATAGTGACTCAAGAGGGGTTCCGAATTTACTATCAATATTTGCTCCGAGGGATATACATAGTCCATTTTTGATATTAAGATTTGATAATTCCACTACAAAAAACAAAGTTATTGGATAAATTCTATATCAGGCATTTTTAAAGTGATTTTGAACCACGAGTTAAAAGAAAAAGAAGAAATAAAAGATTTAATGAAGTCAAAGGATTCTTTTAGAGCTTTCCCTTTGGCGGCAATTACAGGTCATAGTTTATTGAAGTTATCTTTGCTTTTGGCAGCAGTTGATCCCAGTTTAGGAGGAGTGATTATCGCTGGCGGAAGAGGTACCGGTAAGTCAGTATTAGCTAGGGGCTTGCATACATTACTCCCTCCTATAGAGGTATTAGATAATGAATCAATAATGGAAAAGCAAGCTATTAGTAATAGTCAAACTTTATTAAGACCTATTGGTAGGAACCTAGATCCAGATAAACCAGAGGAATGGGATATTAGTACTAACAAATTGTTGGAGGAGGTAATTGGAAATGATTATTTGAATCAAATTGAAGAAATTCCGAAAAAAGTAAGAGAGGCTCCATTTATTCAAGTTCCCATTGGCATAACTGAAGACAGGCTTGTTGGATCAATTGACGTCGCTGCATCATTAAGTACGGGGGAACAAGTTTTTCAACCTGGAATTTTAGCAGAGGCTCATAGAGGTGTTCTTTATGTAGATGATATAAATTTACTGGATGATGGCATTGTAAATTTAATTCTTGAAGCGACAGGAAGAGAGAAAAATAATATTGAGAGAGATGGTTTAAGCCTTTCTCATCCTTGTAAGTCACTTTTAATTGCAACGTATAATCCTGAAGAAGGTACTTTAAGAGATCATGTTTTAGATCGTTTTGCTATTGTTCTTTCCGCAGATCAATCTATTGATAATGCTCAAAGAGTTGAGATTACAAAATCTGTTTTATCACACGCAGAAAATAATATTAAATTTTCAGAAAAATGGTCGGAAGAATCTGATAATTTATCCACTCAATTAATTTTGGCAAGGCAATGGTTAAAGGATGTCAAGATAACAAAAGAGCAAATAACCTATTTAGTGAATGAAGCTCTCAGAGGTGGAGTAGAAGGACATAGGTCAGAATTATTTGCAGTAAAAGTAGCAAAGGCTAATGCAGCACTTCGAGGCGATGAGAATGTAAATTCTGAAGATCTAAAAGTCGCAGTAAGGTTAGTTATTCTTCCACGAGCAATGCAAATACCTCCAGAAGATGATGATATTCAACCACCTCCTCCAGAGGATCAGAGTCCCCCACCCCCACCTCAATCAAACAATGAAGATTCTGAACCTGAGACTAGTGAAAATGATAATGAGCAAGATCAAGAACAAGAAGAAGATAATTCTGATGGAGAAGATGAATCTACTCCCGAAATACCTGAAGAATTCATATTAGATCCCGAGGCATGTATGGTTGATCCTGATTTATTGCTTTTTTCATCAGCTAAAGCTAAAGCAGGGAATAGCGGGAGTAGATCAGTCATATTTAGTGATAGTAGAGGAAGATATGTAAAACCTATTATTCCAAGAGGTAAAGTAAAAAGAATTGCTGTAGACGCTACCCTTCGAGCTGCTGCTCCTTATCAAAAATCAAGAAGATTAAGGAATCCTAATAAATCAATAATCATAGAAGAAAATGATTTTAGGGCTAAGCTTCTTCAAAAAAAGGCAGGTGCTTTAGTCATTTTTCTTGTTGATGCTAGTGGGTCTATGGCTCTTAATAGAATGCAAAGTGCTAAAGGTGCAGTTATTAGACTTTTGACCGAGGCATATGAGAACAGAGATGAAGTTGCTCTAATTCCCTTTAGAGGTAATCAGGCAGAAGTTCTTCTGCCTCCAACTAGATCAATAACTGCAGCGAAAAGAAGATTAGAAACAATGCCTTGCGGAGGTGGATCGCCTTTGGCTCATGGACTAACGCAATCAGCAAAAGTCGCAAAAAATGCTCTTTCTACTGGAGATATAGGTCAAGTTATTGTTGTTGGAATTACCGATGGAAGAGGAAATGTTCCATTAGGATTATCTTTAGGACAAAATGAGGTTGAGGGAAAAGATAATGAAAATGAAAATGTCAATTTAAAACAGGAGGTTCTAGATATCGCTGCAAAATATCCCATGCTCGGGATAAAACTCTTAGTAATTGATACAGAGAGAAAATTTATAGCAAGTGGATTTGGTAAAGAGTTAGCAGAGGCTGCTCAAGGGAAATACGTTCAATTGCCAAAAGCTACAGATAAAGCAATCGCGGCTATGGCTTTAAATGCTATCAATGAATTCTAAATATTTTTTATGGATAAATTTCGTTAAGGAATTTTGAAAGCCCAATCGTTAAATCCCTTATAGATTTAGTTAATTCTTTATCTTGTGTTAATTTTTCAAAATCATCGGTCATATCATCTATTTTGGTTGAGATGGAGCTAGCAGCAGTAATTGTCAATTTAATGTCATTAAGGGTTTCTTTATCATCAATGGTAGACAAAATGCTATTTAAATGATTAGCAGCAATTGTAATTTCTTTTATTAGAGGTTCAACTCTTTGTAGTTCTTGTTTCGATAAATAAATTAATTCATCAAGATTTTCTTGTGTTCTATCAAATTGGTCAATTGAATTAACGATGTTTTCAATTAAGTTTTCTTGATTTGTGTCTTTTAAAAGTTGACTTATTCTAGTAGTTATATTTGAGAGACTTGATAGTTGTTTACCTGTGATAGTGTCTCCCTGACAAATAATTAATTTGGTATCGCATTTTTCGGATATAGGCTTTGCAATGTTTTTAGGAATTGACTTGTCACTAGTTTCTAACGCAACTTGTACATCTCCTCCAAGGAAAGAATTTGTTACTACCCTTGCAAATGCTGGCCTTGGGAGAATAATTTCAGGATTATTTAAAACTATTTTTGCTTTGATTGATTCATTCGTGAACAAGATATCTTCTATTGACCCAACTAAGATTCCTCTGTAAGTAACTGGAGATTTTTTTGATAAACCGCTTGCGTTATTGAATTCAGCAAAGAGGTACCAATTTTTCGAAGATAATCTCACTCCTCTTATCCAAAAAGAAAAAAATGTGAATATTAAAATTCCTCCTAATAAGGAAAACCCAACTATTGAATCTCGTAAGCTTCTACGCATAATTTCTAAATGTCTTTTGGTTGCATTGGACCATCAAGTTTCCCATTCCTAAATTGAAATACATAGGGATCTTTACTCTTTTTAAATTCATCAATCGAGCCGGCCCATCTGAATTTGCCTCCATAAAGCATTAAAACTTTATCTGAAGTCCTTTCTATAGTACTAAGAACATGGCTAACCACAATAGATGATCCGCTAGCTTTATCATTTGTCTTATTAATTAAATCTTCAATTCTTGATGAGGCAATTGGATCAAGGCCGGCAGTTGGTTCATCAAAAAGTAATAAAGGTTTAGACTTTGCATTGAGAGTTTGATCAGTGATTAATGCTCTAGCAAAACTAACTCTTTTTTGCATACCCCCGCTTAATTCATTTGGAAGTTTATTCTCAACATTAAATAATCCTACCTCAGCTAAGCATTCACATACTATTTCATGAATTAAATTTTGAGATAGGTTTTTATTTCTCTTAAGGAGAAAACCTACATTTTCTTCAATAGTTAAAGATCCTAATAAAGCCGGGTTCTGAAAAACTAGTCTTACATCAGGAGGATTATTTTGATCTAATCTCAAATATGTTTGCTTCTCACCAAATATTCTTAATTCTCCTTTGGTAGGTAAAATGAGTCCTGCTAATATTTTTAATATTGTTGATTTACCAGAACCTGAGGGGCCAACAATAGCTAATTTCTCTCCATCATTAAGTTCAAAATTTATTTGATTAAGCACATTAACTTCCCCCCAGCTTATTGAGAGGTTTTTTGTTTCAACTGCATGCTTTGATTTTTTCAAAACTTATATAAAAACATCTATATATTTTATTTTGCCTATTTTTAGAAATAAAAAAAGGATGTATGAATTTGATTTATAATGATTTTATATAGTCTAGAAATTTGAGAAAAATAATTTAAGAGGTTTTTTTAATGAATAAGCGTAAAAAAAGGGTAAAAAGGTACTATAAAAACTTTAAAAAGACTAATTTTGTCTTGTTAAACAAAATCTTAAGAATTTTGAGTTGGCTTTTGCCAGGACTGGTAATAAAAAGATGGATGCTTACATCGGCGATAGGATTTTTGACTACATTATTAGGCTTGGTAATTTGGACAAATTTAAGACCGCTCTATTGGCTTATTGAAATCTTTTTTGGGGTAATGACAGGTTTAACACGTATTTTGCCTGTTTCATTAATGGGACCATTGATTTTTTTTATTGGACTTATATTAATCGGGATTGGACAAAATAGAAGTATTAATTCTATTCAAAAAGCGCTTGTTCCAGAAAAAGATACATATTTAGTTGATGCATTAAGAGTTAAAAGTAAATTAAATAGAGGTCCAAATATTGTTGCAATTGGGGGCGGTACAGGATTATCGACTTTACTGAAAGGCTTAAAAAATTACAGTAGCAATATTACAGCAATCGTAACTGTGTCTGATGATGGTGGAAGTAGTGGAATTCTCAGAAAACAATTAGGTGTACAACCTCCAGGAGATATTAGAAATTGTTTGGCAGCCTTATCAAACGAAGAACCTACTTTAACAAGATTATTTCAGTACAGATTTTCAGGGGGAAGTGGTCTGGAAGGTCATAGTTTTGGAAATCTATTCTTGTCAGCTTTAACAACAATTACAGGCAGTTTAGAAAAAGCAGTTCAAGCCTCTAGTAAGGTTTTGGCCGTACAAGGTCAAGTTTTACCTGCAACAAATATTGATGTTATGTTGTGGGCCGAATTAGAAGATGGTGAAAAAATTTATGGTGAAAGCAAGATCAGTAAATCAAAAAAATTAATTTCGAGAATTGGTTACTTACCAGAAAATCCATCAGCTCTACCAAGTGCTCTTGAATCTATAAAAGAAGCTGATTTAATTGTTCTCGGCCCAGGTAGTCTATACACTTCTTTATTGCCTAATCTTTTAGTACCAGAGATAGTAGATGCCTTATTGCAAAGTAATGCTCCTAAAATTTATATAAGTAATTTGATGACTCAGCCTGGAGAAACAGATGGACTCGATGTCTATCAACATATCAAAGCAATAGAAAAACAATTATCAAATTTTGGAGTTAATACTAGAATTTTTAACTCAATATTATCTCAGACTCAATTCGAAAAATCTCCATTAGTAGACTATTACGAAAGTAGAGGGGCAGAGCCTGTCCAATGTAATAAAGAAAAATTATTATCTGAAGGTTATTATGTTTTGCAAGCACCATTATATTCAAGAAGAATAACTCCAACTCTTAGACATGATCCAAGGAGACTTGCAAGAGCAGTTATGTTTATATACCGAAAATTAAAAAAATTAAATTAATAAGCATCTTGAAGTTCGTAGAAATCTGGCTGAATATAATCTTTCCTTAATGGCCATCCTCTCCAATCTTCAGGCATTAATAGTCTTTTGGGATTTGGATGATCAATAAAATTTATTCCATACATATCAAAAGTTTCTCTTTCTTGCCAATCACTTCCTTTAAAAATTTTATACAAACTAGGGATTGATAAATCAGAATCTCTTTTTAGGAAAACTTTTAATCTGACTTCTTTAATTTTTTCAATTTTTTGTATATCATCAACAGTTATAAAATGGTAGAAACTGACGAGATTTTTTCCTGGTCCCTCATCATATCCTCCTTGACATTGGAGATAATTAAAACCGTAACTTTTTAAGGCAGATACTGCTTCATATAATTTGCTAGGTTCCACAGAAATGTTTTCAATTCCTATGTGATCATCAGATAAAGATTGATTTGGAATTCCATCTTTAGACAAAGATTGGCTTATAAACCCTTCTTTTTCTATTGAAGTATCTGAGGATGTGGCTGTACCGTCTTTTTCCATCAATCTTCTACAGTATTAATAATTTCAGTTTTTTCGGTATTTTCAGGTAATTCGGTTATTTTTTCTTTTTTGGAGGGGGTTATTACGTTAGCTGAAGTTTTGTTTAGATATTCACCAGTATTTTCAGAGAAAACGAGATTCATTTCATGATCAGATGTTATGTATCTGTGAGTTTGCTCTGTTTTTGTGCGCTCTAAAATTGATTCATTACCAACTTTTTTTCTTAATTTAATAACAGCATCAAAAATTGCTTCTGGTCTTGGTGGACATCCTGGAAGGTATAAATCAACTGGTATCAACTTATCAACTCCTCTTACAGCAGTTGTAGAATCTGCGCTGAACATTCCGCCTGTGATTGTGCAAGCACCCATGGCGATCACATATTTTGGTTCAGGCATTTGTTCATAAAGTCTTACAAGCGCGGGTGCCATCTTCATTGTTACTGTCCCTGCAACTATTATTAGATCTGCTTGCCGTGGTGAGCTTCTAGGTACTAATCCAAATCTATCAAAATCAAATCTTGATCCAATTAAGGCAGCAAATTCTATAAAACAACAAGCTGTTCCGTACAAGAGAGGCCATAGACTGCTTAGTCTGGCCCAATTATGAAGATCGTCTAAGCTTGTCAATATAATGTTTTCGCTTAAATCTGTAGTAACTTGGGGAGCCCCAAGAGGGTTGCAAGTCCCTTCTCGAATTTCTCTTATTGCTTTTGGGGATAATTGTGGATTCAATTTTTTAACTCCATTCTAAAGCACCTTTTCTCCATGCGTATGCAAGGGCAATAACAAGTATTGCTATGAAGATTAAAGCCTCAATAAAAGCTAATAAGCCTAATCTATTGAAGGCAACAGCCCAAGGATAAAGGAATACTGTCTCAACATCAAATATAACGAAAACCAAGGCAAACATGTAATAACGTATATTAAATTGAATCCATGCTCCCCCAATAGGCTCCATTCCAGATTCATATGTAAGTTTTCTTTCCCCTGTTCTGCCTTTTGGTGCAACGATGAGATTAGTAACTAGAGCTAATACTGGAACAGCTGCGGCAATTAGAAGAAAACCTAAAAAGTATTCATAGCCAGTTAATAAAAACATCTTAAAAAATTAATTTTGAATAAAAGTCGCTTAATTAAGCAAAATCTTTTAAAGTTCTTAAAGAACAATAATAAACCGTGAGTGAAAACATTCAACCAGCCTCTGAGGAAAACAAAATAGTTGAAGACTCTCAGAAAGAAGATCTTTCTGAAAACTCCACAGGAGTAAATGTTGAACAACCTACTATTAATTTAGAACAAAATAGATTCGAATGTAGAAGTTGTGGATACATTTATGATCCGTCTGAAGGAAATAAAAAATTAAACATACCTAAAAATACGCCTTTTTCAGAGTTGGACGGGAATACTTTTGCTTGCCCTGTTTGTCGAGCCGGTAAAAATTTTTATAAGGATATTGGATCTAGAGCAAAACCTAGTGGATTTGAAGAGAATTTAGTTTATGGATTTGGATTTAATAGTTTACCTCCTGGACAAAAAAATATATTGATTTTTGGAGGTTTGGCGTTTGCTGCTGCTATGTTCCTTTCTTTGTACTCTTTGCATTAAAATAATTAAATGAAAAATTTTTTTACCAGTATTCCTAATCTCCTTTTATCTGTAGTTCTCTGTTTTGTTTTAAGCAGTTGTTCATCTACAGGCGTCAAGATGAATGAAAGCAGCCCTTGGAAAACAATTCAGTTTGAAGATCAGGCTAATGCTTTAGATGTTGATTTTATAGATGATAATCATGGGTTTTTAGTAGGCTCAAACAGATTGATTATGGAATCTACTGATGGTGGTGAAACATGGGAAAAAAGATCATTAGATATTTCTGCTGAAGAGAACTTTCGCCTTCTCGATATTGATTTTAAGGGTTCTGAAGGTTGGTTAATAGGGCAACCCTCTCTTGTAATGCATACTTTAGATGAAGGTAAAAATTGGACTAGGCTTTCACTTGGGAAGTTACCAGGCCAACCTTTCTTAGTTACCACTATTGATGAAGGAGTTGCTCAATTGGCAACAACCTCAGCAGCTATTTATGAAACTTCCAATAGCGGTGAAACATGGGAAGCAAAAGTATCAGATCCTTCGGAACAGGGAGGTATAAGAGATTTAAGAAGAACATCTAGCGGTGATTATGTGAGCGTAAGCAGTCTTGGAAATTTCTTCTCTACTCTTGATAGTGATAGTAATACTTGGATTGCTCACCAAAGAGCAAGTAGTAAGAGAGTGCAAAGCATTGGTTTCAATCCAGAAGGAAGTTTATGGATGCTTTCAAGAGGTGCGGAAATTAGATTTAATGAAGATTCTAATAATCTAGAAAGTTGGTCAAAGCCTATTATCCCTATTCTTAATGGTTACAATTATTTAGATATGGGATGGGATCCAAATGGTGATATATGGGCTGGCGGTGGTAATGGCACTTTAATAGTAAGTAAAGATCAAGGTGAAACTTGGAATTCAGATCCTCTTGCTTCTGCATTGCCTACTAACTATATAAAAATAGTTTTTCTTGATAAGGAGTCTTTAGATAATCAAAAAGGATTCATACTTGGCGAGCGTGGTTACATTCTTAAATGGAATGGCTAAATCTGTAATAACTTAAAAAAAATAATAAAAAAAATATTAATTTTGGATTAATTTAACAACTGTCTGTAACCAAGCTGTTAAATTCTTCGCGAACTTATGATTTTACACTGTAAGATCATATGGTAAACATTTGTGATTATGGCCGCAGGTTCAACGGGTGAACGCCCATTCTTTGAAATAATCACCAGTATTAGGTACTGGATTATTCATGCAGTAACATTACCAGCTATCTTTATAGCAGGCTTCTTATTCGTATACACAGGTTTGGCTTACGACGCTTTCGGTACTCCTCGTCCTGATAGTTACTTTCAGGCATCTGAAGCAAAAGCTCCTGTTGTAACTCAAAGATTTGAAGCGAAGTCTCAACTTGATTTAAGAACAAAATAACTATGTCTAATTCTCAAGCTCCAATGCAGGCTGCGGAAGTCCGCGTTTATCCTATATTTACTGTTCGTTGGCTAGCAGTTCACGCTTTAGCTATTCCATCAGTATTCTTTTTAGGTTCCATTGCTGCTATGCAATTCGTAGCCCGATAAATTTAAAAATCATGCAAGTAAACGAAAATCCTAATAAAGTTCCAGTTGAACTTAATCGTACAAGCCTTTATTTAGGCTTACTATCAGTCTTTGTATTGGGAATTTTATTTTCCAGTTACTTTTTCAATTAAATTAAAACTATGAGTAAATTAAAAGGACCTGATGGAAGAATTCCAGATAGACTTCCCGACGGTAGACCAGCAGTTGCATGGGAAAGAAGATGGACTGAAGGAACCCTTCCTCTATGGCTTGTTGCTACAGCAGGTGGAATCGCAGTTATCTTCGTTTTAGGAATATTCTTCTATGGTTCATACCAAGGTGTTGGAGGTGGAGGCTAACAAATCCTAACCTTGACCTGATAATCACTTATATCAAATAAGCCTAATAAGAATCAGTAAATATCCTTAGTTTCGCTTTTGTGGAGCTTGGGATATTTTCTTTTTGAGTTATCAATCCATCTTTTAATGAAAAATGAGACTTACTTTTTGGTCTTTCTTCTTCAATTAATTTAGCTACTTCAAATATTATTTTATTAGCCACTTCAGTATTTGATCTAAGATTATCCAAAACCATCTCTACAGAAACTTCTTGATGAGTTTGATGCCAGCAATCATAATCAGTAACCATAGATAAGGATGCGTAAGCTATTTCAGCTTCTTTAGCTAATCTTGCTTCTGTGTGGTTCGTCATTCCAATTACTGAACATCCCCAACTCCTATATAAATTAGATTCTGCTCTAGTTGAGAAAGCGGGACCTTCCATTGCTAGATAGGTACCCCCTCTATGCAATTGTCTACCTCCAGGAATATTTTTTTCTCCGATTTCACTTAATATACGTGATAAATTTGTGCAGAAGGGATCTCCCATAGTTACGTGAGCAACAGCTCCCTCATTAAAAAAGGTTGCAGGTCTATTTTTTGTCCGGTCTATAAATTGATCTGGAACCACTATATCAAGTGGCCTTATCTGTTCTTGTAATGAACCCACTGCTGATGGAGCAATAATCCATCTTACTCCTATTGACCTTAGCGCCCAAATATTAGCTTTGTAAGGGATTTCAGAAGGATTTAAACTATGTGTTCTGCCATGTCTAGGAATGAATGCTATCTCTAGGTTTCCAAGATTATATACCTTTATTGAATCAGAAGGTTTACCATAGGGAGTATTGATTTCTATTTCTCTTAAGTAATCTATTTGATCCATTGAATAAAATCCACTTCCACCAATCACTCCTAATTTTGATTTTTCAATTGGTAATAAATGTTCTTTATTCATAGTGATGTAAATGACTTTTAATCATCTGGTACTAATTGGAGGGGGACACTCAAATGTTTCTTTATTGAAGAAATGGTTAATGTTTCGGAAATTAATGCCAGAGATTCCTGTTTCAATTATATCTAGAGATTCTCATTTGGTTTATTCGGCTACATTCCCATCGGTGATTTCAAAATCAATCACTTTAGAAGAGAGTTTAATTGATATAAAATCTTTAGCAAAAAATGCAAAAGTATCTTTTATAGAAGAAGAAGTAAAGGATATTGATTTCAATTTAAAGAAAATTGTTTTAAGTAATAGACCTTCAATTAATTATTCTAAGTTGTTGCTTAATTATGGAAGTCAAACAATAATTCCAAAAGAATTTGAATCACTAGTTAAAAATCGAAATGCTTTTTCAATTAAACCTTTTTTAAGTGCTTATGACTCAATACTTAAAGAGGACATTTTTGATTCAGTTAATGAACTTCCATTTGTAATTGTTGGGAGTGGCCTTGCTGCAATTGAAGTATCTTATGCTTTGAGAAAAAGATGGGGAGATAGACCTTTAAAACTATTATGTGATTCAAGAAAAATTAATAATAAAATTCTAAAAAGTTTACGGAATTCCAATATTGATTTAGTTGAAAAACTTAATTTTGATTATGGCAAGATTCTTTTATGTACTGGAAATACATCTCCGTTTTGGGCACAAAAAAAATTATTAGATTCGGACTCTTATGGCAGAATAATTACAAATCAGAATTTGCAGATAAAAAATTTCTCTGGAATCTTTGCTGTCGGTGATTGCGCAGTTGTAGGTTCAGCAAAAAGACCAGCATCGGGAGTTTTTGCAGTAAAAGTTGTAAATACATTAGTCCAAAATTTAAAAAAAGACTTAGAAGGGAGATCATTAAAAAAGTGGTTTCCTCAAAAGATCGGATTGCAAATAGTAAATATATTCCCAAGCCATCATCCAAAGGCTTTTGCTATTTATCGCAATTTTGTTTTCGGCCCTTCTTTTATTTTTTGGATTTTAAAGCATAAAATTGACCTCAATTTTATTAAAAAGTTCAGATCAAAAAGGCTAATTATGAAAAGTAGTGAAAAAAATATTTCATTGAATGATTGCAGAGGATGTGCAGCTAAAATTCCTCAGTTTGTTTTAAATAAATCATTAATAAATTCTAATTTAAATTCTTTCGCCTCATCACCTGAAGATTCAGTTGAGATATATCAAAATGGTCAAGATCTTATCTTGCAAAGTGTAGATGGATTTCCTGCTTTGGTAAGTGATCCTTGGCTTAATGCAAAAATTACTACTTTGCATGCTTGCTCAGATTTATGGGCATGTGGAGCAAAACTTTCATCCGCGCAGGCTTTAATTTCATTACCAAAAGTTGAAAGGGAATTTCAGAGTTACCTATTTTCTCAATCACTTCAAGGTATTAAATCAACAGTTGAGGATCATGGAGGCGAATTACTTGGAGGCCATACTTTCGAGGCAAGAAGTTTAGTTAATAAACCTTATTCATTAGGAATAGATATTTCTTTAACAGTTCAAGGTATTTTAAGAAATGGATCAAAACCATGGCTTAAATCTGGAATGAATATTGGAGATATTCTCATGATGTCTAGACCTCTGGGCGTTGGGATTTACTTTGCCGGTCAAATGCAAAATATTAATATGCTAGGTAGTTCTTCTGAAGTAATTAATAATTTAGTAAAGAGTCAGCAATATTTGATTGATGAAATTTATCTTTTTCAAAATCAATTTAAAGAATCATTAGTCAATGCTGCGACTGACATTACTGGATATGGATTTATTGGACATCTTAAAGAAATGGTTGAATCATCTAATTTATATAGGCAAAGCAATAATCTTGAGCCACTAAAAGTTTTATTAGATTTATTTGCATTTAAAGCTTATCCTAGAGTATTTGATTTAATAAGAAAAGATGTTAGAAGTACTTTCTTTGAATCTAATAAAGAAATTTTTGACAAAATTTATAAAGTAAACAAGGAAAAAAGAATAATTAATTTTTTAAACGAAAATTCATTAGATCAAGAGACTTTTAACGAGAGAGTATCATTACTATTAGATCCACAAACATGTGGACCCTTGTTGATTAGTTGCAATCGTAAATATGAAAATGTTCTAAAGGATAAATGGTACAAGGTTGGAGAGGTTGTAAAAATGTAATTAATTTCTATTTAATTTGTCAATTTCTAAATATCTTAGTCTTTTGATTTCCTTTCCCATCCCCTTACCTGGCTCCCATCCTTCTTTTTTTAAAGTTTCTCCATCTTTTTTTGATTTTATGAATTTGTAAATAAATAACCACTTAAACAAGTTGCGCCAGTGTGGTCCTCCATCACAAATTAATAATTTGACTGTCTCATCATTAAGGTTTCTGTCCTCAATAAATTCTGTCCAACTTGCTGGAGAAAAATGATTGAAATTTTTTTGGTTTGTATTTAATATCTTTTTGATATTTAAATAATCTTCTAATATTTTTATCTCACTATTATTTACCAAAAATCTTTGACATGCTTTTTCTAAATTTTCTGAATCTTTTAATAAGTAAAGCATATGATTTCCATTTAACTTCTTAATCCAATTTAGTCCTCTTAAAAACCTTTTATCGACTTTAATATTTTCATTTAAGATTGAGATAATTTCCCATTTATGAATTATCGAAATTACATTAGTCAAATTATCGTGTTTGCATATTTCAGCTAGTTCCATCCTTATTCGTATGCCTAGTGCAGGAGGATAAATCATTTTCTGATGAGTTTCTGAACTTTTCCATGGCCATTGTCTAACTGTTTCTTGAGATTGTTTAAGGGAATTATTTGAAATATTAAAATCTAACCTTGAAGCATATTTTGCACATCTAATTAATCTGCTTGGATCATCTGAAATACTATTACTGTGAAGTAAGTTCAATCTTTTACTTTTAATATCAGAAATTCCTCCATAAAGATCATAGATTTTCCTTGTCGAGACCTCGAAGGCTATTGAATTTATGGTAAAATCTCTCCTCTTAAGATCATCCTCAATAGTACTTTTATTTATTATGGGATTTAATCCTGGAGCAGAATAGATTTCTTTTCTTGCAGAAGCAATATCAATTTTACAGTCATTTATATTTATTTCTACAGTGTTGTATAAATTAAATTCCTTGATTAAACATAAATCTACATTTACAATATTTTTTTTTATAAATTTTGCAAGAGAAATAGAGGATCCTTCAATAACAAGATCAATATCAACAGGTTTAAAAAACGATTTTTTATGGAATTTACTAATTAATAAATCTCTTAAATAACCGCCTACAAAAGCCACTTTAGTATTGTTATTAGATTCTATGTATTTAGCAATTAGGTTATATAGATTAAATGGAGTTTTGATTAATTCCCCTTGGATGTAATCAGAGATATCGTTCATGAGTTTTAACTTACATAACGAATTGGAGCTAATCTGGGATCAAGAATTTTACTTCCTTTATCACCAAATTTTACTGCTAAAGATATTTTTTCCCCACTCCCAAAAATATGTATGATTTCACCTTTCCCAAACTTTGAGTGAATTAGCTTATCTCCAACTATCCAGCTTTTCCCTTTACTGGGTCCTGAATATAATTTCCTTACTGCATTTATTGGTTTGTTAACAAATTCATTTGGATTGTTTCGATCAACTCTAGTTAAACGATCAAGATGCCAATCTCTTCTAATTGAAGCACCACCAGTTTGTGGTAATTCGCCATCTATTAAATCTTCAGGTATTTCTGAAAGAAATATTGAAGGAATTGTTGCTTCACGCATTCCACCCCATAATCTTCTTTCTCTGGCATGACTTAAGAAAACTCTTTCTTTAGCTCTAGTGATACCTACGTAGCATAATCTCCTTTCCTCTTCAAGAAGTGAGGGAGTATCTATTGATCTATGGCTAGGGAAGAGACCTTGTTCTAGCCCAGTGATAAAAACATTTTGAAATTCTAAACCTTTACTATTATGCAGAGTCATGAGAGTTACAGAGTTGGGATTATTTTTCTTCGTATCATTATCAGTTGTTAAGGCTGCTGTAGAAAGAAATCCTTCTACATCTCCACTTTCTGTTTCTTCTTCATATTGAGTAGCTGCATTAATTAGTTCTTGCAAGTTATTTCTTCTATCTTCAGATTCTTCAGTCCCACTAGAGAGCAAGTCACTTAAATAACCACTTTTTTCTAAGATTAGTTGTAGTAGTTGAGCAGGTCCTGAATTTTCAAGATAACAAAGTAGATCATTCATAACTTCAGTAAATTTATTAATTCCTTTTGATGATCGGCCTATTGTTTCTTCAAGACTTTGCTTATCATTAAGAACCTCCCACAATGGCATATTTAACCTATTAGATAGTTCATTAAGTTTTTGAATAGTAGTCTTACCAATCCCTCTTCTAGGAACATTTATAATTCGTAAAAGACTAACGTTATCTGAAGAATTAACCAGAACTTTTAAATATGCTATTGCATCTTTAATTTCTCTTCTATCATAAAAACGCAATCCTCCAAAAATTGTATAAGGAATGCGCCACCTTACGAGAGACTCTTCTAATACTCTTGACTGAGCTCTGGTTCGATATAAAATTGCAAAATTTTTCCAAATTGGGTTTTGATTATTGTTATTGAGTGATTTTATTTTATTTGTAATTGCTTCTGCCTCGGAAATTTCATCATCACAGCTGAGTAATGTTAAAAGTTCCCCTTTTTCTTTAGTAGCCTTTAAAACTTTGTCAATTCTTTCAGAATTGTTTTCAATTAGTGAGTTTGCAGCATCAAGAATATTAGAAGATGACCTATAATTTTCCTCTAATTTAATTAAAGATGACTTTGTATCGTCGTTGATTGAAGTTTTAAAATCTTCTTGAAAACCAATTAAAATTCTGAAGTCAGCTGCTCTGAAACTATAAATACTTTGATCAGCATCCCCAACTACAAAAATTGACCTATCTTGCCAATTAAAGAATTTTTTTGGTTCAGTATTTCCAGCTGTAATTAATTTTATAAGTTCATATTGTGTTCTATTTGTATCTTGATATTCATCAACTAAAATATGTTTAAATCTTTTGTGCCAGTAATCTCTGACTATATCATTTTGCCTCAATAAGAAAACAGGCAAAAGTAGAAGATCATCAAAGTCTAAAGAATTATTTTTTGAGAGCGAAATTCTATATCTCTTGTAAGCTTCTGCAACTGTTTTATCAAAATTATTATCTGCTTTTTCTAAAAGATCATTAGAAGTTAAGCATTGATTTTTAGCATTACTTATTAATCTTTTAATCTTTTTGGGATCATATCTTTTTGGGTCAAGATTCATATCTTGACTGATAATTTCTTTTACTAATGTTTGAGAATCTGTTTCATCGTAAATTGAAAATTGCCTTGTCCATTTTAGTCCTTCTGGATCAGTATATTTTTCAATATCGTATCTCAGAAGTCTTGAAAATAAAGAATGGAAAGTACCGATCCAAAGGTTCTGAAGCCTCTCTTGGTGAATGTTTGTTCTTAATTGATTTTGATCAATTTCTTTGAGAGTAGTCCAAGGCTGCCCAAATTGATTAAAAGCTAATTCTTGGGCTAGAAGAACCTCTAATCTTGCTTTCATTTCTTTAGCAGCTTTGTTAGTGAAAGTGACTGCGAGAATGTTATAGGGGTCTATTGAGTTACCCTCAATAAGGTTTGCAATTCTGTGAGTAAGAGCCTTAGTTTTTCCGCTACCTGCACCTGCTACAACTAATAGTGGTCCATAAACATGTTTTACTGCTTGAAGTTGTTGATTGTTTAGGGACTTAAAAAGGAAATTGTTGGTTTGAGGCACTTTTGGAAGGGTTTTTCAAAAATCAGACTTTACTATGAGATTCATATTCCGTTTCTAGATCTTTTAACGCTTTTTTTAAATTTATAAGTTCATTATTGTTTTTAATTATTTCTTCAAATTTATTTTGAGGCATCTTTAATTTCATACTTCTGTATAGAATTTCTTTTTCCAATCTCTTTTTATATGAGGAAATAAGTTTCTTTGATAATTTTAAATCTTGTTGATCCAAAACTTTATTGAAATGTAGTTTAATATTAGCGGAAAAAATTTTTTATTTGAATTATTTTAACTATAACTTTGGAATGAAGTTATTAATTAAGAAGCGTTGCGTTAATTTTGAAATTGTATTGTTTTTACATGCTTTGTATTAATCTTAAGATCGATCTTTAAATTTTTACTTGAGGAATGTCAGTTTCAAAGAAAAACCAACTATTGTCCGCTGATATGAAATTAAATGATTTAAGCAATATAAAAGAATTTATTAATAGTGCAAACTCAAGATTAGATGCAATAACTTCTATAACAAGTAATTCACATGCAATTGCAGCAGACGCTGTAACAGCGATGATTTGCGAAAATCAAGATTCAGTTAATTCAAAAATATCTTTAAATACAACTAACAAGATGTCCGTTTGTTTAAGAGATGGAGAAATAATCCTAAGGATTGTTGCTTATCTTTTAATTTCTAATGACGAATCAGTTTTAGAAAAAAGTTGTTTGAAGGATCTTAAAAATACTTATCTTGCTCTTGGTGTGCCTTTAAGAAATGCAAGAAGGGTTATTGAATTAATGCGAGATGCAACAATCTCTGATTTAAATTCTACAGTTAATAATATGCAGGGAAACAAATGCTTTCTTCCTGATTTAATTTCTGAAACAGAGTTTCAATTTGAAAGGATAATTAATCTTTTAAACTAGCTAAATATCTTATTTCAGAAGTGTGGGAAGTCTGTATGACTGAATTATTTTCAAGATTTCTAATAATAGAAAATCTGGATCTTATGTGAGTGGATAAAAAGGAAATTCTTTCTTCAGAAACTGTTGATTTGTAAAAAGTTTTAATGTGTAAATTATTTTGTTCATCGACAAAATAATTTGATGATGAAATAAAAGATTCTGTATAACCTTTATTTCGTAAAACAATTCCGGAGTTTTCATTCTTGGGTAAAAATATCAAAATTGTTTCATCCCCCTCACTCATATCATCATCTTCCCAATCGCTAATAGCTTGCCATTTTATAGAAATTGCTATTCTCTCTAGGTTTAAACTTAATTTATAATTTTTAAAAATTTCAACAATTTTTTTATTTTTCAGGTTGATATGCTTTATGTATATTTTACTAATTGAGTTTTCAAATTCTTGAAAAGCTAAAGTATGAGTGCTTCTTATGGATTTCCACTCTCCTATACTTTTATCAATAAATTGATTAATTATTGTTAGATTCTTCGTCAAGTTTATCTTCTGCAGAATGATTTTCTGCTTTTTGAATCATACGTACCATTGAATCCACCATTAATCTCTTTGCAGAAGTTACTTTTAAGCCAGAAGGCGTGGTTGATATTTGTTCTCCAGGGCGATCATATGAAGTTGGTCTAAATGGAGTCATCTAAGAACTTTAAAGAATTAATCGGTTCTTATTCTTACATAAATTCTTATTCATAAAGTTCTTGTTTGCAAAAATGTCATATCTCTCTTCTTTTTGTTTACAGAATTTTTAACTATTCTGTTATTTAGGCATTTTATTTTTTGCTAATCCTGAAAGGGTCGCCAAAGCGAACATTCCCAATAGAGCAATTCCTAAAAATAATCCTGCACCCTGGCTAACTCCAGCCCCCACTGCCACAAGTATAGAGTCACTGATTAGAAGACTTATTAATAATGCTGGAGTAAATATTTTCCAGCGAGTACCTCCAATACCAATTGCATAGCTTAGGAAATCAAAAAGGCCAGTCATTAGTAAACCAGTCATAAGAAAGAAATTTTCTTCTAGTTGGTTCTGATTAAAACTTTCAATCTTTTTCATTGCTTTTGGGCCTACTAAATTACGTACAGGAACCCGACCATAATTTCTTGCAATAAAGAAAGCAGCTTGGCAAAAAACAATATCAGAAAATATTATTGTCATGTAACCTTTTTGAAATCCTAGTAATGAACCAGCTAGCAGAGAATAAGCTGAGCTTGGAAGAGCGGGCAAAATGATACTTACTCCTCTAAGTATGAATATTCCAAAAGGTGCCCAAATTCCCATACTTTCTATTTTGTTTCTAAGAGGTTCAATCCCATAATTTTGGATTAAGTAAATCAATACAACGAATATTGCTATAAAAAAAACTACTGATAGAAATTTTTGTACTTTATTCATTATTTTTCTAATTAACTTATTGGAAGTAAGTTTTTTATTTAATATTTGATTGTATCTATAATAGAAATACTAATCAATAAAAATTTTTACAAATTTTTAATCTTATATTTACTCTAGATAAAAGATTTTTGTATTTAACAACTATTCATGGTTGATTCTAAGAATAAATTTAGTTCAATATTTTTAGGGAATATATTTAATTTAGTCCTTTCGATTATTGTTTTCTTTTGTACTTCAATAAAAAAATCAGAAGCTTTGCCTCATGAATGGGTTGGAGTCCCTAAAAGTGAATATGGAGAGCAGTTATGGGATAGGAAAAGTATAAAAAGAAATGAGGATGGTTCTATAAGAGTATTGAGTAAATTTATTCCCAAAACAAAAAGTGAAATTACTAAGGATATTCTCTATACAATGGATATAAATTGTTTTGAAAAATCATTTAGAGATGTTGATCCCTCAATAGATGAAGCAAATAGTAATTTTAATGATTTAGCTAATTGGCAAGATCCAAAAGAAGATAAATTGATTTTGGGTGTTATTGGTCAAGTCTGCAGAGTCGAAAACTAAAAATTTTTAGTTATAAAAAATACGAAAAAATAACGAGTTCTCAATGATTTCAAAGTATAAAACCCTGTCTAGGACAGGGTTTTAAAGGTGCCAGGACCCAGATTTGAACTGGGGACACGGCGATTTTCAGTCGCCTGCTCTACCAACTGAGCTATCCCGGCTCTAACCTATATACTCTAAATTACGATGTGTAGTTTGTGAAACCCTTTTCATTAAAAATTTTATATCTTCATCAAATATTCCAAAAAACTATTATTTTGCATTAATCGCTAATAAGGCTGTGCCGAATGAAGTAGTTTTTTTACAGGAAACTATTGGTATATTGATGATTTTTTCTCTTATTTTTCTCCATTGTGGGTTTTTTGAACCTCCACCCATAGTAATAATTTTTTTTGGAAGGGAGCCTGTTAGTTCGCCTAGTTTTTCCCATCCTTTCAATTCGATTTTGGCTAACCCCTCGAATAATGCATGTAAATAAAGTGAGTCGCTTACTGGCCTTGGATAAAGTATCGGCTCTAAATTAGCATTATTAATAGGAAATCTCTCTCCTTTACTATTAAGAGGTAAAAGATTTAAAGAAGTATTTTTCGATGGATTAATTTGTCGACTTAGCTCCTTTATTTCTGAATCAGAGAATAACTGAGACAAGATACCGCATCCTGCGTTTGATGCTCCTCCACATATCCAATAGCCGTTTACTCTATGGTTTGTAACTCCTTGTTTTTTTATAGGTTTATCAATAATTTTCTTAACTACAAGAGTTGTTCCTAAAACTGTGAGGCCATCTTCTTTCCCTAAACCTGCCGCTATTACACTTGCATTAGAGTCAGTGGTGCCTGAAATTAATATTAATTTCTTATTCAAGTTAAATCTGTTTGCTAAATCAAAATTCACTTGTCCAATCATTTTCCCACTTTTTACTATTTGAGGTAGGCATTTTTGCCATGAAGTATTTAGATAACTTTTTGGCCATGATTCTTTTTCTAGATCCCAACCAAGTTTTAGATTATTGCCTTCTTCTCCATGAGTCCAATCTTTTAAAAACCAACCAGTGATCCAATCAGATTGATGACGTAGAAGTATATTTGTCCCAAATTTATCTATCAGTTTTAATGCTTTAGCAAGACTACTGTATGGAGTTTGCAGATGATCTTCCCCAGAAGCTAAGGATTTAAGAAGGATATTATGTTCAGTACATGCTTGGTCATAAGGTATTGCATCTCCTATAGGCTCTCCTTTTAAATTGGATGGTAGTATAGTCCCTGAGGTGCCGGAGATAGCCAATTTATTAAGGTTAATTTTTACCTCGATAGGTAAACTAACTAAAAGATTTTCACAAGAATTGATCCAAGAATTTGGATTTTTAAAGCTGCATGAATAAGGTACTGAATTTGAATATACTAATTTTTTTTGAAGATTAATTATTGATATTCTTGCACCACTTGTTCCAAAATCTAATCCTCCATAAAAATTATCAGGCATAGAATAAATATTTTACAAAAATACTTTGGAAGCCTCCGCTAATTGGGCTGCTTTTTCTTCTACATTTTCCCAAGGGAGATCAAGATCTCTTCTGCCAAAATGTCCATAGGATGCAGTCTTTCTGAAAAATTTGCCACCCATTTTTTGGGGTAGATTTCTTAGGTCAAATTCTTTTATAATTGCTGCCGGTCTTAAATCAAAGTACTTTTTAATGAGCTCAGTCAAATTAGCTTGTGAAATAACGCCAGTATCAAAAGTTTCAACAAGTATGGAAATCGGCTTTGCAACTCCAATTGCATAACTTAATTGTACTTCTGCCTTTTTTGCTAATTTTGCCTTAACTATACTTTTAGCTACATAACGTGCCGCATAAGCAGCTGATCTATCCACTTTTGTGGGATCTTTACCCGAAAATGCCCCTCCTCCATGTCTTGCGTAACCTCCATAAGTATCTACAATAATTTTTCTTCCAGTAAGTCCAGCATCTCCTTGAGGCCCCCCTACGACAAATTTGCCCGTGGGATTCACTAGAAATCTTGTTGTGATAATGTTTGGTTTGATTTCTAAGTCTTCAGTAGAAGGAATTACAACATTCTTCCATAAATCTTCTTTTATTCTTTGACGAATTTCTTCTTCATTTGTTATTCCATCTATCTCAGGATTATGTTGAGTTGAAATTAAGATTGTATTAATAGAGACTGGTAAACCGTTTTCATAATCAATGCTTACTTGAGTTTTACCATCAGGGAGTAGATAATTAAGTAGGTTTTCATGTCTTACCTTAGCAAGTTGAATGGCTAATCTATGAGCTAAACTAATCGGTAAGGGCATTAATTCAGGCGTCTCATCGCATGCATAGCCGAACATTATGCCTTGGTCGCCAGCTCCGGTATTATCTTCCAAATCATCGTTAACATCATCTGCTTCGTTTACACCTTGCGAAATATCTGGTGATTGCTCGTCAAGTGCTACTAAAACTGCACAACTATTTGCGTCAAAACCCCCTGCCTTATAGCCTTCATATCCAATTTCTTTAATTACATTTCTAACAAGTTTTATATAATCGACTTTTGCTTTTGAAGTTATTTCTCCAGTAAGTAAACAAAGACCCGTATTAACAACAGTCTCGCATGCAACTCTGCTTTCTGGATCTTCTGTTAATAAAGCATCTAAAACAGCGTCACTAATTTGATCACATATTTTGTCAGGATGACCTTCAGTTACAGATTCTGAAGTAAAAATGAAATCACTCATTAACAAGAAATTTTAGAATTAGGCATTATCCTAAATTAAATTATCCTTACAAATCAATTATTGTAAATTATAAATACTTATGTAGGGATTATGAGGCTTAAGTTCCTATGTTTCGTGAACAAAATAATTAAGTGAAGTTATACTGTTTCAGCTGAAGCTGTTTGTGTTGGGGTCTCTTCGTTTTCGTCAGTTTGTTCAAATAACATTTGTTTATACTTCGCAGCCATTTCTTCAGCTTTACTAAAAACTTTTTGAGGGTCAGTTAGCATATCGCCTGGTTCAGGTTCAAGTGCTTTGGTAGATAGTGAAATTCGCCCTCTTTCTGAATCAAGGTCAATTATCATGACTTTCATTTGGTCATTTACATTTAAAACGTTATGAGGCGTCTCAATATGTTCATGACTAATCTCAGAAATATGCAATAGACCACTAACTCCACCAATATCAATAAATGCTCCATAAGGTTTAATACCTTTTACAGAACCAACAACAACTTCGCCTACCTCAAGTCGGTTCATTTTTTTCTCAACTAAAGCTCTTCTATGACTTAGTACTAATCTATTTCTCTCTTCATCAACTTCAAGAAATTTTAAAGGTAAATATTCACCTTCTAAGTCATCTTTAATTTTTCTAGCACTTATATGAGAGCCTGGAATAAAACCTCTTAAACCTTCTACCCTAACAAGAGCTCCTCCTCTATTTGTTGCGAAAACTTCAGAGTATATAGTTGCATCTTCTTTTTGGAGTTGTCTAACTCTTTCCCATGCTCTTTGATATTCAATTCTTCGAATGGAGAGGGCTAATTGGCCATCTTCATTTTCTTCGCTCATTATGAAAAATTCTCTACTTTCTGAAGGTTGTAAAACATCATTAAGTCCTTCAACTCTATTTATTGAAACCTCTTGAACAGGCATAAAAGCAGCTGTTTTTGCCCCTATGTCTATCATGGCCCCTTTGGGCTCTAAAGCAAAAACGGTACCTTTAACTAGATCGCCGGGTTTGAAATTATAGTCATACTTACCCAAAAGTGATGCAAATTCTTCTTGTGTGAATCCTGCGTTATCAAAATCCGTATTTGTTCTGCTAGAGGAAGAATCTGCTGAAGGTATATCACTCTTCTCGAATGATAAATCTTCCTCATTTTGAGATGATGAATCTTTATCTAACTCAGACGAATTTTTAATTTCTTTATCCTCAGAAAGTTCTTTAATAGTTTGGGAAGAATTTTCGTTCATTTGATGTAACGCAGACTACCTAAGGTAGTTAGAAAGGAATGCTACTAGCCTGCAAACCAATAGCAAAAACATTTGTGATATGTATTCTACACTTTAAGATGCTGAATTTTATGAAATTGATGCTAATTGGTTTTTTGAACTTCCCTTTAGAGATTCAAGAGTTGAAATAAAATCTTTTACCCCATTAAATTTTCTGTAAACTGAGGCGTATCTTATATAAGCGACTTCGTTTTCTTTTCTAAGATTTTTAAGTATTAATTCTCCGATTTGCGAAGATTTAATATCTTTATTAGAGTCTTGAATGATTTGTGATTCAATTCCATCTACGAAATTAATAATTGCTTCACTACTGAAGTTCGTCTTTTCGCATGCTCTTGATATGCCAGTAAATAATTTTTGTTTATCAAATAATTCTCTGCCACCGTCTTTCTTTATAACTGAAACTGGCATTGTTTCCACTCTTTCATACGTTGTAAATCTAAAGCTGCAATTTAAACACTCTCTTCTTCTTCGAACACTTTTACCACTATCAGCAGATCTCGATTCCAAAACTCTGCTATCTGTGTTTTGACAGGTTGGACACTGCATGTGGTGAAATAATGCACTTCAACCCTAATAGTAGGGTAATATTCTAATTATGAAAAGTAAAAAAAAACCTCTTGTTAAAGAGGTTTTTTTCTGTGTTCATTTTCTATCGAATTTTGGTGGGTCTCTAAAGGCCACAGCAAAGAATAAGGTTACAACTGCGAGAGTTAGTATAAGAACGTAAGCGAAAGCTTCCATAAGATTAAATAATAAAGTTTAGTTTAAACCCTGCCAGGGATTCTTCTTGTGGTTTCGTCTCCAAGCTTCTTGAATAAACCAAATTCAACTTGGTCTCCAATCTCAGCATCAATACCAGCAAAGGAATTTCTGTAAAGAGTTCTTGAAGCGTGCCACCAGTGCCCAAACAAGAATAGCAATCCGAAACATAAATGTGCATATGTAAACCATGCTCTTGGAGAACTTCGGAATACACCGTCAGATTTATATGTCTCTCTGTCAAACTTGAAAGCTTCTCCAAGTTGAGCCTTTCTAGCTAATCTTTTCACTACTGCAGGATCTGTAAATGTTTGTCCATCTAGGTCCCCTCCATAGATAGTTGCAGTAATGCCAGTTTGTTCAAATGAGTACTTTGCTTCAGCTCTTCTAAATGGAATATCTGCCCTTACGTTGCCTTCTTTGTCTTCAAGAATAACAGGGAAGTTTTCAAAGAAATTAGGAATTCTTCTAACTTCTAATTCGTTACCTTCCTTATCTTGGAAAGCAATGTGACCTTGCCAACCAGTTGGTAAACCATCACCATTAACAAGAGCTCCAACTCTGAATAGTCCCCCTTTAGCTGGACTATTACCTACATAATCATAGAAGGCTAATTTCTCTGGAATCGATGCATATGCCTCTGATTTAGTGGCGCCATCGTCAACAGCAGCTTGTACTCTTCTATTAATTTCAGTTTTGAAATAGCCTGAATCCCATTGATATCTGGTAGGACCAAAAAGCTCTATTGGGGTAGTTGCTGATCCGTACCACATTGTTCCTGAAACAACGAAAGATACAAATAATACGGCAGCTAAAGCACTAGCTAGAACTCCTTCGAGACTTCCAAGTTTTAATGCTCTGTAAAGTCTTTCCCCAGGTCTATTGGTGATGTGAAAAATACCTCCAATAATACCCATGAGTCCTGCCGCAATATGATTAGCTACAATACCTCCTGGATTAAAAGGATTAAATCCTTCTACTCCCCAGGAAGGTGCTACAGGCTCTACATGACCACTTAAACCATAAGGATCAGAAACCCAAATCCCAACGTTTGCGCAATGAAAAGCTCCAAAACCAAAACAGGTAAGTCCTGCTAAAAGAAGGTGGATTCCGAAAATTCTTGGTAAATCAAGAGCAGGCTCACCAGTTCTTGAATCTTCCCATAAATCTAAGTCCCAGTATGTCCAGTGCCAAATAGATGCCAACATCAATAGGCCACTAAATACTATGTGTGCTGCCGCAACCCCTTCAAAACTCCAGAATCCAGGATCAACTCCAGTAGCACCCGTAATATCCCATCCATTCCAACTACTTGTGATACCTAGTCTTGCCATGAAAGGCATAACGTACATCCCCTGTCTCCACATTGGATTGAGAACAGCATCAGAAGGATCAAAAATGGCTAATTCATAAAGAGCCATTGAACCGGCCCAGCCGGCTAATAATGCAGTATGCATAAGATGCACAGCAAGTAGTCGACCTGGGTCATTAATAACTACTGTGTGAACTCGATACCAAGGCAATCCCATCGGTTAATTTCTAGTAACTATGCTGTATAAACAGCTAAACATCACGATAGTAAGGGTTTTTTAGTCTTTGAGGGATTTTTGTAAATAAATTTATTTTCTTGCAAAAATTGGGCAAATCCATTGGCAGAACCTAGATTACAAGAAATTTTTAGCTAAAAACTGTTAATATTTTGGTCACAATTCTCAAAGTAAAACGCCAAAATAAGAAAAATAACTAAAAAAATGGCAACTATCAGATTTATTCGTGAGGACTTAGAGGTTCAATGCAATCCTGGTGAGAATCTAAGAGAACTTGTAATGAAAGAGAATTTACAGCTTTATGGACTAAAAGGTATTTTGGGAAATTGTGGAGGTGCTGGACAATGCAGTACTTGCTTTATTTCAGTTGAAGGTGGAAATAAAAATTCTTTGAGCCCTCTTACATCTGTTGAAGAAGAAAAACTGAAAAATAGACCAGAAAATTGGCGACTTGCATGCCAAACATTGATAAAGTCGTCTGCAGTAATTTTGACAAAACCACAATCCCCTCCCTCAAATTTGGAAGAACTAAAAAAAATTAGTGAAAATAAAAAATTACCACGCTGAATTGTTTAAGACTGTTAATCAGTTTATAAAATTTGTTTATTTTTCCACTTTATTTCTAGTTATATGTCTATAGTCTTAATACCTAATATAGAACTACCAACTAAATGGAAACAACTAACTTTGGATTCGTAGCTAGTCTTTTATTTGTAGGGGTGCCAACAATTTTCCTTATTGGTTTATTTATTTCTACTCAAGATGGAGAAAAATCAAGCTTCTACTCTGACTCTAGTAAAGGTAGGCTTGGACCTAAACGCTGATGCTTTAATAAATGCTTTGCATTTCTGTAGAGAAATTTTTATTTTGGAAAAAAAAGCAACTTTCAAAAGGTGGCGATCAACAATCTTTTGAAGTTTTACTTGATTGTATAGGCGGGATTTCGACTAGTTATTTAAATTTGAAAATTTTAAATCCTAAGGGAAACTTACAATTAAAAAAAAATTTAGAATTTTTAGAGTCTGTTTGGGATGATCACTTACTAAAATCTTGCCCAATTCAATACCTTTGTGGAATAACTTATTGGAGAGACTTAAAATTAAAAGTTACAAATAAAGTACTTATACCAAGGCCAGAGACAGAGCTCATAGTTGACATAGTCTTCAATATATTTAAAAAGAAGTCAGAAAAATTATTTTTTGCTGAATTAGGAACTGGATCAGGCGCTATTAGTATCGCTATAGCATTGGCTTATCCATTTAGCGACGGACTAGCAACTGATGTAGATCAAGATGCATTAGAAATAGCCACTAAAAATTATATAAATTATTCTAATCAATCAAACTTGAAATTTTATTGTGGAAATTGGTGGTCACCTCTTGAGAGTTGTAAAGGGAAATTAGACCTCGTTATTTCAAACCCGCCTTATATCCCTAGAGATACTTATGAAAAATTACCAAAAGAAGTTAAAAATTTCGAACCTAAAATTGCTTTATTAGGCGGAGAAGATGGGTTAAAACATATAAGAGAAATAATACAAAAAGCACCATTATTTTTAAAGGAGAAGGGTTGGCTAATTTTAGAGAATCATTTTGATCAAAGTGAAAAAGTAAAACAACTACTTATTAAAAATAAATTTACATCAATAAAAATTGTGAAAGATCTATCAGGTGTTGGAAGATTTACGATTGGGAGATATAAATAAATTACTATAGGTTCAAAATCTAAGTGGATTTAGTAGACTATAAAATTGCATTGAAGACTCTTAAAAGTGGTTTACCTATAATTTTCCCAACAGACACCTTGCCTGCGATTGGATGCTTACCAAAATTCTCAAATATTATTTATGAGTATAAAAAAAGAGATAGAAATAAACCCTTAATTCTTATGGGATCAGAACAAAAACATTTAATTGATTATGTTCATGAATCAGCTAAAGAAGATTACGAAAATATAGCTTCTAAATATTGGCCTGGAGCTCTGACAATTGTTATTCCTGCTTCGGAAAAGCAGACTTTAAACCTCACCAGTAATGATCTTACGATTGGGCTGAGAATCCCAAATTCATACATGGCACAATCTCTTTTGAGAGAAACAGGCCCATTATTAACTTCAAGTGCAAATATTTCAGGTTTTAAAGGATCAATTACTGTTGAAGGTATTGCTCTAGACTTCCCTTCTGTAAAAATTTTGGGCCCTATCCCCTGGGAAAAAAGTAGTGGGAAAGCAAGTACTATTATTTTTTGGAAGAAAAGTGGAGATTGGAGAGTGATTAGAGAAGGGGAAGTATTAGTTAGGGGATTGTATTAATGTTTTTATTATTATTCTTTGTTTTATTAATTCAATTTTTAACTTATTGGATATTTGAACCCTTTGCATCTTTTTTAGAGTATGTTCTTGAAATAAGATTGTTTCCTATCATTGCTCTGATAGGATTAATCTTTTTATTTTCAGCAAAGAATATTGAATAGAATTAAATAAAGCGAAATGCCGGCTAACAGATTTGAACTGATGACCTTCGCTTTACAAAAGCGCTGCTCTACCGCTGAGCTAAGCCGGCAATCTATTTATCTTACAATTAGGAAGGGTCAATTATCAGAATTTTTTTAGCTTTTTTTTAAATTTATTACTTTTTGATATCTTTATTAACTTTATCAGTTTTATCAGTTTTTTTAAATTTTATCTCTCCTGAAATAGTTCTTTTTATTGGCAAATTAGCAACTAATGCAGTCATTCTATCCTCAGTCTCTAAACTTACTGCTACCTCTTCAAAATCAATTTCAACATATTTAGCAACAACATCAAGAATCTCTCTCCTCATTTTATCTAAAAGATCAGTTGTTAAGGAACTCATATCAACTCTGTCATGAGCAAGTACAAGTTGTAATCTTTCTCTAGCTGTATTTGCACTAGACGTTTCTCTGCCTAGTAGCTTATTTATAAGATCTCTGAGAGTCATCATTTTAAAAAACCTTTGTTTGCATTAATCTCATGAATTTATCTTTAAGACTTTTGCCTTCTTTTTTTGGATCAATAATTGGTACATCTTTATTTGTAAGTCTTTGCGAAACATTTAAATAACATTTTTTTGCGGGAGATCTACCATCTGTAAGTGTGAGTGGCTCTCCTCTATTTGTACTTATTATTACCTGTTCATCTTCTAAAACAATACCTAACAAAGGCAAAGAAAGTATCCCTTGAACATCTTCGATAGATAACATTTCTTGACTAGCCATCATGTTAGGGCGAACCCTATTGATTACAAGTTGGATAGGCTCAATATCTGAAGTATTAAGAATCCCTATTACTCTATCCGCATCCCGCACTGCAGATAATTCTGGGTTAGTAACAACAATAGCTTCTTTACAGGCTGCAAGAGCATTTTTAAAGCCATCTTCTACACCAGCAGGACAATCTACTAAGACAAAATCAAAGTTCTCACTAAGAAGCTCACTAATCTTTTTCATATCTTCGGGCTTCATCCAATCCAACATCCTTGGATCTCCAGCAGGTAGAAGAGCAAGATTAGGTTCCTTTTTATGTCTAACCAATGCTTGGTCTAGACGACAATTCTTGTCTAGAACATCTTGAGCCGTATAAATGATGCGATTTTCTAATCCTAGAAGAAGATCTAAGTTTCTTAAGCCAAAATCAGCATCCAATACAGCAGTTGTTGCGCCGCTATTAGCAAGTGCTATGCCTAGGTTTGCAGTTAAAGTTGTTTTACCAACTCCTCCTTTGCCGGAACAAATTAATATTGTGCGAGTATTTTTCCCCAAGATTTTTAAGATTTTACAAATAATAAAGCCACTTGCAGAAAGTTAAATATTTTAAAGATTAAGTAATTCTTAAATTTGTCCGGTTTGAATTAATTTATTGCAAATTATTGATTAATTTTTATTTTCGATTATGTGTGGTTTGATAATTATCGTTTGTTTCTCTATTACCGCAATTTCTGGATAAGAATTTTTTGGCTTATCCTTTGGTCCAATAGCTATCACATCCGCAATTCTTAACTGTAAAGGATTTAGATAAAGTGATGCAATAGAGGCATTTGTATTTTCACTTTTCCCTGCGAATGCAATCCCTAGTAATTTGCCCCAAACGTAAATATTTTTCTTAGCGGAAACTATTGCTCCTGGATTAACGTCTCCAATAATGCATAGGTTTCCATTTGAAGATATTCTCTCACCTGATCGTACTGTTCCTTTATGAAGAATATCGTCTTTATTTTTTGAATTAAACGATAGTAACTTTTTTTTAATCTCTTTCTCTTTAATAAAAGCTGAATCTATTCTTAAAGACTTTCCACTCAATATCGTAACTCTATTATTTGAGTAAATACATATGGACCTAATATTGATTTTTTCAAAATGATTTTTTAATTTTGATAATTGATGAGAATTTATTGACTCATTTACTGCAAAAATTTTTGCTTCTAAAGGTTCCTTGATGGAAGAAAATCTTTTGAAAGTTTTCTGCATATTATCTAAATCTAACAAAGAAAAAATTTCTAAATATTTATTTTTAGTGCTTAGTAAAACGATTTCCATTGAAAAAAATCTTAGGAATTTTCATTCATTAATGAAATTTCATTTTTAATTTCACTTTTGATTATATCTGGATAAATAATAAAAGAGCTTTCCTCCGTTCTCATTAAAGTTTTTACTAGTGCAGAACTATTTTCTAATGCGCTTTGATTACTTCCGTCCCAAATTTTTAGTGCATTATTAGATTCAAAACCTTTAAAAGACTTTTCCTTAATTCCGCAAAATATTTCTGAATCATAACCATTCCTTTCACATAATTTTGAGGCAAATGCAAGGATTTTTAATCTATTCACCTTACTTAAAAAACTTATGTCTGATGCCTTTAATAGATCTCTGTCAATAAACATTTTGCATAGTGTAGAAAGTGGTTCAAAAGATTCATCTTTCCATCTAAGCAAATGATAATAAAAGGTTACATCATCATTTCGTATGAAATCATCAAAATCAACCTTTGAAGGTGAAAAAATCCATTTATATATAGAATTATCTAACCAAATATTCTTTTTATAATTAAGTTTTATTGTGTGTAATATTTTTTCCAGGATCCATGTTGATATTTCGTTTATCCTGTGGTTGTAGATTGTCCTATACATCAAGTTTCGTAGTACTAAGAAATGTTCAATAGCGATCACGCCTTTTGGTTTAATTCCGATATTCCCATCAGGTGAAAAGGTAAGAGCTGAAATTATCCTCTCTAAATCTACTAAGCCATAATTAGTACCTGTGTTGTAACTGTCGCGTAAAAGATAATCGAGACGATCACAATCTATCTCACTACTTATCAATGTTTTTAAAGGGTTTGAAAATAGTTGTTTTGATTGAAATAATTCACCAATTTTTCTGGGTAATTCTTTGTCATACTTTTTAAGGATTGAATTTATTGGAGAATAATTTGTAACTAAGTTTTCAGACCATTGTTCGTGATCATGCTTGAATATTATTTCACTGGTATGGCTTAAAGGTCCATGCCCTAAATCATGTAGTAGAGCTGCTCCATAAAGAACAAATTTATTTTCACAAAATGAAGATTTAATTTCAATTAATCTAGTATAAATTTTTCTAGCTATACAAAAAACACCAATTGAGTGAGTAAATCTACTCGATTCTGCACCATGAAAAAGTAATGATGCCGCCCCAAGTTGTTTTATTCTTCTTAATCTTTGAAAAGCGACTGTATCAATCAATTCCATAATCATTAATTCTTCTGGCTTTCCTGGATCAAATACTATTTCTTTATGAATTGGGTCATGAAAAATTCTTTTAATACTCATAATTTTTAAGATTTTTTATTTTCAATCTTTAGCCATTTAAAGATTTAATTTCTTCATTTTTTAATTCAATTGTTTGAACTGAAACTTCTTCTTTTTCTAGAAGCGACCCTAGAAATAATTCTGCATTCCTCACCCATTTATCGTCAGTACTTCCATAATCACTTGCATCCGGTAAATCAAGTAATTTGTCAGGAGTCATACCTTGTCCTTGAATATTATTACCATTTGGTGTTAAGTAACTAGCCACTGTTATTGCAATGCCACTATCTTCTCCCAAACTTTTTAGGGATTGAATTAAACCTTTCCCATAAGTTTGTTCTCCCATAAGAATTGACCTCTCATTGTCTTGTAAAGAACCAGCAAGTATTTCGCTGGCGCTTGCAGTACCTTTATTTACTAAAGTCACCATTGGTCCATCAAAAGATGTCTCTTTTTGAGAAATAATTGCATCTTTAATTCCATTTCTATCTTTTGTCTCGACCACAGGTTTTTCACTCAATAGTGAGTCTGCAACTGCTATACCTGAGCTTACTAGTCCCCCCGAGTTATTTCTAAGATCCAAGATCAAGCCCTCAACTTCTTTCTCTTTTAACTCTTGAAGAGCCTCTTCAACTTTTTTGGGTACGCTTTCGCTGAATTGAGTAATCCGTAAATATCCTATTGTGTGAGAATCGTCTCTTAATCTTTTTGTTCTAACTGGTCTGAGATCTACTGATCTCCTTTCTAGATCAACTTCCTTAACTTCTCCTGATTCTGAGGATATTTCAACTAAAACTTTTGTCCCTGATTCGCCTCTTAATTTAGAGGCAGTACCTGCAAGCCCTAATTTTTCTGATGAGATTCCATCCACTGTCTCTATCAAGTCTCCGCTTACTATTCCAGATTCTTCTGCTGGCGAACCCCCAAGAGTAGAGATAACTTTAACTTTATTGTCATCATCTTCACCTAATTGAAGCCCAACACCATTAATTTCACTCCCAAAATTACTTGATTTCAGTAATTCGTAATCTTTTGGGCGTAAAACTCTCGTGTAGGGATCGTCTAGAGGTCTTAACATGTCTTCAATTGCGGAATAAGCCTCTTCACTTGTTTCAATTTGTTTCTGTAATGTTTTTTGTCTTATTCTTTTCCATTGGATTTCATCAAACTTTTCTGGATCATAAAAACCTTCGTTTACCAAGGTCCAAGCGTCAAGTACTAATTGCCTGCTATCACTGAGAGCATGCACTCTTTCAATCAACAAAAGATTGATAGAAAAAATTATGATCAATGATGCAGTTACAACAGTTTTGAATGTTAAAAGTTTGTTAAAAGATGAATTCATTGGGTTAAGTGTTAACACCAAGTATAAGAATTTTAAGTAAGCTCTTTATATCAAAGCTAATTTTTTTTTGGATGGCTAATTCTTCATCTGTTTATGATTGGTTTCAAGAAAGGCTTGAAATTCAAGACATAACTGACGACGTAACTTCCAAGTACGTACCCCCTCACGTAAATATTTTTTATTGTTTAGGAGGCATAACTTTAGTATGCTTCCTAATTCAATTTGCAACAGGTTTTGCAATGACTTTTTACTATAAGCCTACAGTTACCCAAGCTTATAATTCAGTTAGTTATTTAATGACCGATGTAAGTTTTGGATGGTTAATAAGATCTGTGCATAGATGGAGTGCATCAATGATGGTTTTGATGTTAATCCTTCATGTTTTTAGGGTATATCTTACCGGAGGTTTTAAAAGGCCAAGAGAATTAACTTGGGTGACAGGTGTTGTAATGGCAGTTATAACTGTCGCTTTTGGAGTTACAGGTTACTCTTTACCTTGGGATCAGGTAGGTTATTGGGCAGTCAAGATTGTTTCAGGTGTACCTGCTGCAATACCAGTAATAGGTGACTTTATGGTTGAATTACTTAGGGGCGGAGAAAGTGTTGGCCAATCCACTCTAACCAGATTTTACAGTCTTCATACTTTTGTATTGCCATGGTCATTGGCAGTTTTCATGCTGATGCACTTTTTAATGATTCGTAAACAGGGTATTTCAGGTCCTTTATAAACTTCTATACTTAAAACATTATTAGTTCTCCATATGTCCACGTTAAAAAAACCAGATCTATCTGATCCAAAATTGAGAGCAAAGTTAGCTAAAGGTATGGGCCATAATTATTATGGTGAACCAGCTTGGCCAAATGATTTACTATATATCTTCCCAGTAGTTATCTTAGGAACTATTGCATGTGTAGTTGGATTAGCAGTTCTCGACCCTGCAATGTTGGGAGACAAAGCTAATCCCTTCGCAACACCTCTTGAAATACTTCCTGAATGGTACCTCTATCCGGTTTTTCAAATACTTAGGGTAGTTCCTAATAAACTTTTGGGTATTGCACTTCAAACATTAATTCCACTTGGATTAATGATTTTACCCTTTATAGAAAACGTTAATAAATTCTCTAATCCATTTAGAAGACCAATAGCGATGTCTGTTTTCTTATTCGGAACTTTTCTAACAATATACCTTGGTATTGGAGCATGTTTGCCTATTGATAAATCGCTAACCTTAGGATTATTTTAGGCCTAAATTTTAAACATATCTAGATCGTTAAAATCATTTCTTAAAAAATGATTCATTAATAGAAATCCAACAATTGTCCAAGTTTGATATGTTCTTGATTGTTGACCAACCCAAGTGCCTGTAGGGCCATCAAAATATTCTGCCCACTCTTGCTTAGGCAATTGATTAAGTTGACACCAATATGATTCCTCTATTAAAGATTTCATTTCTTCCATGAGAATCACATCGTCAGAACCATGATTTTTTTGATGCAATAAGACAGCTGTACCAAAAAACCAAAGTAAACTTGGCCAATGACCACCGTTATGGTAACTCCAAGGCCAATTCTTTGGATCAGATCCAGTTTTATTCTGCCATTCTTCGACATCCATATGAGGATGACAAATTCTCATAGGCATTTGAGCCATCAAATGCTGTCTGTTATGGAGAACTAATCTAAATAAAGATCTTTGTTCTTCAGGAGGCAGAACTCCGAAAATACAAGCTAAAGAATTGCCTAAACTATAAAATCTAAAGTCAGGCCTTCCTGTTCTAATATTTCCTATTAAGTAACCGCCTCTATTCTCTAACCAGTCTTGTAGCCATGATGGAACAACTTGAGGTTGAACGTTAAATTCATTGAAGTGTTGATCATCACCATACTGCTCAGTTGGCCTTCTTCTTAAAATTTGCATTGTTTGGCTTGTAACCCAATAATGCTTTAAAAGAAAACTTCCTAAATCCTTAACCCATTGATTTGTGAGAATAAGTCTTTGGTCTAGAAGTCTACTAACATGATCTGCTCTACTTAATTCCATTAAGTTAATGCAACTTTTTAAACATCCATGAAGTAAAACTTCAACTTCTAAAGGTGCTCCCCATACGTCCATAGGTCTATCAATCATAAATGCGCAATCTGGGACAAAAAGTACTGGAGTACCCTCAAATGTTGGATGTAGAACTAGATCTAGTAGAAGTTGAATACCTCTTTGAACGCTTTGACTTTTTCCGAAGGCATAATCACCGCTTTTATTGACATAATACCAACATAAAATGGGCCACCATAAACTTGCATCAGCTGAAGTAATCCTCCCTATTGATCTCTGACCATAGTCTCCAATGAGCTGTCCATTTTCTTCAACGAAACTAGTTGGAAAGACGCCACGTGTTTGGTAATTAGAGCTTTGTAACTCAAGGCATACACTTAGGAACTTTTTGACAATTTCGTACCGTTTTTGGGTAATGAGGTAAATCATTACAGGAACATTGTCTCTTAAAAATATTTCTCCATAATTTAATTTTTTATTTTTTGTTGGGTGTTCTAGTGCAGCGACGCTTCCCACTAACTCGCCTGATATTTCAACCAAAGTCTTTTCGAAGTGTTTTTTTGCATTTGTTACAATTTTCTCTTCATCAGAACTTGGTCTTACTCTTAAATTTTTTTGACTAAATCTTTCTGCCATTTCATTTATATCCCTTTATTTAAGCCTAGTTGTTTAATGAGACTTTGATCAAATAAAAAATTAATAAAAAATTTTTGTATAAAAGGTTGCACAATTACAGTCGGATGGTTTAGTATTTTCTTCTGGGCAGAAATATTATTTTTGCATTATTCAAGCAGTTACTTTAAATCTGATTTTTGGTAAATGAGTGAATTCTTTGAAGATTTGATCTTGATCATTATTTTCAGCCAGAAGGAGGGTTTACCCTTCTAAATGAGTTATACACTTGTTGTTTAACTCTGCACCTAGAAAATTTAAAAACTTAGGAACTGATGCTTTTATTGCGTCATGAATAACTAAATTTTTTTTAGTTATTTCAAGATGTATATGCAATAAAGGTGTGAGGTCCCGTCAAGAATATATAAAAATGTCATCAATTGCTAACTTTTAGCCTTGATGCAAACGGATCTGAGATCTTGGAAAGTCACTTTAGAAATATTTTTAATGTGCACTCAATGTAATCCTTAAAATTTAAGGAGGCTGAAACTAAATTCAAAAACTGAAGTTTTTATTTGGATAAAGCAATTCAATTTGAGTAGATTTATCTACAAAAGGATTTGAACACAACGGAGAGTTTGATCCTGGCTCAGGATGAACGCTGGCGGCGTGCTTAACACATGCAAGTCGAACGAACCTTCGGGTTAGTGGCGGACGGGTGAGTAACGCGTGAGAATCTGCCCTCAGGAGGGGGATAACGGTTGGAAACGACCGCTAATACCCCATATGCCTACTGGTGAAATGAATTTCGCCTGAGGATGAGCTCGCGTCTGATTAGCTAGTTGGTGAGGTAATGGCTCACCAAGGCTTCGATCAGTAGCTGGTCTGAGAGGATGATCAGCCACACTGGGACTGAGACACGGCCCAGACTCCTACGGGAGGCAGCAGTGGGGAATTTTCCGCAATGGGCGAAAGCCTGACGGAGCAACGCCGCGTGAGGGACGAAGGCCTCTGGGCTGTAAACCTCTTTTCTCAAGGAAGAAGATATGACGGTACTTGAGGAATAAGCCACGGCTAATTCCGTGCCAGCAGCCGCGGTAATACGGGAGTGGCAAGCGTTATCCGGAATTATTGGGCGTAAAGCGTCCGCAGGCGGCTTTTCAAGTCTGCTGTTAAAGCGTGGAGCTTAACTCCATCATGGCAGTGGAAACTGAAAGGCTTGAGTATGGTAGGGGCAGAGGGAATTCCCGGTGTAGCGGTGAAATGCGTAGATATCGGGAAGAACACCAGTGGCGAAGGCGCTCTGCTGGGCCATTACTGACGCTCATGGACGAAAGCCAGGGGAGCGAAAGGGATTAGATACCCCTGTAGTCCTGGCCGTAAACGATGAACACTAGGTGTCGGGGGAATCGACCCCTTCGGTGTCGTAGCTAACGCGTTAAGTGTTCCGCCTGGGGAGTACGCACGCAAGTGTGAAACTCAAAGGAATTGACGGGGGCCCGCACAAGCGGTGGAGTATGTGGTTTAATTCGATGCAACGCGAAGAACCTTACCAGGGTTTGACATCCTGCGAACCTCTTAGAAATTTGAGGGTGCCTTCGGGAATGCAGTGACAGGTGGTGCATGGCTGTCGTCAGCTCGTGTCGTGAGATGTTGGGTTAAGTCCCGCAACGAGCGCAACCCACGTTTTTAGTTGCCAGCATTTAGTTGGGCACTCTAGAAAGACCGCCGGTGATAAACCGGAGGAAGGTGTGGATGACGTCAAGTCATCATGCCCCTTACACCCTGGGCTACACACGTACTACAATGCTACGGACAAAGGGCAGCAAACTCGCGAGAGCTAGCAAATCCCATAAACCGTGGCTCAGTTCAGATCGTAGGCTGCAACTCGCCTACGTGAAGTAGGAATCGCTAGTAATCGCAGGTCAGCATACTGCGGTGAATACGTTCCCGGGCCTTGTACACACCGCCCGTCACACCATGGAAGTTGGCCATGCCCGAAGTCGTTACTCCAACCCTTGTGGAGGAGGACGCCGAAGGTGGGGCTAATGACTGGGGTGAAGTCGTAACAAGGTAGCCGTACCGGAAGGTGCGGCTGGATCACCTCCTAACAGGGAGACAACAAAATGTTTAATATTATTATTTTGTCACCTTAGGTCGATCGGTATCTCACGTTTTTAATTTATTAAGAATTTCATTTCCTAAGTTTTTCTAGGTCACACCCATTATTTTTCCTGGGCCATTAGCTCAGGTGGTTAGAGCGCACCCCTGATAAGGGTGAGGTCCCTGGTTCAAGTCCAGGATGGCCCATATCTCTATGTTGGGGGTATAGCTCAGTTGGTAGAGCGCCTGCTTTGCAAGCAGGATGTCAGCGGTTCGAGTCCGCTTACCTCCACTGATCACCACCTCTTCCATAACCGGTAGAAAGGAAATTTTTTGAGTTGTGATCAAATTCTGAAAGAATCTAGCTTCCTAATGAAATCATTAAGATGCTGGACTCATTGAATTAATTTCATTGTTTTCAGAGAACCTTGACAACTGCATAGATTATTTTTAAAGACAATAAGCATCTTCAATGATGCAGATTTATTATTTGTGCAAATGCATTAATAACAATTCTATTAAGCTGATGCTTCAATATTTGAAGTTATTGGTCAAGCTACAAAGGGCTCACGGAGGATACCTAGGCACACAGAGGCGATGAAGGACGTGGTTACCTGCGATAAGTCTCGGGGAGTTGGAAGCACACTTTGATCCGGGAATTTCCGAATGGGGCAACCCCATGTACGGCCAACTGAATATATAGGTTGGTGCGAGCTAACCCAGCGAACTGAAACATCTTAGTAGCTGGAGGAAGAGAAAGTAAATAACGACTCCCTCAGTAGCGGCGAGCGAACGGGGAACAGCCCAAACCGATAGTCTTGACTATCGGGGTTGTGGGACAGCAATATGGATCAACAAGTCTAGAAGAAACGTTTGAATGGCGTGCCACAGAGGGTGAAAGCCCCGTAATCGAAAGATAAGTTGACCTAGCTGTATCCCGAGTAGCACGGAGCACGTGGAATTCCGTGTGAATCTGCGAGGACCACCTCGTAAGGCTAAGTACTACTGTGTGACCGATAGTGAAACAGTACCGCGAGGGAAAGGTGAAAAGAACCCCGGGAGGGGAGTGAAATAGAACATGAAACCGTGAGCTTACAAGCAATGGGAGCCCGACTAATCGGGTGACCGTGTGCCTGTTGAAGAATGAGCCGGCGACTTATAGGCACTGGCGGGTTAAACCGGAAATGGTGGAGCCACAGCGAAAGCGAGTCTTAATAGGGCGTTTGTCAGTGTTTATAGACCCGAACCCTGGTGATCTAACCATGGCCAGGATGAAGCTTGGGTGATACCAAGTGGAGGTCCGAACCGACTGAAGTTGAAAATTCAGCGGATGAGCTGTGGTTAGGGGTGAAATGCCAATCGAACCAGGAGCTAGCTGGTTCTCCCCGAAATACGTTGAGGCGTAGCGTCTAGTGCTCCAGCAGGGGGGTAAAGCAACCATTTCGGTGCGGGCTGCGAAAGCGGTACCAAATCGATATGAACTCTGAATACCCTGTGTGTAACTAGGCAGTCAGACTGTGGGGGATAAGCTCCATAGTCAAGAGGGAAACAGCCCAGACCGCCAGCTAAGGTCCCAAAATTAACGCTAAGTGATAAAGGAGGTGGGATTGCCCAGACAACCAGGAGGTTTGCCTAGAAGCAGCCATCCTCAAAGGAGTGCGTAATAGCTCACTGGTCGAGCGATCCTGCGCCGAAAATGAACGGGGCTAAGCGTTATACCGAAGCTGCGGATAAATTTATTTATGGTAGGGGAGCGTTCTATGTAGGGTGAAGCGTTAGCGTAAGCGGACGTGGACAGCATAGAAGTGAGAATGTCGGCTTGAGTAGCGAAAACATGGGTGAGAATCCCATGCCCCGAAACCCTAAGGGTTCCTCCGGCAGGCTCGTCCGCGGAGGGTTAGTCTGGACCTAAGGCGAGGCCGAAAGGCGTAGTCGATGGATAACAGGTCAATATTCCTGTACTAGATGTGTTTTGAGAAGGGGGACGGAGAAGGCTAACCAGGCCAGATGTTGGTTACTGGTTCAAGCGTTCGAGGCTTTGAGAGATGGAGAAAACATCTTGAGCTAAGGCGTGAGTACGAGCTGCTACGGCAGCGAAGTTGGTGATGTCATGCTTCCAAGAAAAGCCCTATACTCGTTAAGACACAAATGCCAGTACCCGAAACCGACACAGGTGGGGTGGTAGAGAATACCGAGGGGCGCGAGATAACTCTCTCTAAGGAACTCGGCAAAATGGCCCCGTAACTTCGGGAGAAGGGGTGCCAGCGAGAGCTGGTCGCAGTGAAGAGGCGCAAGCGACTGTTTACCAAAAACACAGGTCTCCGCTAAGTCGCAAGACGATGTATGGGGGCTGACACCTGCCCAGTGCCGGAAGGTTAAGGAAGCTGGTTAGCTTTTAGTGAAGCTGGCGACTGAAGCCCCGGTGAACGGCGGCCGTAACTATAACGGTCCTAAGGTAGCGAAATTCCTTGTCGGGTAAGTTCCGACCCGCACGAAAGGTGTAACGATTTGCGCGCTGTCTCGGAGAGAGGCTCGGCGAAATAGAATTGTCTGTGAAGATGCGGACTACATACACCCGGACAGAAAGACCCTATGAAGCTTTACTGTAGTTTGATATTGTGCTCGGGCTCTGAATGCGCAGAATAGGTGGGAGACGTTGAAATAGTGCTTGTGGGTACTATTGAGTCATCGGTGAGATACCACTCTTTTAGAGCTAGGGTTCTAACGCTTACCCGTTATCCGGGAAGCGGACAGTATCTGATGGGCAGTTTGACTGGGGCGGTCGCCTCCTAAAAGGTAACGGAGGCGCACAAAGGTTCCCTCAGGCTGGTTGGAAATCAGTCGTTGAGTGCAAAAGCAGAAGGGAGCTTGACTGTGAGACCTACAAGTCGAACAGGGACGAAAGTCGGTTTTAGTGATCCGACGGTTCTGCGTGGAAGGGCCGTCGCTCAACGGATAAAAGTTACTCTAGGGATAACAGGCTGATCTCCCCCAAGAGTTCACATCGACGGGGAGGTTTGGCACCTCGATGTCGGCTCATCGCAACCTGGGGCTGAAGTCGGTCCCAAGGGTTGGGCTGTTCGCCCATTAAAGCGGTACGCGAGCTGGGTTCAGAACGTCGTGAGACAGTTCGGTCCATATCCGGTGTATGCGCAGGAATATTGAGAGGATTTCTCCCTAGTACGAGAGGACCGGGAGGAACGCACCTCTGGTGTGCCAGTTATCGTGCCAACGGTAAACGCTGGGTAGCCATGTGCGGAGTGGATAACCGCTGAAAGCATCTAAGTGGGAAGCCCACCTCAAGATGAGTATTGCCATGGCTTAAGCCAGTAAGGTCACGGGAAGAACACCCGTTGATAGGCTCTACGTGGAAGCTTGGTAACAAGTGCAGCGGAGGAGTACTAATAGACCGAGGGCTTGACCAAATAAACTTAATTTATTGTTTTTAAATATATAATTTTCTATGCAGTTCTCAAGGTTCACACTATCCTGGTGTTCATGGCGATGTGGAACCACTCCGATCCATCTCGAACTCGGTTGTGAAACGCATCAGCGGCGAAAATATTTAGGGGGTAGCCCCTTGAGAAAATAGCTCAATGCCAGGTAAAAATATTTAAAAGGGTTTACTCTTGATGAGTAAGCCCTTTTTTTATTTTTGGCATTTTGGACACCAATGGGTACTTCTTCCAGTAATTTTTTGTCTCTCAATTAAATTTCCACATTTACGACATTCTTTTCCAGTTCTTCTATAGACATTTGTCTGTAAACCAAAATTCCCATTTTCTCCTTCCAAGTCCCTAAAATCACTAAATGTAGTACCACCAGAACCTATACTTTTTTTTAATACAGTTACAATTGATTCCTTGAGCCTTATTAACTCATTCTTTTTTATTGTTCGAGCTTCCCTAAAAGGTGAGATGCCAGCGGAGTATAAACTTTCATCAGCATAAATATTTCCTATACCTGCCACTATTGTTTGATCTAATAAAATAGCTTTTATAGATTTTGATCTTTTTGAAATAACTTTCTTAAGATAATTAGCATCAAACTCTTTAGAAAATGGTTCTGGTCCTAATGAACCTAATCCTTTAATTATCTTGTTGGGTGATAGACCTTTATTAATCCACCACATTTGCCCAAAACTTCTTACGTCAATATACCTAAGCTCATTATTATTTTTATCGAAAAATCTTATTCTTGTATGTTTACAAGGATGAGTTGAGTTTTCAATAAATTTAAAATATCCAGTCATTCTTAGATGAACTACAAGAAATCCGTTATTTTTTGAATTTTCTACAAGAAATTGGGCATTCTCATTTTGAACTTCTTTTAATTGAGCTATTAAATATTTTCCTCTTCTATCCCATTTATAAATAAGTGAGTTCAGAAGTCCTTTAATGAATTCTTCTTTGTTGATTGGGAATGCAACAGTTGAATCCCTACAGACTTCTACTTTTTTAATAATAAAGTTATTAAGTTTTTGCTCTAAACCTCTACGAACTGTCTCTACTTCTGGTAATTCAGGCAATTATTTAAGCTTTCTCTAATTCACTTTCAGCGAAATTATTTGTATTTGCTCCACCATCAGTTCCGCTTATACCAGCGTAATTTACTTTATCGAATCTGACTACACAGTTATATTTAATGCCTGAGGTATCAACTGAAGCAACTTTACCGATTTCATTATACCAATATGATTCTGGTCTTTTTACTCTTACGAGATCTCCTCTTGAAATAGCCATTACTATTAATTTAACTTTTTTTAGAATAACTCATCATTAATATTCTTAGACAAATTATTCACACATATTAATTAAAGTTTTAACAAAAATCATTTATTAAATTATTTTCGAATTCTTCTTTAGCAGGCTTACTTCCCATCCATTTCCTGCCAGGTATTCTTACATCTAATTCATTTTTATCACAATTGATTGAAATAATCAGTTTTTTATTTTCTTGATTTAGAACGTTTAAAACTTTTCTACCTTTAATATCTTTATATGTTTTACTTTGGATAATTATAGGACCATAAATTTTTTTATCTAACTCAATTAAATCATTATTTTTTTTATTTTCAGTTGTTTCATATTTTTCTGAATTAATTGTGTTCTTTTTTCTTATTGTGAGCTTTTGACCAATTTTTATAGAATCAGCATTATTGATATTATTGATCTCTATCAGTTTTTTTACTTTTAAATTATATTTGTTCGATATGTCAGTAAGATTTTCACCAGTTTGAACAATATGATAATTTTTAATTGAATCTGATTGTTTTGTAAGATTTTCAGAAGATTCGGAGATAATAAGATTTTGGCCAACAAAGATATAATTTTCATCTTTTAAGTTATTCAATTTAATAATTAAATCTTTATCTATTGAATAGAATTTTGAAATACTTGATATTGTATCTCCACTTTTTACAATATGAATTTTTTTTATTTCAGTTTTTTCTTCAGTAATTGATTCTTTTCTAGCAATATTCTCAATTGTGTTGTTTGATGAAAATATTTTTTCTTCTGATTTTATCAATGAGTGATTAAAAAAATTAATAAATATGGCAATTACTAAAAATGCAAATTTCATAAAACTCACTATTTATTTAAAGATAATCTTTAAATTTAAAATCGCTAGGTTTTTGAAAACAATTTAAGTAATTTAAACCTGAAAAATAAACTTTAAAAATTTCTTTACTCTTTCATAGGGGGGATACCGCAGATTTGAATCAAATAAAAAACCTTTAAAAGTAATAGATTTTTGATTTGAAAAATTTCGAAAACCTTCTTCTCCATGAAACTTACCAATACCACTTTGCCCAACGCCTCCAAAGGGTAAATTTGGAATAAGGACTGGCAACATCACATCATTTATACAAATTGTTCCAGAGCTGGTTACTTTTGAAATATGATTATGGATTTTTTTATTGCCTCCAAATAAGTAGATTGCTAAGGGTTTTGATGTTTGACTAATCTGTTTTAAAGCTGATTCTTTATCATTAATTCCAACTATAGGAAGTAGTGAACTGAATAATTCTTTCTGCAAAATATCTGTTTCATTTAATTTAGTTCTCAGAATTGTAGGAGATATTTTCAACTTTTTTTTACTAAAAGTCCCCCCAAATAAAATTCTTTTTTCTTTTTCATATTGTTTGAGAATTTCTACAGTTGATGTAAATTGTTTTTTCTCCAATTTTGATAGGTTTTCGGAAATAATTGGATTATCTCCGTAAAAACTTACTATGTATTTTTTTAATTTTTCTATAAAAATATTTTCAATTTCTTTATCTACAAAGATATGATTCGGAGCCATGCAGGATTGACCAGAATTAAAAAATTTACCCCAAACAATTCTTTTTGCAGCCACTTCTAAATTCGCATTCTTGAAAACAATTACAGGATTTGTTCCGCTTAACTCAAGAGTTAATGGAGTTAAGTTTTTTGAAGCTAATTTCATTATAGATTTTCCAGTTTCAGTACTTCCTGTAAAAAAAATGTGGTCAAAATTTTGTTCAATTAATTTTATGGATTGTTTATTATCACCCTCTACTGTCATTAGGACATCTTTACGGAAATATTTGGAAGTAAGCTTTTTAATAAGTTTTGAGGTCGCAGGACATTTCTCTGATGGTTTTATAACTGCAGTATTTCCTGCTGAGAAAATATTTACCAATGGCTTTAAAATATAAAGTAATGGATAATTATAAGGACCAAGAATTAAGACACACCCAAGAGGCTCATAAATAACTTTGGAAGATGATGGAAAAAGATAAAAAGGTGTATCAATCTTTTTTGGTCGTATCCAAGAATTGAGTTTCTTTTTTATAAGTGAAATTTCTTCTTTCACTAAAAGTATTTCTGAAAGCCCTTCAATTTCAGATTTACCTAGATCAATAAAAAGTGATTTAATTATCTCTTTTTTATTTTCATCCAAAAGTTTAGAAACTATATTGATATGATGGATCCGCCATTTTATATCTTCAGTTTTACCTTTGAGAACTGTATTTTTTAATTTATAAATGTCCTCTAAATGAAATTTATTAGAAATTTTCATTTTTTACCTTTGAATAGTATTAAATATATCAGAGGATAAATTGTAAATAACTAAGGTTTTTAGCCAATTAAATCAAAGCGAATAATTCATGAGAAATAATCAAATTTATTAATGTTGCCTTTAAAAATTCAAATTTTTCTTGGTTAGTATATTTCTATGAGGGAAAATTTTTCAATTAGATTGATATCTATAAATGAAATACCAGAAGTTACAAACTGGGCAAGGTTAGAAGGATTTTCTCCTGGAATGGATGATGTATCAATTTATAGAAATACAGATAAACAAGGGGTATGGGTAGCTTGTCTAGGCAATAATCCTATAGGCTCTATTGCGTGTATAAAATATAATTCCTCGTATGGTTTTATAGGTTTATTTATCGTTAAAAAAGAATTCCGAAATAATGGATATGGAGTGAGATTATGGAAACATGCCCTCGAATATTTGAAAAATGTTGATTGTATTGGTCTTGAGGCTGCCCCAGATAGATTGAATGATTACTCAAAGTGGGGGTTTAGAAAATCTTCCATTACAAATCGATGGAAATTAAATGGTTCTCAAGATTTGCCATTGAGAAATTTTTATAAAGATCAATTTCATTCTTTTAAAGTTGTCCCGGGTAATAAAATTTCCTCTGAAGCAGTCTTAATTTATGATGATCAAAGAGAACCTAGTCCTAGACCACATTTTTTAAATGATTGGTTGAAAAATTCTCATGGTAAAGTCATTGCAATTGTCGATAATAATGGGATGTGCCATGGATTTGGCAGGATAAGACCTTGTGTATTGGAGGATAATGAGCAAGGCTGGAGAATCGGCCCTCTTTTAGCGGATACTCCACCTCTGGCTGAATTGTTAATAAGGGAGTTAGTTGGAGATTTAGATGCTCAAATCTTATTGGATTGCTCTAATCTGAACCCTTATGCAAATTATCTTTTATCAAGTTTGGGATTTGAGGAAATATCAAAAACTTACAGAATGTATAAAGGTATTCAACCTCCCTGCCCTATGAATCAAGTATATGGACTTGCCTGCTTGGAACTGGGATGATTTCCTTTAAAACGTTCATTTCCCCTTTTGTTTCTGTAATACTGAAAGAAGTTTGGTTGATTAAGATTAACTTCCAGAAGGTTTCAAAATTTTTTCTACAATATCGGCGTTGATTATAGTGATCTCTCCATTGTCAATATTGGCAACTTGAAACAAGGTCCATGAATTTGGATTTCTAGCTCCTCCAATACAGTCGATAACTTGACCGACCCAATAATTTTCATTCTTTTCCTTAGTATCTTCGCAATTTTCTTTTTTAATTGCGACATAATCACCAGGCCTAACGAAAAGAAACTCAGGAGTTGCTGAGCTCACAATAAATAACTAATAGTATATACGTACTATAGTAAGTTATTAGTTTTGTTGCTGAACTTTGAATTATTTAGCAAACTAGGGGTAATTCAAAAATAAAATGGAATCAACTGAAATTGCTATATTTTCAACATTATTGGGGTTAATTTTAGCTTTAACTGACGCTTATATAGAACGAAATATTCCTGGATAATAAATACTTCTAATTCATTTCTTAAATTAAATAAGATTTAAGCTGGTCTAATATGTCGGCACGGTTGGAAACTAGTTTTGTAAAAACTAAATATATTAACCCTCCCATTGCGAGCCTTCCGTTAATTTTCTCTAACTGCTTAAGTTTTCTCAACAAATTAAACTTGTAGTTAAACAAAATTTAAAGGTTATAGAAAATAAAAAAGTATTGATTACTTCAAAATAAAAAAATTTAAAGAAATATTATTTCAAACACGAATTAAATTTAAAGCCAAGCTTCTTTCATCTCAAGATAAAGTCTCTCGCTCTCAGCAGAGTTAATTTTGCTGTCTGAATAGGATTGTTGTTGCTGCTGCTGCTGCTGCTGCTGAGTTGAGTTAGTATTAGGATTTTGAACTTCGCTCATTAGAGGGGCTGAATATTTGTGTTTATTCTCTCATATTTAGAGCTTTTTTTGTCAACTTAAATTCTTAAATTTTATTTAAATTTTCTATGCTTTTAATTGTCCTGTTTTGAGTGAATTTATTTCGCTATAGTAGTTTTGGTATATAGGAATTTGACTTCCCAATATACAACTCCTAGGAAGATAGCACTTGCAATAATAATTTCAGAAATGGCTAACATTTTATTTTTCAATACTAATTTAATTTTGGTATCAATTTACACAGAATGCAATAGGTACTAATTACATTTTAGATTTTAAAAAATCTTATTTAATAAAATAACGCGTCGAAATAATATAAAATTTTAAGTTAGATACATATTTTTTCCGTGGGAAATTTCATAAATTCAACAACTCTTATACCTTTAATACCTTTAGTAACCTCTTTTTTTATTCTTATTTTATTGGCAAGTTTTAACAGAACACTTAATAGGTTAACAAAACCAGTTTCTGCACTGGTTGCATTATCTTTATTAAGTTCTGCTCTTATAAGCTTATTTGACTATTTTAAGAAAATAGAAGAAGAATTAGTTTTATCTGAATTTCTCAAATTTTTTGAAGAAAAAAATTTAGTTATACATCTCAATTTAGTAAATGAAAAAATTATAATTTTTTTCTCATTAATAATGATATTAATTATTGGAATATCTTTTTATAAATTGCCTAGAAAAAAAGGTTACGTCTCATTAATGATCAGCCTAGGATTAATTTCTTCTTCGGTGATACTCTCAATATTGCTAATAGATTTCTCAGCACTAATCTAAACTGTTGTAAGCATTGACAAAGCTTCGTTAAGTTCTTGGACATGATTTAATTCATCTTGAGCAATTTCTTTTATTTTTTGATCATTTGGATTATCTATTAAATATTTGGAATAAGTTTCAAATGCATGTTCTTCGATTTTTATGTTGACATCATAAGCATTAGCTGGAGAGAGGAAATAATAAAAAACCATGATCCAGTAATAGACAAGCACAAGGTGTCTCGCAAAAAATCTATCAATCCAGAACCTATCTCCTCCTCTTTTCTCCATTTCTTTAAGATGCTCAGTTTCGTTAATAGCTTGATAAAAATGTTCTTTCATTAAAATCATTGTTTTCTCATTTTTAATTCCTAGAGATTCTTTAAAATGAAGAACTGAAAGAAATGCAAAATAAGGTGATCTAGCTATAACTTCTAAAACCCAAAATCTTTGTAAAGATCTACCAGAGTAAATGTAGTCTAAGAAGTTAACTGTGCTATTCAAAATCAAAGAATTTAATTTCTTCATAGATTTAGTTTTTCTTTAAGTATAATTACTTAGCAGCTCGAGGACTATGATGTATTGAAGTAATTAACCAAAAATTAATATTTATAGTCTAAAAATTGTTACTTCCATTGAAATATTTTTTTTTCATGCATTAATTGGATAGATAAAAATTTTATATGACAACTACTGAAAAAATTGCAAATGCCAAAAAAAGGATTGATGAATTAGAAAGACTTATAAAATTTTGGAATGATTCAGACCATGATGAGGCAAAAATAGTAAATTTTTCAAAGAACATTGAAAATAAAGTTGCTTAGATTGTGAAGATTAAGGCTAATTAAGTTTATCTACTTAAAGTGATTTAATATCTTTGAGGTTTCGAATATTGTTTAATTTATAAATAGAGCAATTAAACCTATTTTCAAAAACTGTAAGGAAGAAATAATCTAAAAGAAAAATAAATATGAAAACCTTTTCAAAAAAATATTTAGTTCCGATTAAATTTATACCATGGGTTTTTTGGGTATTTATATCTTTTATGAGTTTATATTTGTGTAAGATAGCCTGGGTAAATTGAATAATTAATGGATCTAGCTTCTTCTTAGCCAACCAGGAGCACCGCCAAACCAATCCGATATATCATCTTCATTAGGGTTGAAATGATTTTCATTATTAAGTCCATCTATCCCAAATGATTGTAAGAGGTTATCAATCCCCCCATCATTTTTCGTACCATTCCTTCTAAAACTGTTAGCTTTTTTCAGCCAAAGAGAAATTGTAGAGTTATGGTGTGCAAATTTCTCGACATATATTCTTTCTTCTAATGTAATTGATTTATCTTGAGCAATTCTTTTAATTATTCCTTGGATTTTTAGTCTTTTTGAATTACTAAGAAGCATTTTGCGATTAATTCATTATTCTTTTTATAGGAAGGATTACTGAATATATCTTGTCAATGTTAATTTCAACAAATTAACTATTTTAAGAGGTTTTTAAGCAATAAAAGTCTTAAGACACTAAAAAAAGGGATCAATAAGTTACTTATGATACTTTTATTCATTTATCAAACTTATAATTCCCACAAATTAGATAAAAAAAATCAATCCATTCTCAAAGACATTTTAAAATTTAAGAAAAGTCGACTCAGTTGTTGCAGAATAGTAAATCTGTACTATTATTAGTACAGATGTATTATAAAGACATGAAAGTGATTTCATCTTCTCCTTATGCTCCCTTTAATTCAAAAGAGTGGAATTCTCTAATAAGCAAAAATGTAAAGTTTGAAAATACTCCAATAAAGATTCAAAAAAAATTTTATAGAACTTTTACTCTAAAAAAGACTGAAAAAGATAAACTTTTGCAAGAGAAGAATGCATTGCCCCAACAAATGCAACTCGTATTCGGATAGAAAAATATTAACTAACAATCTTTTTATTGAATATTATTTTACGAGATCCAATTTTTTGTTAGATTAGTAGAAATACAAGAAGGATTTAATTTGGCTGTTGATCGAGAACTTTTAAAAGAAGTTACCCAAGAACTTTGGAATACCGTAAAAAAACTAAGACCTGAAATAGATCGGCAAACTCGACTTCAATTAGTTTTAAAGGCCTTATTAACTATTGGAGATTTACCAGATCAAATGCAAGCTGCCATGGTAGTAGGTGTTTGCGCAGAAATGGATAAAAGTGATCTTGATAATGTTGAATCTAATTCACAAACTAAAGATTCAAGTGGAGTTGATACTTCTACAGGCAGAAAAGTAGTTAGAAGAAGTTCGGCTAAATAAACTTTAAACGATCATCCTTTAATTTTCTTTGATTCGTTTTTGTTAAGTCTATTGAATAGGTAATATGAAATTACAAGTAAGAGAGGAACGAATATTGAATGCAAAGTCATCATTAATTCTGTTTGGCCCATTCCTATAAGATTTGACTCATTTGGAAGTTGTTCTGACCAAGTGCCAACTAAATGCCAGGCTTGAGGAATTGATAAGAAAAACATATAAGAGCTATAAGTTAAGTTTATGTTCAGATAAAGATTATCATTATTGAACGTTTTTGCTTTCTTTATTCTTATTTCTTAACTAAGTATTTGTAGAGTTATAAAAAATAACTTGATTCATAAATTTATTTTCTTAAGAAGAGTTTTAAACTCTTTTTTACCAATAATTTTTTCAGCTGCGTAAGCGCCACTTGCTGAAACAGCAGGAATTCCAATACCTGGAAATGTACTAGCGCCGCAAGTAAATAAATTTTTCACTGGAGTTTTGCAGCCTGGGAAAAGACCTTTTGCTGCAGATAATGCAGGGCCGTAACTACCGCAATATGTATTGGTGAATTTTTTATGAGTGATTGGGGTTCCTAGCATCTTTAAATCAATCCTTTCATCTATATCAGGGATGAATTTTCGCACTGCATTAAGGAATATTGAACATCTTTCTTCTTTCATATTTCTATATTCTAATTCCTTTGGATTTAGGTTTTCCCAAATTTCCCAAGGTTCATTTGCGGGAGTATATCCATGAAGAACATGTTTTCCTTCAGGGGCCATATTTTTATCTAAAACAGATGGGATTGAAAATACGACTATATTTCTTTCTGCGGTTATACCTTTTTCCCACTCATCAACATGTATTGCATGTATTGGCAAATTTTCAAGACCATCAGCATCAAAACCTAGATGTATATGAAGGAAAGAATCACATTTATTAGGGTTCAAAACTTTTGTATTCCATTTTTTTGAAATTTCATTTGGAATTAACTTTTTTAAATTCCAAACATCAGTATTCGTGACAACAGATTCACAACTATAACTAGAACCATTATTCAGAGTTATACCTGTGGCTAAATTTTTATTGAAGTTAATTGTCTTTACTCTCGAAGAAAGAATTAATTCTCCTCCATTTTTTTTAAATCCATTAATTAAAGCTTTTACGATAGATTCACTACCTCCTTTGGGGTATTCAAGGTATGAATTTGGTTCAAACCATTCGTTAAATAAAGTAGCCATCGCAGCTGTATTTGTATCATGCATTGACATGCCACTTATCAAAAAGCTCAATAAATCAACCCAATTCCTGAGAAAAGGATCCTCTAGATGATTATTTACTAAATTCCCAAAGCCTTTATTAATTTTTGGTATTTGATTGATATTAGGTAAAAATTTTGAGGTTAAATTTATTAAATCTAAGAAATTTATTGATTCGGGAGAAAATGAGAGTAAAGGTATTTCATTTATTATTTGGCTAAGAGGTTTTATTCCGGATATAAATGATTCCCATTCTTTAACAGATTTCTCACCTCTTAAAGTTTTAATAGTATTTTTAAAAGGTTCTTCCCCTACATCAAGATTAAAATTGCCTTCTGGGACAATTACTTGCCAACCTTTGTATTGAAATAGTTCAACTTCTTCATCAAGTAATCTAAGAATTTGCCCTAGGGGATTAGTTGTCGGCCATTTACCTATTCCACTCCACAATGAAGGACCTGATTCGAAAGTGTAACCATTCCTTCTGAAACTGTGGGCAACACCTCCTGGCTGGCTATGAGCTTCACATATAAGTACTTTTTTGCCTGATAAAGCGAGAATCGAGCCGCAACATAATCCCCCTATTCCACTTCCTACTATTACAACATCGTACTTTTCCATTAAATATTTACTTTACTCTTCTCTCAAAACTAATTAGTTTTAGACAAATGTATTAGTTGAAGTTGTGATACTTAGTACAACAGCTAGGAAAAATATGTAAGGGACTGCTTTTAGAGGAATGTATCCTTGACTTTTAGAAATAAAATCCATTGATTTAGTTACT
>QCCU01000004.1 GCA_003278855.1 Prochlorococcus sp. AG-347-M23 | reverse complement strand
GAACAGGAGATACAGATAATGGTTCTTTTACGATTGATGGAAGCAATTTAAAGATAAATTCTTCTCCAGATTATGAGACAAAATCAAGTTATTCTGTCCGGATAAGAACAAATGATAGTGGTGGTGCATCATATGAGGAAACACTAAGTTTTTCTGTTGTAGATTTAATAGATGAATCACCTACAGATATTTCTTTATCAAGTTCTATTTTCAATGAAAATATAGATGCAGGAAGTACAGTTGCAACATTATCAACTACAGATGCTGATTCGGGAGATAGTCATACTTATACATTAGTAAGTGGAACCGGTGATACAGATAATAGTTCTTTTACGATTGAGGGGAGTAATGTAAAGATCAATGCTTCTCCTGATTATGAGACCAACTCGAGTTATTCTGTCCGTTTAAAAACAACAGATAGTGGAGAATTGTCTTATGAAGAAGTAATGATATTAAGTGTTAATGATTTAATTGATGTAACGCCAACAGATATATCTCTATCGGTAACAAGTTTCAATGAAAATATAGATGCAGGAAGTACAGTTGCAACATTATCAACTACAGATACTGATTCGGGAGATAGTCATACTTATACATTAGTAAGTGGAAACGGTGATACAGATAATAGTTCTTTTACGATTGAGGGAAGTAATTTAAAGATTAATGCTGCACAAGACTATGAAACCAAATCAAGTTATTCTGTCCGTCTAAAAATAGTAGATAGTGGTGGTTTTTCTTATGAAGAGGCAATTATATTAAGTGTTAATGATGTTAACGAAGAAGCAACAGATATATCTCTATCAGCAACAAGTTTCAACGAAAATATAATTTCTGGATCAGTAGTTGCAACATTATCAACTACAGATGAGGATGCTTCAGATAGTCATACTTATACGTTAGTAAGTGGAATAGGAGATACAGATAATAGTTCTTTTACGATTGAAGGAAGCAATTTAAAGATTAATGCTGCACCAGATTACGAAACTCAGTCTTCTTATGCTGTCCGTTTAAAAACAACAGATCTTGGTGGATTATCTTATGAAGAAGCATTCACATTAAGTGTTAATGATTTAATTGATGAAACGCCAATAGATATTGATGTAACGCCAATAGACATATCATTATCATCAGGAAGTTTTAATGAAAATATAGATGCAGGAAGTACAGTTGCAATATTATCGACTATTGATGTTGATGCTTTTGATAGTCATACTTATACATTGGTAGGCGGAAGGGGAGATACAGATAATAGTTCTTTTACGATTGAAGGAAGCAATTTAAAGATTAATGCTGCACCAGATTATGAAACTCAGTCTTCTTATGCTGTCCGTTTAAAAACAACAGATAGTGGAGGATTGTCTTATGAAAAAGCAGTTACCTTTAATGTCAATGACGTTAATGAAGTAGCAACAGACATATCTTTATCATCAGGAAGTTTTAATGAAAATATATATGCAGGAAGTGCAGTTGCAACATTATCGACTACAGATGAGGATTCATCTGATAGTCATACTTATACGTTGGTAAGCGGAACAGGAGATACCGATAATGGTTCTTTTACTATTGAAGGAAGTAACTTAAAGATAAGTTCTTCTCCAGATTATGAGACAAAATCAAGTTATTCTGTCCGTCTAAAAACTACAGATAGTGGTGGTTTATCTTATGAAGAAGCAATCACATTAAGTGTTAATGATTTACTTGATACTGGAACAAAAGTTGCAGATATAAACGAAAGTTATACTCCTCACTCAAAAGGGTTTTCATCAATATCAGGTTCTGCACCAGTCACAGTTAAAGCATATGACGTTGGTAAGAAAACTACTTTGAACTCGATAAAAGATTATGGTGGAAACTTGCATGCTGGAGATAATTTAGAAAAAACTGCATCTTCATATAAATATCATGGTCTTCTTGATGTAAATGGCGATGGAGTTTTTGAAGGAATATTTACAAATAATGTTTCTCGGCGTTGGGTTACAGCAAAAGTAGATTCACTTACTGGTCAGGTTGATTATGGAGATCATGGAAATGGAGGAGGTACCAGAGTTGTTGGAATTTACGAAGATCCTTTAATTGCAGAAGGAGAGAAATATGGTGGGTTTTTATCTGATGGAGTGACGCCAGCACCTGCAGCATATGGTGCTACAGGATCTGATCGCTATGTAGATTTGAATGGCGATGGAGATTTTGACGATAATAACGAGGATCGTTTAGCACTTAATAGTCAGGTGCGTTTTCAAAATGACTTAGAAAATGATAATCTCACTGCCAAACATTCGGGAGATTATGACGGTGATGGAATTCATGAGGTTTACTGGAAAACTAATGATGGCGATGTTTATTTGAGATCTCTAATGCATGCAGATGGAAATATCAGATATGCAAATTATCAAAATCAAGTTCAAATGAGCAGTTATTTAACTGGAGAAGGACACAGTGAAATTATTAGCGATATTATCTAATTCTTATCTAAATTTTTTGCTTTCTATCCACTCATTTATTTGATATTTCATAAAAACTTTTCTTCCTTGGGATAATTTTATTTTGGAAGGAAAGTCTCCTTTTTTATACTAATCGATTAATTGTTGAAACCGATATTCCAAGTAAGTTTGATGCCTCTTTAATAGTTAAAAAAGGACGATTTTCTGAGTTAGTCATGGTGGGGATATGGTGGGGAAATATATTAAAATCGCAAATTTCTTATGTCATATTCAGTCATACACCTTCAGGAAACAGCACCCTGACTACCGCCCCGGGAGTTTATAATTTCAAAAAGTAATCTAAAGTCACCCTAAAAAGGTGACTTTTTTATTTCTTTGTTCTTTTTTCAAATATTGGTTAGCCGAAGATATAATTCAGTATATTTGATATAGTATTAATAACAGTATATAGAACATTAGGAATAATAAGCTTAGAATGCAAAATTATATATGACGCTTTATTGGGAATATGGTTTTTAGAACAGTAATTAGAACATTTACTAATTCTCCACATAATTAATCTCTTTAATGGAGTTTCATTTTTTAAAATTTACATATATTCTTTTTATCCTGTGAATTACTACACCATTCAGGAAATTCTAGTCATCCCACATATCCTTTTTCTCTTGATCCAAACTATTCCTTTCAAGTAATTCTATTCTTTGCTTCTGAGAATCTATTTCTGTTTCAATTACATTTTTATCGTCAACATATTTTGATTGTATCTCTAAGATATTTATTTCAAATTGTTCTCCAAAAAAATCTGACATTTCACTCCATGCTTCCATTTCCTCTTCTTTGCCAATAGTATCGTTTATCTGATGAGAAATAATTTCTAATACATATTGTTTAAGTTCTTGATGACTCATCGATTCAACTTTTTTTTGAATGTAAAGTTCTTTAAGAGTTTCTAGTTGTTTTTTTGATAAATCAAAATAGTTAATAGAATTCTTTTTCATAGATACTTAAATTTTTTTTAATATAGACAAAATTATTAGTTTAAACATTCTGGAGAAATTAAAAATTTTAAATTTAGTTAATTCGTATTTAAAAACTGAAAATATCCATTTAACTCAATTTTTCTAACCTTAATAATGGCAATCTGAACTGGATATTCCTTCTATTGGAAACATTATTTGTTTCTAATAATCCTTTGATTATTAAGAAAAAGTAAATAGAATCGAAAGAAATTCTAAAATTTCAACTTTATTAAAAATTGCAATTTTTACATAATCCATTGCTATCACTAAGTTATTTCATAAATCTAATTGATAAAATTGTTTACAGTAATTCAGCAATCTTTACAAATTCTTGAGAGAATCGTTATACCAAAACTTAATTTTAATTTAATAGTTTATAAATATGAAAATTTCAATCCTTTTAATTGAAGACGATCGTGATATGCGTGATTTGGTGGCTAGGCATTTAGAACATTCTGGTTTTGATGTCCAAAAAGCTGAAGATGGAATTAAAGGACAAGCATTAGCCCTTCAATATTCACCAGATTTAATACTTTTGGATTTAATGCTACCTAGTGTCGATGGTTTAACTTTATGCCAGCGACTAAGAAGAGATGAAAGGACATCAAATATACCAATTTTGATGATAACTGCCTTAGGCGGCCTGAAAGACAAAGTTACCGGGTTTAATTCTGGAGCTGATGATTACATTACTAAACCATTTGATTTAGAAGAATTATATGTACGTATAAAAGCCTTATTAAGAAGAACTAACAGAGCTCAATTAAATTCTAGTAACCAGCAAGAAATATTAAATTATGGCCCTTTGACTCTTGTTCCGGAAAGATTTGAAGCTATTTGGTTTGAATCTCCTGTTAGGTTAACTCATCTTGAATTTGAACTTCTTCATTGTCTTTTGCAAAGACATGGTCAAACTGTATCGCCAGCATTAATCCTTAAAGAAGTATGGGGATATGAACCTGATGATGATATTGAGACAATAAGAGTCCATATTAGACACTTACGAACTAAACTAGAACCTGATCCACGTAAACCTATTTATATAAAAACTGTATATGGTGCTGGATATTGTCTTGAGTTACCTGTTGGTTCTCAAGTGGAAACTGCTAAGCAAGAATTCATTCGAGCAAGAAATCCTGACTTGATAAATTCAGCAGTAGATTAATCTCATAAATCTTCCATTGAGATTTTTAAAAAAGCTATTTCCCATGCCAACCTTGGTTGAATATTTTTTCTTAAAAGGTATTTTAAATTTTCAAGTTTTTTAACTAAATCAATTTTTTTTGTTTTTCTCCACCAAATTGTTTGAATTAAGTTTACTAAATAAATCTGTTGAAAAATTTCTAATTTCTCAGATATTGATTTAGATATTTCTAATATTTCCAGACTATTTTTAATTGGAGAATCCAATTTACTTATAATCTCATCTGAAAAATCATTCCAGATTTCAATATTACTCAATAATTGATTTGGAGATCCATTTGCAGAGTTTATTAAATCTTCAAATTCTAATTTTGTATTTATATTTAATTTAGAAGTATCTAAATATTCTTTTAAAATTGATTCTATTTGTTTACAAGAAAAAGATCGAAATCTGACGATTTGACATCTTGAGGTGATTGTATCTAAGAGAAGGTTTAATTTAGATGTTAATAAAATAAAAATGCCGTTACTAGGTTCTTCTAAGGTTTTTAAAAGGCAATTTGAGGCTGCTTCGTTTAAGAGGTGTGCATCAATAATCAAAACAACTTTTTTTTCTGAGTTTATTGATTTTTGACTTAGAAAAGTTTTGATGTTACGTATTTGAGCAATTTTAATAATCTCAGATCCATTTTTTATTGTTTTTTCAAGATCGAAACTTCCTGAACTTTTTGTTGCCAAAAGAGAATCAGGTTCAATAATTAAAAAATCAGGATGGTTATTATTTGCAATTCTCTCTTCAACATTTTCGCTTGGTGCAGACTGTTTGAAAATTTCTTTTATAAATTGAAGAGCGGTTTGTTTTTTACCTACTCCTTCAGCACCATAAAATATATAACCATTAGATAATGATTTGTTTTTAATTATGTTCTTAAGAAAGGTATTGACTTCTTCATTCAAGAAAAAATTATTTTTTTTAACTTCAATCATTTGTTATTAGAAAAATTATTTAGCAAAGTCTCTTTGATTTGATTAGAAATAGTTTTAATATTTTGTGAAGCAGATATTACTTTCCAGTTTTTTTGCTTGGCAATTAGTTTGAAGCCTTCATTTACTTTTTCTAAAAATCTAATACCTTCTGATTCTATTCTGTCTGGAATTTCATTTTTTCTTCGGAATATGCTCTCTTCTGGAGAAATTTCTAAGAAGAAAGTGATATCAGGAGATAATCCTTGACACACAATAGATTCAATATTTTTAATTATTTCTAAATTTATATTTCTTCCATAACCCTGATAAGCCAGTGTGGAATCGGAAAATCTATCACTTATTACCCAATCATTATTATTTAAAGCAGGTGAAATAATCTTGGAAACGTGTTCAGCTCTATCTGCTGCATAAAGCAATAATTCTGTAAGAGATGAAGGCTTGATATTTTCATTATTATCAAGAATCAGTCCTCTAAGTTTTTTTCCTAAAAGACTGCCTCCAGGCTCTCTAGTTGTGATTAATTTAGAACCTTTTTTTATTAGACCACTATTAGGAAGCCATTTAGATAGTTCATCTATTTGGGTAGTTTTACCACATCCATCAATACCCTCAATAACGATAAATTTTCCTTTCATTTAATCCAAAGATAAAGCATTAATTACAACTGTAATAGAGCTAATAGCCATCAATAATGCTGCTATTGAGGGACTAAGAAGAATACCGTATTTAGGGAATAAAATACCGGCGGCTAAAGGTATAGCGAGTAAGTTGTAACCAAAAGCCCATATCAGATTTTGCTTTATTTTTCTTATAGTTTTTTTTGCAAGACTTAAGGCGTAGGGTAATCCATTTAATTGATCTCCCATTAATACTACATCTGCATTAGCCTTGGCTATTTGAGTCCCTGATCCTACTGCAATGCCTAAGTCTGAGGATGCTAAGGCTGGAACATCATTAATACCATCACCAATCATTGCCACTTTATTATTAATTTTTAAATTTTCTATAGTCTTTAGCTTCATTTCAGGAAGAAGATCCCATTTTACTTCTGTTTCTTTACAACCAATTTTTTTTGCTAAAGCTAAGACTGTTTGTTTCCTATCTCCACTTAAAATGTTAATTTTAAATCTGTTTTCTCTCAAATTTTGAACTGTTTTAATTGCATCATCTCTGAGTAAATCTCCTAGCAAAATAAAGCCTAATAACTTATCTTTGATACTTACTCCAATGATGGTGTTCGTTTTTGTTTCTTCATTTTCAATGACTTTTTTTGCATCACTATCAATAATTATTCCTTTGCTTAGTAGCCATTCAATATTTCCAATATTAATAAGTCCATCAATTGACTGAAGTTCTCCAGAAATACCTCGCCCTGAATGAGTGAAAATTTTTTTTATTGGAAATAAACTTAAATTTTCCTTTTTTGCCTCTTGAATTAAGGCATCTGCTATTGGATGTCTGCTTTCCTTTTCTAAACTGGCAGCTATTCTTAATAAAAATGAAGGATCATCATTATTTTTGTAATCAACTATGAAAGGCTTTCCTTTCGTTAAAGTACCGGTCTTGTCAAAAATAATGTGATTAATTTTTGAAGCCATTTCTATTTTGTCTCCGCCTTTAAATAAAACCCCTTTTTTTGCAGCTTTACCTGATGCGACAGTGATTACAGTTGGGGTGGCTAAACCTAATGCACAAGGACAAGCTATTACTAAAACAGCAATTGACAATTGAATTGCTAAACTTAGGAAGTTTTCAGCATTACTACCAAGCGAACTATGAAGTGTATGGCTTGAGTGAGTAACCAATTCATTATTGTGAATTAATAAATCAGGCCATATGTTTCTTGCTCCCTTCCACCAAAAGAAGAAGATTAAAGTAGCAAAAATAAGTACAAAGTAAGTAAATTTGCCTGCAATTTCATCAGCAATGCTTTGAATGTGAGGTTTTCTAGCGTTTACAGACTCAATAAGATTTACCAGTTTTGCAAGAGAAGAATCCCCTCCAACTTTTTGTACTTTAAGTCTAAGAGTTGAATTAAGATTTAAAGATCCACTAGATAGATTTTCGCCTTCTTTGACTTCTACAGGTTTGGATTCTCCAGTAATATGTGAAACATCAACATATGAATTACCTTTGGTAACAATGCAGTCAGCAGGTACTCTGTCACCTGCTAGAACTTGAATCTCTTGATTAGGTCTTAGAGTGTTTACTCTTATTGACTTTATTTTATTATCTTCTGTGAAGATATTTGCCATTTCAGGTTGAAGATCTAATAATTCTCCAATGGATGAACCAGTTTGATATCTTGCTCTTTCTTCTAAGTAACGCCCAATCAGTATGAATCCTAACAGCATAACTGGCTCATTAAAAAAACAAGGAAAACCAGTGGCAGGAAATATTAAGGACAGGAGACTTGTTGTATATGCGCTTATTACTCCAAGAGCTACTAAAGAATCCATATTGGGATGGTTCTTAATAAATGATTTAAATCCATTAATAATTATTCCTCTGCCAGGAAATAATAAAGCTAACGTTGCTAATGAAGCGTGAAAAAATATATTACCTAATATTGGAAAATTTATATATCTTCCTTCTGCCAGATGACCTAATCCTGAAAATAATAAAAGTAATAGGGCAAAAGTTAGTTTTCTCCATTGATTATTCCACTTCTTTTTTTTTTCTAATTCTGCTTTATTTATTTTTTTTGAATAATCATTTATGTATATCTTTGATGGGAAACCATTCTCTTTTAGATTGTCGAGAACTGTTTCTATTTCTATATGTTTCTGAGTAATCTCAAAATATGCACTTTCAGTAAGCAAGTTAACAGAAACATTTTCAATACCATCAGAATTATTCAATATTTTTTCAACAGTACTAACGCAACCTCCGCACTTCATTCCTGTAACGCTTAATTGAATGCTCTCCATATTTTTCACGATAAAAGCAAATTAATGCTTGACTTTATTTTTAACTATAATAATAAATGTAATAGACTTTTTAAATAGTTATTTTTTAAATTACTATATTAATTTTATTAGATTTATAGCAGTGCCTAGTAATCAAAACAGAGACAATTTTATTGATAAAGCTTTTACTGTAATTGCTGAATCTATTGTAAAAATAATGCCTATCGCTGAGAAAGAAAAAAAGGCATATATTTATTATAGAGATGGCTTAGCTGCACAAAATAATGGGGATTATTCGGAAGCATTAGAGTATTACAAAGAGAGTTTACTGCTTGAAGAAAATAAAATTGATAGAGGCGAGACTTTAAAAAATATGGCAATTATATATATGAGTAACGGTGAAGAGGATTTGTCTATTGAAACTTATGAAAAAGCATTAGTAGAAAATCCCAAACAGCCATCATGTTTGAAAAATATAGGTTTAATATATGAAAAAAGGGGAAGATATGCTGAGCAAAATGGTGATTTAGATCAGAGAGATATTTGGTTTGATAAAGCTGCTGAAGTCTGGTCTAAAGCAGTAAGACTTTATCCAGGTGGGTATCTAGATATTGAGAATTGGTTGAAAAACTCAGGCAGAAGTTCAATTGATATGTACCTTTGAGTTTTTTATTTTGACAAAGAATAATCAACTGCTTCTCTAATATTGGATATTTCTTTAATATTTATACAATTTTGAAAATTATTATTTAGTTCCTCCTCTAGTTTTGGCACTACGATATTTTTGATCCCTAGTCTTACAGCTTCTTCTATCTTTGTCCGTAGGTTGTTCGATTTTCTAACTTGACCGCTCAAACCCAATTCTCCAATAAATGAGGTACTAGCCAAAGGAGGAATATTTTTCAAACTTGATAAAATTGATATTGCTACACCTAAGTCAGATGAGGGATCATTAATTTCGAAACCTCCACCAGTAGCTATATAACAATCAAATTCAGATAATTTTATCCCTACATGTTTCTCAATAACAGCAAGAATTTGATGCAATCTATTTATGCTAATTCCAGTTGTAGTTCGCCTTGGGTTACTGTAGAAAGTTTTATTTACCAGTGCTTGTATATCAACTGCTAATGGGCGAGTGCCTTCATTTGTAATCGTGGTTGTTACACCTGAAATATTTTCTTTATTTGTAAAAATTGAACTTGGGTTTTTTATTTCTCGTAAACCCTCTTCAAGCATTTCAAAAATTCCAATTTCAAAGGTCGATCCAAATCGATTTTTTATACTTCTTAGTAATCTATGAGATGAAATATTATCTCCTTCAAAGTTTATTACTGTATCAACTAAATGCTCTAGAGTTTTAGGGCCAGCTAAAGCACCATCTTTGGTTACATGACCAATTATTAGAAGAGCAATATTATTGTCTTTGGCAAGATTTTGCAATTCAGATGAACATTCTCTAACTTGAGAAACTGATCCTGGAGAGCTTTGCATTTCATGATTATGGATGGCTTGAATACTATCAATAATTGCGAAACTTGGCTTTACACGTTTGATCTCTCCAATAATTAGGGATAAATTGGTTTCTGCAAAAATTTGTAAATTAATACTGTTTTGATTTAATCTATCCCATCTAATTTTTACTTGTTCTAAAGATTCTTCTGCAGTTATATACAAAACTTTCTCATTTAGAGATATTCTTCCTGCTGATTGAAGAACTATTGTGCTTTTACCTATACCTGGTTCCCCTCCTAGTAAAACGACAGATCCTGGTACTATTCCACCTCCAAGTACTCGATCAAATTCTCTAAATCCACTTGTAAATCTCGATATCTTTTTTGATGAAATCTCATTAAACGGTATAGATTTTTTGCTATTTTTTATTTCTTGATATTTTGATCTCTTACTTTTTATTTCTTCAACAATGGAATTCCATGAGTTGCAATTTAGGCATCTACCAAAGTATTGAGAAGTTTCAGATCCGCAATTCTGACAAATAAAAGTAGATAATTTGCTAGACATTTAGTCTCTGAATGAAGTAATAGAACTAGAATGTTTGGGATATTGCCCCTCTACAAGTTAGATTAGGTTAATAATAAATTCTCTTACTGATTAGCTAATAGAAACAAATGGCTCTATCTAGTCAAACTAAAGAAACTATACTTGTGGCAGATGACGAGGCAAGTATTAGAAGAATTCTGGAGACACGTCTCTCCATGATTGGCTACAAAGTTGTAACTGCAAGTGATGGCAAAGAAGCACTAAAGTTATTTAAAGATTATGAACCTGATTTAGTAGTGCTTGATGTTATGATGCCAAAACTGGATGGTTATGGGGTTTGTCAAGAGTTAAGGAAAGATTCTGATGTTCCAATTGTTATGTTAACTGCATTAGGAGATGTTGCAGATAGGATAACAGGTTTAGAATTAGGGGCTGATGATTACGTAGTAAAACCATTTAGCCCAAAGGAGTTAGAAGCTAGAATTAGGTGCGTTCTTAGAAGAATCGACAAAGAGCAAATTCCTGGAATGCCAAATTCAGGATTAATTTTGGTTACGGATATAAAAATTGATACAAATCGAAGACAAGTTTTTAAAAGTGATGAGAGAATAAGATTAACTGGTATGGAATTTAGTCTTTTAGAGCTTTTGGTAAGTAGGTCAGGAGAGCCATTTAGTAGAGGAGAGATTTTGAAAGAAGTTTGGGGATATACCCCTGAAAGACATGTAGATACAAGAGTTGTCGATGTTCATATATCAAGATTAAGATCCAAACTGGAGGCTGATCCAGCAAATCCAGAATTGATATTGACAGCAAGAGGTACAGGGTATCTTTTTCAACGAATTGTAGATCTTGCTCCCTTTGATGGTAAATAAATGGAGAAACAAACAGCGCAAAAAATTAACAAGCCAAGAGCTATAAGAAGATTAGTTATTTGGTATAAAAGAAATTCGGCTGTAACTTCTATAGTTGACACTGCTGCTAGTTCTGCAGCAACGGCTAGTAATGTTGCGGGTAATATGGTTTCTGGTGCCGGATCTGTAGTAACCACAGCTAGTAATGTTGCGGGTAATGTTGCAGGTAATGTAGTTTCAAGCGCTGAATCTGTTGTTAATACTGCTAGTAGTGTAGTTTCAAATGCTAGTTCAATAGCAAAGAATACATTACAGCCATTAGTGTTTGATCCATTAAAAAGATTACAAAATAACGATAATATTTTAGATAGGGTTGAGGAATCTCAATCTAAAAGAATTTGGATCGCAGTTGATGGGATGGGTGGAGATTATGCTCCTGGTCCAATTCTTGAGGGTTGCCTAGAAGCAATAAGTAGATTTCCAATAAATATAAAGTTTGTAGGCAAACTCGAAAAAGTTAAAGATGCAGCAGAAAAAACTGGTTTAGCAGAATTATTAGAAAATGAAATAGATAATAATCGTCTTGAATTAATTGATAGTGGAGAGCCTATTGGGATGAATGAAGAAGCTACCGCAGTTAGAAAAAAGAAAAATGCAAGTATAAACGTTGCAATGGATTTAGTGAGAAACAATAAAGCTGAAGCTGTCTACTCAGCGGGTAATTCTGGAGCCATGATGGCTTCTGCCATATTTAGAATTGGGAGATTGAAAGGGATTGAGAGACCTGCTATAGGAGCATTGTTTCCAACAAGGGATCAAACTCGCCCGGTGTTAGTTTTAGATGTCGGTGCAAATACTGATTGCAAGCCATCTTATCTGCATCAATTTGCTCTTCTAGGTAATATTTATGCAAAAGATGTACTACAAGTACAAAAACCAAGAATTGGCCTTTTAAATATTGGAGAAGAAGAATGTAAAGGTAATGATTTATCCCTAAAAACATTTGAATTATTATCTTCTGAAAAAAGTTTTGATTTTGGAGGTAATTGTGAAGGACGAGATGTATTATCTGGTAGTTTCGATGTAGTCGTCTGTGATGGATTTACTGGAAATATATTATTGAAATTTCTTGAATCTGTGGGAGGAGTTTTATTAGATATTTTGAGATCTGAGCTGCCACGTGGAAGGCGGGGGAAAGTTGGTTCAGCTTTTTTAAAAAGTAATCTACTCAGAATTAAGAAGAGGTTAGATCATGCTGAACATGGAGGAGCTCTATTACTTGGGGTTAATGGTATTTGTGTTATTGGTCATGGAAGTAGCAAATCTTTATCAGTAGTTAGTGCTCTTCGCTTGGCTCACTCTGCAGTGAATCATGGTGTTATGGACAATTTAAATCAACTGCAAAAGCTTCAAGTTTTAAATTCATAAAACATATTGAGTCAAATTTATGTTTGACTAATATAAGTAACTAAAAAACTCTTTTGGAAGGAATAAATTTTAATCAGATTGGAGTGTCATTCAAGGGAAGCGGAAGTTATGTACCTGATCAAATCTTAACTAATCAAAAAATTAGTCAAAAGGTTGAAACAAGCAATGAATGGATAAAATCTAGAACTGGCATTTCTGAGAGAAGAATCTCTAATGTAGAAGACAATGTTACTGAGATGGGTTATAAGGCTGCTCTAACTGCTATAGAAATGGCTAATTGGGATATTAAAACGATTGATTTGATTGTTTTAGCTACTTCTACTCCGCATGATTTATTTGGATCAGCCCCATCCATTCAAGCTAAATTAGGGGCAGCTAATGCTGTAGCTTTCGATTTAACTGCAGCTTGTAGTGGTTTTTTATTTGCATTAATAACAGCCTCACAATTTTTAAAAGGTGGTAGTTTTAAAAGGGCTATTGTTATTGGAGCAGATCAATTATCAAGTTTTGTTGATTGGAACGATAGAAGAAGTTGTATTCTCTTTGGAGATGGTGCCGGTGCATTAGCAATTGAAGCCACAAATGAATTTGATAATTTTATAGGTTTCGATATGAGAACTGATGGGGGGAGGGGTTCTTTTCTTAATCTTCCATCAAAAAAAAATAAGCATTCAATAGTTGATGAAATTGACTGTTTAAGTGGAGGTTTTTCTCCAATTCAGATGAATGGTCAGGAAGTTTATAAATTCGCAGTTAAAGAAGTTCCCCTAATTCTTGAAAAGTTGTTGAAAAAAATGAAATATACTTCTGATCAAGTTGATTGGCTCTTGCTGCATCAAGCTAATCAAAGAATATTGGATTCTGTAGGAGAAAGGTTAAAAATTCCCAGAGAAAAGATTCTTAGTAATTTAGAAAAATATGGCAATACGTCAGCAGCAACAATTCCACTAATGATGGATGAGGCTGTAAGAGATAATAGAATTAAACAAAATGATATTATTGCTACAAGTGGTTTCGGTGCTGGGTTAAGTTGGGGTGCAGCCCTAATTAAATGGGGTTAAAAACAAAATAGGAACATTATGACAGTTGCATGGGTATTTCCTGGACAGGGTTCTCAAAAAATTGGAATGGCAAAACAAATTGAAAATTTGCCGAACACAAAAGAGAGGTTTAGTTATGCTTCTGAGATATTTGAGAGAAATTTATTTGAAATTTGCGAGTTAAATTCTGATCCTACAAATCCTCTTAGTGATTTGAATAATACAAGTAATACACAAATTTGTCTTTTTTTGGTTGAATCAATTTTATTAGATGCCTTAAAAGAAAATGGTTTGAAACCAACTTATGTGGCTGGGCATAGTCTGGGAGAAATAACTGCATTATATTGTGCGGATGTTTTTTCATTCGAAGACTGCATATCACTAATAAAAGTAAGATCTCAATTAATGGTAAATGCTGGGCAAGGATCTATGGCAGCAGTAATTGGTTTTGATAGAAATGAACTGGATTTATTAGTCAAAAAAAGTAAAGATGTTGTAATTGCTAATGATAATAGCTCTTCCCAAGTTGTTTTATCAGGATCTAATGAAGAGATAGATAATTTATCGAAAGAAATTTCTTGTAAAAGATTCCTAAAATTAAATGTTTCAGGTGCATTTCATTCGCCATTCATGGATGAGCCCGCAGTTAAATTTTCAGAGTATTTAAAACAGATTAAGTTTAAAAATCCCTCTTTCCCAGTAATAAGTAATTATGAACCTTCATTATGTGACGATCCTGATGAGCTTAAAACTAGATTAGAAAATCAAATGTGTAATGGCGTAAGGTGGCGAGAAACTATGGATTTAATGGCAAAAGATAATGACCTTCATTTTGTTGAAGTTGGCCCATCAAATGTTCTTAGCGGTTTAGCAAAAAGACATATAAAAGATTTAAAAATTTCTCAAGTTTCATCATCTAATCAAATAACTTATTAATCAAGTATGAAAAATGATGTTTTTCAAAAATTAATTTATCAATTAGTGAGCAAACTTTTTGTATTACCAATTTATAAATTTGTATTCAGAGGTCATTTAATAGGTAGAGAAAATATTCCGCAAAAGAATTCTTTTATAATGGTTTCTAATCATGGCTCTTTGCTCGACCCTCCTTTGTTAGGTCATGCTCTTGGACGTAATATATCTTTCATGGCCAAGGCAGAGTTATTTACAGTACCTTTACTTGGGTTTATTATCAAATCTTGTGGAGCTTATCCTGTGAAAAGAGGAGTTGTTGATAAAAATACCATTAAAACAGCATGTAAAAAATTATCAAATGATAATTGTATTGGAATATTTATTGATGGTACGCGTCAAAGAAATGGTCGAGTGAATAAGCCCAAACAAGGGGCAGCATTATTAGCATTTAAAAATCAAAAATTATTATTGCCTGTTGCAATAGTTAATTCTCATAGACTTATAAGATTTAAATTCTTTACTCCTTTGTTTTCAAAAATAGTTATTAAAGTGGGAAAACCTGTTCAACCTCCACAGAGTTCATCAAGAGAGGATCTGAATGCGGTAACAATGTACCTTCAAGATAAAATTAATAATTTGATTGGATGAATATTTAGTTAATTGGAGAAATAGGGTAAAGAGGCAAAACTTTTCTCCAGGAATCTAAATTTGAATTTAATAAATTTTTATTTGCTAAGTTTAATAGTTCTTTTAAATCTTCTTTATCATCATAATTAGCCTCAAAAGAAAGTTCTTTACTCTCAAGTTCTTTGACAACTTTTGGTAAAACTGTTTCTCGAATGACTAGATCCGAGGAGTTTTTTTCTTTAAGACAAATTTCATATTTACCTGCAATTAAACCTTTTCGTTTTAATTTTTTGTAAATCCAGAATGATTTTTTGTTTCTAAAGATATTATTTTTTGATGCAATTCTTTTTGCCATTATTTCAAATGAACTAAAACTGTCTAGGGGACAATTTATTTGTTGTGAGATAGTTCTTGCTAAAACTACAATAAGTCGTGAAGCATTAAAATTTGCTGGCCCTATGCTGACAGACAACTTATTTATTTTTTGTAAATTTCCTTTGGAAATGAATTTGTTAAGATCATTAATTAAGTTGTTGCAAAGGTCATTATCAAATTTTTTGATAAATAATTCATCAGATTCAAGGGTATTGTTTTTTCTATATCCAAAGCCAAAAGAATTATCTGTGCTATGAATCACTAATGCAGGGTAATTTTCTCTTTGTTTGAGTTTATTTGTCATCTATGACCTTTAAACAGGTAATTCCATACCTGGATTACATTTAGACCATTTACCAAATTCATTTTCAAAACTTTCACAAGATTGAACATCCCAATCAGTTTTATAATCACCATTATTGTCTTTAACTATACTGACATGAATGAATGGTTTTTTTGCTTTAAAATCAGGTAGATCACAAATATGATCAACACCATGATTATTCTCAACATCATGATATGTGATACATCTATCAACCCATTTACAGTTGATGCAAATGCACATAATTAATAAATAAAATGAAAAGAAGCATTCACACAGATCATACACTAATAATTAATGAATTAGAAACAAGTATAAAATTTCATAATTTGGATTTAATATTAGGTTCTTTACCTAAAGGATCATATTTGGTTGGTGGTTACATAAGAGATATTATTTTGGGAAGAGAAACTGAAAAGGTAGATGTTGATATTGTGGTACCTTTAAATGCAATTAAAATTGGGAAACAGATTGCAGATAATATTGGATCAAAATTTATAATTTTAGATGAAAAAAGGGAAGTAGTAAGAATTATTCTTAATAATATTTATATTGATATTGCTAATCAGGTTTCATCCACGATAGAGGGAGATTTATATTCTAGAGACTTTTCTATTAATTCAATTGCTTTTTTATTTGAAAAGAAGTGTTTGGTTGATCCATTAAATGGTCTTAAAGATTTAGAGATTTCTTTGCTTAGAACTCATTCTGAAAACAATTTATTAAATGATCCTTTACGAATATTAAGATGTTTTCGATTTGTTTCAGAATTGGCTTTTAAAGTTGATCTTAATTTAATTACTTTAATTAAAAAAAATAAAGGGAAATTATATCTTGTTGCTAAAGAGAGGATTAATAATGAAATCCAGAAAATAGTTCATGGAGCCAATGCTCTTGATGCAATGTTGTTGATAAAAAAATTAAATATATTTGCTAGAGATAATTTATCTGAAGATTCTTTTTTTTTGGATTTAGAGAAAATTAATTATTTAGAACTTAATCAAGAAGAAAAAGAAAAATTTTTACCATCATTTTTTATTGCTCAAATCTTAGATGTTAAATCTTTAGAAAAATTTAAATTTAGTAAAGCTGAAATTGCAAAAACTAAGTTATTAAGAAAATGGCACTTTTTGTTAGAGAAAAAAAATATAGCTCATTTAACTGAATCAGATAGATTTGAATTACATAAAGAATTAGAGATGTTTCTTCCAACTTTTATTTTTCATTTACCTCAAAACTTACGATTAAATTGGCTTCATAGATGGCGTGACAGTGATGATAAATTATTTCATCCTTCAAACTTCCTTAATGGTGATGTAATCAAAAAAAATTTAAAAATAAAGGATGGGCCTATCTTAGGAGAGCTGTTACGGTATCTTTCTATGGAACTTGCTTATGAGAGATTAAATAATTTTGATGAAGCTATTTATAAAGCAAAGCGATGGATTGAACAAAATGCACCAAAATGTGATTAAATACACATAGCTTAGTTTTGTCTAGAAGTTCAGACTTCAAAATCATTTTTAAAAATTTATGAGCATTCGCATTTACATTGGCAACTTACCACAAGGATTTAATCCAAAAGAATTTGATACACTTTTAAAGTCAGTTTCTGATTCGATTAGATTTAAAGCAGTTTTAGATAAGGAAACTAAGGAATGCAGGGGGTTTGGTTTCGCGACAGCTAATAATGAAGATAATGCTAATTTATTAATTCAAAAGTTAAACGGTTTTGAATTTAATGGTTCTAAATTAAGAGTAGAGTTATCAGAAAAAAAAGATTCTGCTTCTAATAAAAGAAATGGTGGAAAATTAAACAAAAATAAGAAAAGGAAAGATTTTAAGAAAATTGTTCATAGTGATGCTCCTAACCTTGAAGCTCCTGATCCCAGATGGGCTGGAGAATTATCTAAATTGAAAGATTTGTTAGCTAATCAAAAGACGCCTGCCTAGTTACTTGTTACTTAATTCGAGAAATTAAAAAAGATATTGGAATCTCAAGAGCTTTGACTGAATTTTTTACAAAAGCTCTATTGTTAAAAACATCATAATCTAGTCTTTCAATAGAATCTAAAATTCCTCTGTATAGACGTAAAGAAGTCCATACTGGCCATCTTGCGTCAGAAGATAGCCACTTGATACCATCCTCAGACTTTTGGAACCATTCGCGTGCCCTTGTTAATTGAAAGTTCATCAGTGATTTCCACTGATTATTTATTTTTCCTTGTAAAAGTTCTTCTTCAGAATAATTAAATTTTTCAATATCCACTTGTGGGAGATAAATTCTTCCTCTCTGTCTATCTTCTCCTACATCTCTCAGGATATTTGTTAATTGATTTGCAATTCCAAGAGCTATAGCTGCTTCGGAGGGGTCCGGCATGGCACTCCATGGGGCTGATGTATAAGCACTATCAATCCCCATCACATTTTGAGTCATTAAACCAACAGTTCCAGCAACTCTATAGCAATAGAGTTTTAATTCATCAAAATCTTTGTATCTAAATTTATTAAGATCCATTCTCTGGCCGTCTATCATGTCTAGATAAGGTTGAATACTTTGTGGATATTTCTCGATCGTATCTAATAGAACTGAGTCTAATTCAGATTTAATATTACCCTTAAATACATTTTTAGTATTTTCTTCCCATTCATCAAGATTATCTGAAAGCTCATCTTGCGATTTAGTTGAGGCTTCTACACTATCCATTATTTCATCTGTCCTTCTACACCATACATAGATAGCCCAAATAGCTTTTCTCTTTTCTTGAGGTAGTAGAAGAGTTCCCAAGTAAAAGGTTTTAGCCCATTGTTGAGTTTCTTTTCGGCATATCTCGTATGCTTGTTCTAGTTGAGAAATTGAATTTTTCAAAAAGTTTTAGATGAATTTTTAAATTACTGGAATGTAAATCTCATGAAGAAACATTTTGAGGAGTTTTGGAATACTCCTTATTGATTGATTCCGCGCATAATTTACCACTTAAAACAGCTCCTTCCATAGATGCTAAATATTTTTGCATAGTATAATCACCTGCTAAAAAGAAGTTTTTTATAGGAGATTTTTGACTTGGTCTGAACTCTTGGCATCCAGGAACTGCTTTATAAACAGATCTTGGAGTTTTGACTACTTTATATTTTCGTAAGTTTGTTTTATCGTCTCCCATGAAATGCGTCGGGAATAATTTTTTGAGTTCCTCCATAGTTGCATCAACAATATCCTGATCACTCCTATTTATCCAATCTTTAGCTGGTGCAAAAACCAATTCAAGCATTGATCTATTTGGATCTTCATATTCTTTGCAGGTGATACTCATATCTGCATAAACACTGAGGAGAGGTGATCTGCTGAATAATAAATGATCAATATCTGTTAATTTTTTGTCAAACCATAAATGGATATTAATAACTGGCACACCATTTAGACCATCTAATTTAGAAAATGCATCTAACCCTTTCCATTGTTTTGGGATCATTAATTTAAAGAGATCTACGGGCATTGCACTTACATAAGCATCAGCCGTTAGCTCTTTCTTTTCGTTTTTATCTAAAGAGGCGACTGTAAAACTTTTAACAGTGCTGTCCTCATTAAGATTGATTTCCCTTAATGGACTATTCATGTGAACTTCACCACCACGAGCAGTAATATAATCAACCATTGGCTGGCATAGTCTTTCTGGAGGAGCTCCGTCAAGGAATGCCATTTTAGAACCATTTTTTTCTTGTAAAAATCTGTTTAATGCTGTTAATAAAACTGTGGATGATATTTCATCTGGTCCAATGAAATTAAGAGCTTTGCTCATCGCTATAAATACTTCATCATTAACTCTTTCCGGTATATTGTGCTCTTTTAGCCAATCTGTCCATGATTTTGTATCACATTTATCTAAGTACTTTTGGCCCCTAAGCATTGCAGGCACTAAACCTAATCCAAATAGAATCTTTTCATTCCAAGAAAGCATATCATTATTGCTTAGTATTGCTGATACACCATTAACTGGAGCAGGTATATCGGGAAAGTCGAATCTACTATAAGTTCCAGGCTCTGATGGCTGATTAAAAATCATTGAATGACTTTTCCATTGAAGTCTGTCTTCAATATCTAATTCCTTAAAAAGTTGCAACATATTTGGGTATGCCCCAAAAAATATATGTAACCCAGTTTCATACCAATCTCCATCTTCGTCTTTCCATGCCGCAACTTTCCCACCTAAAACGTCTCTAGCTTCAAGTACAATCGGGATGTGTCCATTATCGACTAGATATTTAGCGCAAGATAAACCCGCTAAACCGGCACCAGCAATTACAACACGCATTATTAAATCAAGAAATAAATTAACACTTACTAATAAGCTACATTAAAGTTAGAACATAATAGTTTTTTTCGTTGATTATTTCGTAAAATTATGGAAAAAATGCTTTTAAAATCGACTACTAGGCATGTAAGAATTTTTACTGCCGAAGTGGTAGATGAAGAATTACAGTTTCATCCCAATAAACTAACTCTTGATTTGGATCCTGATAACGAATTTATTTGGAACGAAGATTCTCTAAACAAGATAAATGAAAAATTCAATGAATTAATTAAAGAGAGAGTCGGAAAGGATTTAGATGATTATGAACTTCGAAAAATAGGATCAGAAATTGAATGTTTGATTAAGTTTTTGCTTCAAAATGGTCAGCTTAGTTATAACCCCGATTGTAGAGTAATGAATTATTCCATGGGTTTACCAAAGACAAATGAAGTGCTGTGAATAGATCATCCTCAAATAGAAGGCCAAGAAGAGGCTCAAATAGAAGTTATTATCCTCCAAATTCAAGGGACATGGATTCGTATGGTCAAAGTAACAATAGATTGCCTGCTTCATCTGAACAAAAGATCAACTTTAGTACAGGAACCATTGCCGTACTTGCTGGAGTATTAATTTTAGGAGTTGGTATTGGGAGCGCTATTACCAGTACAACCGATGGCGGGCAGGGAAATATAGCAAGTCAACAACAATTAGATATGGCTGTTCCAGATCCTGAATTTTGCAGACAATGGGGAGCTAGTGCTTTTGTAATTGATGTTGAAATGTATACGACTCTAAATCCATCTACGAGTTTTGTAACGCAACCAGCTCTTCAGCCAGGATGTGTGATTAGAAGAGAGAATTGGACAGTTTTACAAAAACAGGGCGCAATTAGTAATGAAGATGTAAGAGAATGTAAGCAAAGGATGAATACTTTTGCTTATATTGGTTCTATAAGAGATAAGCCAATAGTTAAGTGCGTTTATCAGACTGATGTAAATGAAAATAAATTTATAATTAAAGGTGATGGACAAGCCGAAGATGGCGGGGTAGGTATTAACAAAGAAGCAATTCAGTTTTAATCATAATTACATATGCCTCAAAGGGCTTTCTAAACTAGCAAATTGTGGGAGGATATTTTTCTTAAATACTTCCGATGCTCTTGATGTATATCTTGACGGATTAGTAATTAATTTAAGTTCTCGTTTAACCTCTAAATCAGCAACGAATGCTTTGTGGATTGATCCAGCAGATAATTCTCTTTCAATAGAAACAACAGGCAAAAAGGAAGCTCCTAACCCTGATTGAACTGCATTCTTGATTGCTTCAAGAGAGTTAAGCTCCATCTCAATTTTTAATCTTTGAATATCAAGCCCAGAATCTTGGAGAAGTTTGTCAACTACTTTTCTTGTTGTAGATTGTGAATCTAATGTCACAAAATTTAATTTGTATAAGTCTTCTTTTAGAAGCTCTTTTTTGGTCGAAAGTGGATGTTTAGAGGGTAAAACTAATGCCAATTCATCAGTGGCATATGGAATTACTTGTAGCAAATTTTCCAAATCTCCAGGTAATTGTCCGCCAATAATGGCTAAGTCAATTTGTCCATTGGCTACACTCCAACCAGTTCTTCTTGTACTATGAACTTGAAGTTGAACGGATACATCAGGGTATTTTTGTCTGAATAGTCCTATCATCCTCGGCATTAAGTAGGTGCCCGTTGTTTGGCTTGCTCCAATTACAAGAGTTCCACCTTTTAAGCTATTTAAATCTTCAATAGCTTTGCAAGCTTCGTCGCATTGATTCAAAATTCGTTCACAATATTCAAGTAATAGTCTCCCTGCTTCAGTCAATAGAGCCTTCCTACCACCTCTATCGAAAATTGTGATTTCGAGTTGTTTTTCTAAATTTTGTATTTGTAAACTTACGGCAGGTTGGGTTACATATAAAAGATCTGCAGCTTTTTTAAAACTTCCTTGAGCTGCTATAGCTTTTAGTATTCTTAATTGATCGAGTGTAAATGGTAATTCTGGCATCTATTATGCCTACAATTTCTTATAATTCTAATGCTTAAGAGCATTCTTGTTAAGAACAAAAATTATTTGGACAATTTAAATATATGGAGACTCATAAAACTTCTCTAATTATCTTACTTTTGATTTTGATTTTTGCGGTCATTCATAGTGGGGGAGCTGCTTTAAGAATCAAAGCAGAATCTATTATGGGTCCGAGAATATGGCGTTTATGTTTTGTTTTTTTAAGTTTGCCATCTGCAATTATCTTAATTAGTTATTTTTTAGCTCATAGATATGACGGAATCCGATTATGGAATTTACAGGGCAATAATTTTGTTTTTATGATCGTTTGGCTCTTAACTGCAATAAGTTTTTTATTTTTATATCCCGCTACTTACAATTTGTTAGAAATTCCTTCGGTTTTAAAACCTAAAGTACGAATCTATGGAACTGGGATAATGCGAATCACAAGACATCCACAAGCATTTGGTCAGATAATTTGGTGTTTTGCTCATACTTTATGGATTGGCACATCATTCACATTAATAACTTCTATTGGCTTAGTTTTGCATCATCTTTTTGCAATCTGGCATGGCGATAAGAGATTAGCAAATAGATTTGGAGAAGAATTTGAAAGTTTTAAAAAAAGTACTTCAATTATCCCCTTTTTGGCAATACTTGAGGGGAGGCAAGAATTTAAGATTAAAGAATTTTTTAGATTATCTCAATTTGGTATATTAATTGCGATAGGCGTACTTTGGTGGTCTCATAAATACATAAATATTGCTGTTAAAACATTTAATTCATCATTTTTGTCTGAATTTTTCAATTGACAGTTTAAAATCATAATAGAAGTTCTTTAAAACATGTCACAAGCTTCAGAAATTGCCTGGTTGATTCCCGTTTTCCCACTCATTGGAGCAGTGCTTTCTGGCTTAGGACTTATAAGTATCAACAAAAAAATTAATAATTCAAGAGAAATTGTTTCTATAGGACTGATTTCTTTCGTTGGAATTTCTGCAGTAATAAGTTATAAAGCTTTAATTGAACAAGTTAATGGTTATCAATCAGTAGAAAAATTATTTGTATGGGCCAATGCTGGGGATTTTACAATTCCAATGGGTTTTGTCCTTGATCCTCTGGGGAGTGTAATGCTTGCACTTGTAACTACAATAACTTTGCTAGTGATGATTTACTCTCATGGTTATATGGCGCATGACAAAGGTTATGTCAGATTTTTTACATATTTAGCATTATTCAGTAGTTCAATGATGGGATTAATAGTTAGTCCGAATTTATTAGAGATTTATGTTTTTTGGGAATTAGTTGGGATGTGTTCTTATTTATTGGTTGGTTTTTGGTATGACAGGGATGGCGCTGCACACGCTGCACAAAAAGCATTTGTTGTTAATAGAGTGGGAGACTTTGGATTATTACTAGGAATTCTTGGCCTATTTTGGGCAACAAATAGTTTTGATTTTAATGAAATAGCTGCTGGAATTTCTCAAGCAATAGCTGACAATTCGATACCCATTTGGGCTGCCTTACTACTTTGTTTTTTAGTTTTTTTAGGGCCAATGGCAAAATCTGCTCAATTTCCTCTTCATGTATGGTTGCCTGATGCGATGGAAGGCCCTACACCTATATCTGCACTTATCCATGCTGCAACAATGGTTGCAGCAGGAATATTTCTCGTAGCAAGACTTCAACCTTTGTATTCAATATTCCCCTCTATTCAGTTCATTATTGCTTTAGTTGGCACCATTACTTGTTTTTTAGGAGCTTCTATAGCTTTGACCCAAATGGATTTAAAAAAAGGTTTAGCGTACAGCACAGTTTCTCAACTTGGTTATATGATGCTTGCAATGGGTTGTGGAGCACCAGTAGCAGGAATTTTTCATTTAGTGACTCATGCTTGCTTTAAAGCAATGCTATTTTTGGGATCTGGTTCAGTAATACATGCTATGGAAGAAGTAGTTGGCCATCAGCCTGTATTAGCTCAAGATATGAGATTGATGGGCGGTTTACGAAAAAAAATGCCATATACAGCAACAACATTTTTAATAGGTTGTGTAGCAATTAGTGGAATTCCTCCATTGGCAGGTTTTTGGAGTAAAGACGAGATACTCGGAAATGCTTTTATATCATTTCCAGCTTTTTGGTTTGTAGGACTTCTAACAGCAGGTATGACTGCTTTTTATATGTTTAGGCTTTATTTCTTGACATTTGAAGGAGATTTCAGAGGGGAGAATAAAGGATTGCAAAAAGAGCTTTTAATAGCCTCTAAAACTAACCTAGATGATGAAAATGAAGAAGAGCATGAAGAACATGGCTCTATTCATGAGTCACCTTGGTCAATGACATTTCCCTTGGTATTTCTAGCGGTACCGTCTGTAATTATCGGCTTTATGGGACTTCCATGGGACAGCAAAATTGCAAGTTTAATAGATCCTGAAGAAGCAGAGACTGCTGCGAAAGCCTTCGAATTAAAAGAATTTTTGCCTTTAGCACTTGCGTCAGTACTTATTGCATCAGCTGGAATCTTTATTGCATATCAGGCATATTTTGTGAAAAAAATTAATTTATCAGTTTTATTTGCTGAAAAGTTTCCTAGTATCAACCGATTTTTATCCAATAAATGGTACCTGGATGATATTAATGAAAAACTTTTTGTTAAGGGAAGTAGAAAACTTGCTAAAGAAGTTTTAGAGGTTGATTCAAAGGTTGTTGATGGCGTTGTAAATCTTACTGGACTCGTAACTTTAGGTAGTGGAGAAGGTCTAAAATATTTTGAGACTGGTAGGGCTCAATTTTATGCGCTTATTGTTTTTGGAGGTGTAATTTTACTAGTTGCTATATTTGGTTTTCAATCTCCTCAAGTTTCTTAATTACAATTGTGTGTCTTCACTGTTCATTAGGGTGAAAAAATACAGAAAATTTCTAGACTTTATTTAAGATAAATTTCTTATTAAATTGAGTACTTATTTTTATACACATTTTGCGATACAAATGTTGGGAACTTTGGGGGCTGGTTTGTCTAATTTTCCTTGGTTATCTGCTTCAATTTTATTCCCAATTGCTAGTGCATTTGTAATACCTTTTTTCCCAGATAAAGGGGATGGCAAAGAGGTGAGATGGTTTGCATTGTCTATTGCATTAATTACTTTTTTAATAACTGTAGGTTCATATATAAATGGCTTTGATATTAGTAATGAAAATGTTCAACTTAAAGAAAATATTAGTTGGCTCCCTGATTTAGGTCTTACTTGGTCTGTTGGCGCTGATGGCATGTCTATGCCTTTAATATTATTGACTAGTTTTATAACTGCTTTAGCAGTTCTTGCTGCATGGCCAGTCAAGTTCAAACCAAAGTTATTTTTCTTTTTGATATTGGTTATGGATGGTGGGCAAATCGCTGTATTTGCTGTACAAGATATGCTTTTATTCTTTCTAACTTGGGAACTTGAGTTAATTCCCGTTTATTTATTACTGGCTATATGGGGTGGCAAAAATCGACAATATGCAGCAACAAAATTCATTATTTATACAGCTGGCAGTTCTATCTTCATTCTTCTTGCAGCTTTGGCGATGGGTTTCTATGGTACTGAAATTCCTAACTTTGAGTTTTCTCACTTGGCGGCTCAAGATTTTAGTCAAAAATTCCAAATATTCTGTTATGTAGGTCTTTTAATTGCATTTGGTGTGAAACTTCCAATAGTACCCCTTCATACTTGGCTTCCAGATGCTCATGGAGAGGCTACAGCTCCTGTTCATATGCTTCTAGCAGGAATTTTATTAAAGATGGGAGGATATGCTCTTTTAAGATTTAATGCACAATTATTACCAGTTGCTCATGCTCAATTTGCCCCATTATTGATAGTTCTTGGGGTAGTCAATATAATTTATGCTGCATTAACTTCTTTTGCTCAAAGAAATCTTAAAAGAAAAATTGCATACAGTTCGATAAGTCATATGGGTTTCGTTCTTATTGGTATAGGGAGTTTTAGTAGCCTTGGAACAAGTGGAGCTATGCTGCAAATGGTTAGTCATGGATTAATCGGTGCAAGTTTATTTTTTCTTGTTGGTGCCACCTATGACAGAACAAAGACTCTTAAACTTGATGAAATGAGTGGTGTAGGACAAAAAATGAGAATCATGTTTGCCCTATGGACTGCTTGCTCCCTTGCTTCCCTAGCCTTGCCTGGTATGAGCGGATTTGTTTCCGAATTGATGGTATTTACAGGATTTGTTACTGATGAAGTGTATACACTTCCGTTTAGGGTAGTGATGGCTTCTTTAGCTGCTATCGGTGTAATACTTACTCCTATTTATCTACTATCAATGTTACGAGAAATTTTCTTTGGTAAAGAAAATCCTAAATTGATCGAAGAACGAAAGCTTATAGATGCAGAGCCAAGGGAAGTTTATATTATTGCTTGTTTACTTTTACCGATTATTGGAATAGGTTTGTACCCAAGATTAGTTACTGAAAGTTACATTGCATCTATTAATAATTTGGTCGACCGAGATTTAATTGCAGTTAAAAGTGCTGTGAAAACAAATATTTTTTCAGGAACTAAAACAAATGAGATCCTAAAAGCTCCAACTATATAATTTTTAAAATTAATGCGATATTGTTTGGCATTAAATAATTAAGGGTATATCTTATGTATAGTTATTACCAATTTAAAAATATCTAACTACAACCCTATTCACAGACAACAATTAGGGCCTAGATTGTTGATTAAGTTTCTGCAAGACGCAGCAGGCAAAGGTGATCTTGATCCATGGGATATTGATGTAATAAGTGTAATTGATAGTTTTTTAGAGCAATATTCACAATCTTTTGGCAGCAAATCATATATCAAAAGTTCCTATCATAAGGATTTATCTGAGACAAGCGAAGCTTTTTTTGCTGCTTCCGTACTAGTTAATTTAAAGGCTCAAGTTTTGGAATCTGATGTTTTCAAAGACAATTCTTCCGATTTTGAAGATGATTTTGACTTGGATGATCAAGATTGGATTGACCAAGAATTTGACATACCAAAATATCCTGAAAAATATCTAAGGAGGAGGTCAATAGCACAACCAATTCTCAAACGTACAACAACTCTGGGAGAACTGGTAAGTCAGTTAGAGTCTATTGCTGAAGTTATAGAAACTCAAGACCTTCTACTAATGAAGAGAAAAAGAAATAAAAAATATTCAGATAAAGCTTTAATTTCTCAAGTGAAATCATTAGCGCATCGTGAGAAACTACTGGAAACCACTAAAGCACTAGGTAAATTTATTGATGGGTGGGAAAAAGCATTACAGTGGACAGATTTTGAATATCTAGTTGAGAAATGGCAAACTATTGTAAAAAATGATTTAGATAAAGATCGTTTGGGGGTTTTTTGGGCCTTGTTATTTTTATCATCTGAAAACAAAATTGAAATTAAACAAATTAACTCCTTATATGGCCCAATTCAAATTAAAAGAATAATTCCTGAAGGAGGTTTAGCTCAATTGCCTATAGAGAATCTTGATGTAACCAAGACCGTTCCTTCTGCTGTTTAGGAGCTTATTAGTAATAACGTATAATCTTTAAAAAGAGGTTTTGAATTCATGAAGGCAATGATACTTGCTGCAGGTAAGGGTACACGTGTTCAGCCTATTACGCATGTGATTCCGAAACCGATGATTCCGATTTTGCAAAAACCTGTTATGGAGTTTCTCTTGGAACTTTTAAGAGAACATAACTTTAAGGAAATAATGGTAAATGTTTCTCATCTGGCTGAAGAAATTGAAAATTATTTTAGGGATGGGCAAAGATTTGGAGTAGAAATTGCTTATAGTTTTGAGGGAAGAATTGAAGATGGAGAATTAATAGGTGATGCTTTGGGATCCGCAGGAGGATTAAAAAAAATTCAGGATTTTCAAAATTTCTTTGATGAAACTTTTGTTGTTTTATGTGGTGATGCTTTAGTTGATTTAGATTTAACTCAAGCTGTTAAAAAACATAAGCAGAAAGGAGCTATTGCAAGCTTAATAACAAAGAAGGTAACTAAAGATCAAGTATCAAGTTATGGTGTCGTAGTTTCTGATGAAAATGGGAGAATAAAGGCTTTTCAGGAAAAGCCTACAGTTGATCAAGCTTTAAGTGATTCGATAAATACAGGAATTTATCTTTTCGAACCTGAAATTTTTGACTATATACCTTCAGCAGAGAAATTTGATATTGGAGCTGATCTTTTTCCTAAACTTGTTGAAATGGATTTACCATTTTTTGCATTACCAATGGATTTTGAATGGGTAGATATTGGAAAAGTTCCTGATTATTGGAGTGCTATTAGAAATGTTCTACAAGGTAAGGTAAGACAAGTGCAAATACCAGGTAAGGAAATAAAACCAGGAGTTTTTACCGGCTTGAATGTAGCGGCTAACTGGGAAAAGGTTAATATTACTGGGCCGGTTTATATAGGAGGTATGACTAGGATCGAAGATGGAGCAACTATTATTGGCCCTTCTATGATTGGACCAAGTTGTTGCATTTGCGAGGGAGCAACCATAGATAATTCAATTATTTTTGATTATTCTAAAATTGGTAAAGGTGTAAGACTTATGGATAAGTTAGTGTTTGGTAAATATTGTGTCGGTAAAAATGGAGATCACTTTGATTTGCAAGATGCATCTTTAGATTGGTTAATAGCAGATTCAAGAAGATCTGATTTGACTGAGCCATCGCCTCAGCAGAAAGCTATGGCAGAATTATTAGGTACTGATTTGATTAATATTCCAGACTAAGATTAGCTTTTTCAATAATCTCAGGAATTAAATGCTCTGATTTTACGGCCATTAGATGAACACCATTTGCGATATTCATAAAATCATGAGCTTGTTCAGCTGCAATTTTAATACCTTCTTGTAATGGCTCTTTAGCATCTTTTAGACGATTTAAGATATTTTCAGGGATGTTTGCGCCTGGAACGTATTTGTTTATAAAGAGAGCGTTTTTGTAAGACTTTAATAGGAATACACCTGCAATTACAGGAATTTCAAGAGGCTTGCTAATTTTTTCACAAAACTCTATTAAATTTTCTTTTTCCATAACCATTTGTGTTTGTATAAATCCAGCGCCAGCCTCTTTTTTCTTTCTCATTCTATTTTCTAGACTTCTTTTATTTCTGCAATTTGGATCAGCTGCAGCACCTGCAAAAATAAATGTTTTTTTATCGGAAAGTTCTCCTAGAGTAGGATCAATTCCTTGATTGAAAGACTGAATTTGTTGAAGCAATCTAACAGACTCAAATTCATGTACGGCCTTGGCATCTTGTTGATCCCCAGCTTTTACTGAATCACCGGTAATGCATAAGATGTTTCTAATTCCTAAAGCATTTGCTCCCAGAATGTCTGATTGTAAAGCAATTTTATTACGATCTCTGCAAGAAATTTGCATTATTGGTTCTATCCCATTTTCCAGTAATAGTTTGGACATTGCCAAACTGCACATTTTCATTACAGCTCTACTTCCATCGGTAATGTTAACAGCATGTACCTTATCTTTCAAAAGTTGTGCTATCTTAAGAGATCTTATGGGGCTTCCACCTCTTGGCGGCATTAACTCTGCCGTTATTACCTTAGATTTTTTTTCTAAAGTCTGCTGAAGTTTTGATTTCAATTGCTTTTGTTTCCTAGTTGGTTAACAAGTGTACTGAGATTGCTAAACTTAATTAATATAAAAAAGGAACTGTTTAAATGCAAATGGTTGAAGAAGAAGTAAACAACATTGATATGATGGGTCTCTCAGCAAGGGAGATGGAAATCATAGATCTCGTAGCTGATGGGCTTACAAATCAAGAAATTGCGGTAAAACTAACTATTAGTAAAAGAACTGTTGATAATCATGTAAGCAATATGTTTACAAAAACTGGTTCTAAAAATCGAGTAGCGCTTTTGAATTGGGCAATGGACAACGGCAAGATTTGTAGAGATGGATTTAATTGTTGTACACTCCCAGACTCTGATCAAGATTAGTATAACCTTTTACTTTTTTTGTATCATTAGCTAAATCTATCAGACAATAATTTGTAGAACCTAATTCGAAGAGTTCAGCATATGCAATACATGCATCCTTGTCTGAATCAACAAATCTCAATATTCCTTCTTTGTCGTAAAGACCATACATCTGAAGAAAAATACTTTGTTTAAATATAAAGAAAATATAAAGGAAGAGTGGGTCCTCTGACTAGTTACTTTTTAAAGTTGTAAATATTCTTCGTTCCAATCTGAAAAAGGGTAGTTAGCAAGACTGAAATTGGTGTAATGGGTCAGACTTGTGATTTCTTTCGAAATGAAAGATGGAAGAATCAAATCTTCCTCTTCATAAGAAAGTTCAATTTCTGCTATTTCAAGTGGATAATTATTTTCTTTAAAGCAATCTATAATCCAAGATTTTTTTTCAATTTCTAGAAAGTATCTATCTTTTTTAATTGTATTTGAAAGATTTGACATTATTGTTTCAGCATCGCTTCGTGGAATGGAGTATTCAAATTCAAAGTTGGTAAAACCCTTGATATGTTTTTTAAGGGTAATTTTAGAGTTTTTGCCTATAAGCCTTACCCTAATAATCCAACCATCTAAACTTTTGGAAAAATATCCTTGTTCAATATAAACTTTTTTAATTATGAATTCTTTCCAATTATCATTTTTTATAAGAAATCTTCTTTCTATCTCAAAGGCCATTTAATTTTTGAAATTTTTTGGAGACAAATCGCCTTTCCAATCTAGTTTTTTTATTAAGGTATTATAGTAACTTGTGCTTTTTTTAAACTTTATTATTTTGCAGGGTGATTTCCCTTTCTTGATCTCACAATAATAATTTTCCTTAATAGTCATACATTTTGAACCGTCAGTCCATAATTTAATTTCCCCTTTACTTTTTTTTACTGGCTTAATGATTACGGTACTTGTATTAGGTATGACGATTGGTCTACTAGCCAAACTCATTGGGCATATAGGGTTAATAATCATTCCATCTATACTTGGATGTACTATTGGACCTCCTGCAGCCATTGAGTAGGCTGTTGAACCCGTAGTTGTAGCTACAATCAATCCATCACCTTTATATTCATTTACCTTCTCATTATTTATTTCAATTTGTATTTGGTTGGTCGGAGAAATATCTTCTTCAACGGATTTAAAATAAAAATCATTTAAGGCGTTATAGCTTTTTATGATTTTTTTCTCAGAACTTGTCCCCTCAACACAAACATTGCAATTTAATCTATTACGAAAGTCAATTAAATATTCTTCGTTTTCAAGGATTTCAATAAAAGATTTGTCAAATAAAAATTCTTTCTCTTGAGTAAGAAACCCCAAATTACCTCCAATATTAATACTCAACAAAGGAATATCATAATCAGCTAATGCATTTGCACATTTCAGGAAGGTTCCATCTCCACCAAGAACTATGCCAATATTTGGTTGTGATTGTGAATTAGAAAAATATTTTTCAATTTCATCTTTATGAAAATCACTTTCAATCCTGTTTGATTTAATATTTTTTGCTTTAAGAACTTCTTCACAGAATTTTGAAGCCTCTTGAGCTATAGAACTATCTGAACGATATACAATGAGCACTAATGAAAGTTTCATTTAATGCTTTTACCATTTTAATAAATTAAAACTTTCCATATCTACAGTCACCCTATTCCTATAAAGAGATAACAATATAGCTAATCCAACGGCTGCTTCTGCGGCAGCAACAGTAATCACAAAAATTGTAAAAACTTGTCCTTGAATTAAATTATTATCTATATAGGAAGAAAACGCCATCAAGTTTATATTTACCGCATTGAGCATTAATTCAATGCTCATAAGAACTCTGACTGCATTTCTGCTATTTAATAATCCCCAAATACCAATGCAAAATAATACTGAAGAAACTATTAAAAAAGCTTGAAGAGGAATTGATTCTAAATTCATAATAAGAAATTCAAAAGGTTAATTTTTATTTGTAAGTAACGGTTCTGATGATTTTTCAATTAACTCTTGATCAACTGGTAGTCCTGTCGAAATATCTTTGCTCATTACATCTCTTCTAGCTAAAACAATAGCCCCAATCATTGCCATTAAAAGTAAGACTGAAGCTACTTCAAATGGGAGTAAATAATCACTAAAAAGATGTTCACCAATCCTAATAGTTGATTCTTCTCCAATAGAGTTTTGAGGACTTGATAGGCTCCATACATTGGTCAAGTCAACTCTTATTAAGAGGCTTAGGAGGGTCAAACATATCGATGTTGAAATAACTCTTCTTGATTTAATGTCATTGATAGGCTTTAAATCTTCTTTTTTATTGACTAACATTATCGCAAAAATTATTAATACATTCACTGCACCCACATAAACTAAAACTTGAGCTGCAGCAACAAAACTTGCATTTAATAGAAGATATAATCCTGCAACACTCATGAAAACTCCACCAAGCAGAAAGGCTGAATAAACAATACTTTCGAGCAACACGACACCAAGTGCTCCAATAATGACAACTAAAGATAAAACTGTAAAACAAATAAACTGTGTTGTTATGGCAATGGACATAAATTAAGGAAATTAATTAGTTGGATTAGAAACTTTATCTTTATTTTCATTGGATTCAGGCCTCATCCAATCATAAACTTCTTCAGGTAATTTACCAACCCTTGCATCTGAAGCTGGGATTTCATGAGGGTCCATGACACCTTTAGGAAGATAGGTAAGTTCTCTAAGAGGTTTAACTGAAGGATCTGTTGTAACATTTGTGGGTAGTCTGCCAAGTGCGACATTATCGAAATTTAAATTGTGTCTGTCAAAAGTAGCTAATTCATATTCTTCAGTCATTGATAGACAATTAGTTGGGCAATATTCAACACAATTTCCGCAGAAAATACAAACTCCAAAATCTATTGAATAATTTCTAAGCTCCTTTTTTTTGGTTTCTTTATTCATTACCCAATCTACTACTGGGAGATTTATGGGACATACTCTCACACAAACTTCACAAGCAATACATTTATCAAATTCATAATGTATCCTTCCTCTATATCTTTCAGAAGGTATTAATTTTTCATATGGATACTGAACAGTAACAGGTCTTCTTCGAAGATGATCAAAAGTTACCGATATACCATTGTATAAATATTTGCCAGCATTAAATGCTTCTTTGATATAGCTATTTATTTGTTGAAGGAAATTGTTCATTTCGAAAAATTTACTTAGTAATTTTATTTTAGTGGAATAATTTTGGATTTAAGTATTTTTACTTAAATTTAACCACCAAAGAATTGCGGAAAAGCAAGTTTTAATCCTGCTGTTATCAAAAGATTAGCAAGAGAAATTGGCAGAAGAAACTTCCACCCGAGATCTAAGAGTTGATCTATTCTTACTCTAGGAGTTGTCCAACGTAATAAAATTGCAATAAAAACTAAAAGATATGCTTTCAGTACAGTCATTACAATTCCTATTGATGCAGTGAAAACCTGAATAAAGGGTGCATTAATAGGTAAATTAAGAAACTTAGCTATTAATTCGACTGGAATAGGAAAACCCCATCCTCCCAAATAAAGTATTGATACTAATAAAGCGGAAAGAATTAAATTAATGTAACTACCCAAGTAGAACAATGCGAATTTCATCCCTGCATATTCAGTTTGATATCCCGCAACTAATTCTTCTTCAGCTTCGGGCAAGTCAAATGGAAGTCTCTCACATTCCGCAAGAGCACAAATCCAAAAGACTATAAAACCAACTGGTTGTCTCCATATATTCCAACTTAGGATTCCAGCACCACTTTGTTGGTTGACAATGTCAACAGTACTTAGAGAATTTGTCATTAGTACGATAGCTAGTACAGATAAAGCTAAAGGAATTTCATAACTTATTGATTGAGCTGCTGCTCTTAAACCTCCTAATAAAGAATACTTATTATTTGATGCGTATCCGCTCATAAGAAGGCCAATTGGCTGAATACTGCTTAAAGCAATCCATAGGAAAATTCCAATACCAACGTTACTTATTAAAAGGTTTTGTCCAAAAGGAACAATTAGCCAGGACAGAATCACTGGGACAAGAACTAATATAGGTCCTGCAGTAAAGAGAATCCCATCTGCTTTGGCAGGAATAATATCTTCTTTGACAAGTAACTTAAGACCATCTGCAATTGGTTGGAGGACGCCGAGCGCTCCAGCATATTCTGGACCTATTCTTTGTTGAGCAGCAGCAGATATTTTTCTTTCAAGCCAAACTGTTACTAAAACGCCAACAACTGCCGCTACCAAAACCAAAAGCATAGGAAGAGGGAGCCATATTATATGAGCGATTTCACTGGAAAGGCCAAAACCTTTTAAGAATTCATTAAAACTATATTCGAGATCTAATCCGTATTCCAAAATTTTTATGTTATTTACTTAATAGATTAACTCTTCACAAACAATATGTGTGTTTTTTATGAAAAGCTGCAAATATTATTCTCTACTTTCTAAGCTGATCCAATCTCTTGGTGCTGAACCTGTATAGATTTGCGATGGTCTGAAAATTCTATTTGCTCCAAGTTGCTCTCTCCAATGAGCTAACCAACCAGCCACTCTAGATATGGCAAAAATTGGAGTAAATAAATCACGAGGAATACCAAGTTTTCTATAAACAAGTCCAGAATAAAAATCCACGTTAGGGAATATACCCTTAGGTCCAAGTCTTGGTATTGCCTCTGCCTCAAGTGATTTAGCAACTTCATACATTTCATCTGCTCCAAATCTAATAAAAAGTTCTTCTGCAAGTTTTTGAAGAATTATTGCTCTGGGATCTTTGACTTTATATTCTCTGTGGCCGAAGCCCATTATCTTACTTTTATTTTTTATTGCATTATCTAAAAAAGACCCAGCATTTTCTGGGGTTTTAATTTCTTCTAACATGGCAATCACATCTTCGTTTGCTCCTCCATGCAATGGCCCAGCTAGGGTTCCTACTGCAGAGGCGATGACAGCATATGGATCTGTAAGAGTACTTGCAGTCACTCTAGCGCTAAATGTACTTGCGTTTAAACTATGTTCGGCATGTAGAATTAAGCACCTATCAAAAACTTTTGCGGCTATAGGATCTTGTTCTTTTTCAGTCAACATGTAAAGAAAATTTGATGAGTAAGTTAGATCATCTCTAGGTTGAATTGGGTCTTGTCCTTTTCTAATAAGTTGAAAGGCTGCAATCATTGTGGGTATTTTTGCAATTAGTCTTATGACTGCGTTGTAGATGTAATTAGGATCATCTATTGCTCTACGCGAATAGAAGAGCCCCAAAGAAGCTGCACTAGATTGAAGAGCATCCATAGGATGACCTGTTGCAGGGAAACATTTCATCATATCTCTAACTCTAAAACTTAACCTTCGATGCATCTGAACTTCTTGTTCGAAATCTCTTAGTTGAATAGCTGTGGGCAATTCACCCCAAATCAATAGGTAAGCAGTTTCTAAAAAACTGCTTTTTTTGGATAGTTCCTCAATGGGATAACCTCTGTACAATAATTTACCTTTGTTGCCGTCAATATCACATATAGATGAATTAGTAACTGGGACACCCTCTAATCCTGGTTTTAAAATTAGTTTGTTACTGTCCAACTGCTTAATTCAATATCAAATACTTATAGATTAAAGATAGTCAAATAATTTTTAATTAACCACAAGATATTAACTTCGCATTAAATTAAAAACATTGTTTTTGAAGCTTGTTTGAATAAATTTAATTTAAAGAATGTTTAATATTGTTTCTCTGTAAATAATTGGATTTTTTTCAGGAATAGACTGACTTATGATTTCTAGCGATTCCTCATTCGATATTTTTAAAATATTTTTAATTAGAAAATTAAGGTCCTGCAAATTAGAGAAATATTCAATTTTATTAGAATTACCATCTTTGATATCAACTTTTGAATAAAGAAAAGCAGTTTTATCTTTATTACTTTTTAGGTTAAAAAATTTTTTTGATATTTTCTCAAATTCTTTACCATCAATTAAATGATTACTTATGATTTCTAAACCTCCTGATTCTATCGAATAGATATTTTCAAAAGAAAATTGTTTTATAACATCGTCTTTTTCTTCAAGAATATCTTTGGAATATATCGAATAAATATCTTCATTTTGTTTCAAAGTATATTTGTTGAAATCTTTTAGCTTTTTCAAAGCACTTAAATCAACTTGATCTTCATTATTTTTTTCAAACGTAATAAGCCAATCTTTATTTGAATTGAGAATTAAAATGTTTTGATTATTATTTTTATTCAACTCTTCAAAAAAACTGAGTTGAAAATCATTTATTAAGGGATTAAGATATTTGTCAAAATTTTTTATATCACAAAAAATTAAATTTTCAGGATTATCTTCATTACTATTCTCTTTATTCATTAACTTTTCGTAAGTAAGAATATCAATATTTTTTTTATTATTTAGTAAATATGATTTTAAAATTAGTTGCTTATTTTTAAAGTCAAAAGTTGTAGCAATATTATCTCCATTATTCTCAGTAAAAATTTCTTTATTAAAAAATGTACTTTCCAAAAATTTATTTGTGAATAATATATTTTTTTCATTGTTCAGACCAACAAGTTCTCCCTCATATTTAAATTTTTTTTTCTTAAAATTTTTACTAGAGCTAATACTATTTTTGATTAATTTTTTATCTGATGAAGCAATTATATAATTATCTTCCGTTCGGTATATATAGTTAAGGAAATTTATTTTGTTTTCTCTATTAATTGAAATTATTTCATCAATCTGATCTATTTTATTAGGCAAATTTAATAAATCATCTATTGTTTTTTCTGGCTTTATTTTAAAAACAATCAAAATATCATCTTCAAGCTTTTTATTATTTTCAAATGTTGAGATTATAAGTTCATTATTATAGATATCTTCTAATTTATTGTTGCCTAGATCTATTCCTAAGTACTGTAATATGGAGTCTTTTATTAAAATAAAGTTATCTTTATTTGTTGGATTTTTATCCTTTTCATTATTATTAACAATATTAAAACTATCTAAATTTGAAATAAATAATAATTTATTGTTTTCAGGTATATATTTTATGATACTTAGTTGCTCAATATTTGTACTTTGCTCCTTATTTTTATTAGGAGATACTTTTTTAAAACCAAAAAAAAGTAATAAACATAATAATAATATTATTGCTACTACTCTAAGTTTCATTATCAATGTTTATTTTATTTTTAACAATAAACTTCCTACTGCAACTTAATTTATTAAATTGTAAATAACACATAATTTATCCTATAAATTGGGAAGTTATCCAAAATCTATAAATGCTTCTAGTCTCAATGATTGGTTTAATTCTGAGAAAGAAGATCCAGTCTTGATTGATGTAAGAGAGCAGTCAGAGCTTGAACTTGCTCGTTTCTCAAAAGAATTTTTACACGTACCAATTAGTAAAGTCACCTGTGAATATGTTGAAGAAATATTTGCTGGTTTATTAGATAGAGAAATTGTAGTGACTTGTCATGCAGGAATAAGAAGTTATAACTTTTCTCAATGGTGCTTGGATAATAATATTGTGAGCGAAATATGGAATTTGGAGGAGGGTATTGATGGATGGAGTAGATATATTGACCCATCAATACCAAGGTATTGATTAAATATCTAATGAAGATGCAACAGTATTAACATCTTTGTCGCCTCTACCAGAGCAATTGATAACTATATGAGTATCTTTTTCAAGAGTAGGGCATAATTTATCTAACCAAGCAAATGCATGGGAAGTTTCAAGTGCAGGTATAATTCCTTCTAGCTCACTAACAAGTTTCAAAGCGTCTAAAGCTTCTTGATCTGTGACGGATCCATATTCTGCTCTACCTATATCTTTTAAATGGCTATGTTCAGGACCTACTCCAGGGTAATCTAAACCTGCACTTATTGAGTGAGCTTCTTGTACTTGACCATTATCATCTTGCAAGAGAAGACTCATTGATCCATGCAAAATTCCAACTGACCCTTTAGTGATAGTGGCAGCATGTTTGTCAGTATCAACTCCGCTTCCTGCGGCTTCAACCCCAATAAGACGCACAGAAGTTTCTTTAACAAAAGGATGGAAAAGACCCATTGCATTTGATCCCCCCCCTACACAAGCAAGCAAAATATCAGGAAAAGATCCAAATGATTCCAAACATTGTTTTTTAGTTTCTTCACCTATAACTGCATGAAAATCTCGCACAATCTTTGGGAAAGGGTGTGGACCTGCAACAGATCCTAAAATGTAGTGTGTGGTTTCGACATTAGAAACCCAATCTCTAATGGCTTCACTAGTAGCATCCTTAAGTGTTGCAGTTCCTGAATTTACAACTTTAACTTCAGCTCCTAGAAGTTTCATTCTGAAGACGTTAAGGGACTGCCTTTTTATGTCTTCAGCACCCATATAAATGATGCATTTCAAGCCAAATCTCGCACAAACAGTAGCCGTAGCAACTCCATGCTGACCTGCTCCAGTTTCTGCAATTATTCTTTTTTTGCCCATTCTTATTGCTAATAAAGCTTGACCAAGGGCATTATTAATTTTGTGAGCACCAGTATGATTTAAGTCTTCTCTTTTAAGCCATATTTTCGGAGTTGCTTTTTTAGTTTTGTAATGTTCAGTGAGTCTTTTGGCTTCATAAAGTGGTGTTTCTCTGCCTACATAAGTCTTAAGAAGATGATTTAATTCTTTTACAAAAAGTTTATCTTTCCATGCATTTGATGCAGCTTTTTCGAGCTCAAAAAGAGCAGGCATTAGTGTTTCAGGAACATATTGACCACCATATTTTCCGAATCTTCCCTCTTTGGAAGGTTGATTTAAATCTTCATTTTTATAGTTTTGATCTTTGCGAGAAAATGTACTTACCACTTTTTCTATAGAATAAGTATTAACTAACTATAGATTATATTTAAAATAATGGGAAAAAAGAATTGGATAGAATTTGATAATCAAGAAAAAAAATCTGAAGAAATAGCTAAGGTAGATACTTTTGATAAAAGATCAAAAATAAATATTTCAAAACAAAAAAAAGGTAAAAAGGGTAAGACTATTACTTTAATTAGAGGGTTAGGGACTGAGGATGAAATCTTATTAAAAGAATTACTAAAAAAAATTAAAGTTTTTTGTGGTACTGGGGGAACATTAATTGATAGTAATATCCAGTTACAGGGTGATATGGTATCGAAATCAATTGAGTTTCTTCGTAAAGAGGGATTTCATAATTTATGAAGCAAGGGTTAGGATAGTTTTAATTTTAATAGTCCAAGTAATGAAAGAACAAGATCAAACAAAGTCAACCAACATAAAGTGGCACAATTTAACTATTGATAGAGAAAAGTTAGAGAAAATGAGAGGTCATAAAGGTATGGTGATATGGTTTACAGGTTTATCTGGCTCTGGTAAAAGTACTTTAGCCAACGCTTTAAATGAAGTTTTGCACTTAGATGGTTTTTCGACTTATGTGTTGGATGGAGATAATATTAGACACGGTTTATGTAAAGATCTTGGTTTTTCGGATGAAGATAGAGAAGAAAATATAAGAAGAATTGGAGAAGTTGCGAATTTATTTATGAATGCTGGGATAATAACTATTACAGCATTCGTTTCACCATTTATTAGCGATAGAGATAAAGTGAGAAAAATTATTGGATCTAAGGATTTTATTGAAGTTTATTGTGCTGCAGATATCACAGTTTGTGAAAATAGGGATACTAAAGGTCTTTATAAGAAAGCTCGTTTGGGTGAAATTAAGGAATTTACAGGGATTTCTAGTCCATATGAAGCGCCTAATAATCCAGAAATTGTTGTTGATACAGGTTCGTTAGATTTAAATGATTCCGTTGAAAAAGTTATTAACTACCTAAAAAAACAAAACTTTCTTAACAAGGCCTAATAAAGAATATCAGCTCATTTATTTTGAAGATAATTGTCAGGTCCAATAGTTGATAACTTATTATTTTTAGTTCTTACTTGTGAATGGAGATTTTCTCTGAATTCTTTTAAATTTTTCTTTATGGATTCATCAAATAAACTTATCATCTCTATTGCCAATAATCCAGCATTCTGACCTCCATTAATTGCAACTGTTGCAACTGGAATTCCAGCGGGCATTTGAACGATTGATAAAAGAGAGTCAATCCCCTTAAGTGTCTTACTCTCTACTGGTACGCCAATTACAGGAATGCAAGTTATGGATGCAAGCATTCCTGGAAGATGAGCAGCACCCCCAGCACCGGCAATTATTACTTTTATGTTTTCTGATTCTGCATTTTTTGCATATTCCATCATTTCAATAGGTGTTCGATGTGCAGAAAGTATACAAACTTCAGTTTTTATTCCAAATTCTCTTAAAGTATCAATGGCTGGTTTCAATGTTTTTAGATCTGAATCACTACCCATTACGACAGCAATTTTATAAATATCTTTTGAATTCAATTCTGACAAAATAACAAATCAATTCTTTCCTATAATGGCGTGCAATTAATTTGGTGCCAGTTAGTTAGTATAAAAAGAATAAATTTTTCATAGAATATTATGACGTCAAATAAGATTATCGAAAAAAGTGAAGTAAGAGAGTATTTTAATGGTACTGGCTTTGAAAGATGGAATAAAATTTATAGCAAATCTGATGAAATTAATACAGTTCAAAAAAATATTAGGAAGGGACATCAAAAAACTGTAGATGATGTAGTCTCATACATCAAAAATTATCCTGAACTAACAAAAAAAAGTTATTGTGATGCAGGCTGTGGTGTAGGAAGTCTTTCCATACCTTTATTAAGACTCGGTATAAAAGAACTACAGGTGAGCGATATTTCATCTGAAATGATTAAAGAAACAAAAAAACGCATTAATGAATTAGGTTTGAATCAAGGCAAAATCAAATATGAAGTCTGTGATCTGGAAAAATTAAAAGGATTATTTGATGTTGTAGTTTGTTTGGATGTATTTATTCATTATCCTCAACCGGTCGCAGAAGAAATGGTTCAACATCTATGCGATTTAAGCAATGAAAAACTAATTGTTAGCTTTGCACCTTATACTCCAGTTCTTGCTGTTCTAAAAAATATTGGAAAATTATTTCCTGGGCCAAGTAAAACTACAAGGGCATATACATTGAAAGAAAAGGGTATCATTAATGCTGCTAAAGAAAGAGGATTTAAAGTTGTTAAAAAGAAATTAAATCAAGCTCCTTTTTATTTTTCAAAACTAATTGAATTCGAAAAAATTAAATAATTTATTTTACTAAATGATTTTCAAGTGCATAACGAACTAATTCTGTTCGGCTTGATGTGCCTGTCTTGATAAAAAGTCTACTTACATATTTCTCAACATTTCTAATAGATGTCTCAAGCTTTCTAGCAATTTCCTTGTTCATCAGTCCCTCTGCTACTAGTTGAAGCACACTTGCTTCTCTAGGAGTAAAACTAGGAAGATTTATTTTATTTTCTGGATTAGTCTGGTTTTGGTCTGTGAGCATAGATTTGATTTCAGTAATTTGTTTTGCCATTTTGCTTACGTCAATATCTGCGAATCGTGCCGCTTCTTTTAATAGTCGTTCTTGTCTTTTGATTACATTTTTAACTCTTGCAGCTAATTCATCGGGATCGAAAGGTTTGGAAATATAATCATCAACTCCTGCAAGATAACCTTCTGTTCTGTCTAGGGTCATTCCTTTTGCAGTTAGAAAAATCACTGGAGTTCCTCCTAATTTTTCATCCTCCCTAATTTTTTCTAATAAATCATAACCGTTGGCTCGAGGCATCATAACATCGCTAATTATCAAATCTGGGAAAATTGTTTGAGCTTTTTCCCAACCATCCTCGCCATCAACTGCAATAAATATTTCAAAGCCTTCATCTTCTAGAAATGTTTTAACAGCTGTTCTTAAACCAGGCTCATCATCAACTAATAAAATTCTTGATTTTCTTACCGGTTCATTATTTATTTGATTAATTTCATTCATTTTTTAAATTCTTAAATTTGATTTTCTAGTAATAAACAGAATTTTATATACTAAACATAATGCTATCAACTCCCATACTACTAGACTATCAATCTTCGACTCCTTGCTCTAAAGTTGTCGTTGATTCTATGAAACCTTTTTGGAGTGAGATATTTTCTAACCCCGCAAGCAAATCTAATTTGGCGGGGATTAACGCAAGCGCTATATTGGAAGCCTCAAGAGAAAAAATAGAACAAAATTTATTTCTCAAGAATAAAAAAGTTATTTTTACAAGCGGGGCAACTGAATCTAATAACTTAGCCTTATTAGGTTTTGCTAGAAATTTCTATAAAAAAACAGGAAATTATGGACATATTATTACCTTAAAAACGGAGCATAAAGCTGTTTTGGAGCCCTTAAACCATCTAAAAAAAGAGGGATTTATGGTTACAGAAATTAATCCTGAGAAAGATGGCTTGATTTCAATAGAACAATTCAAAAAAAATATAAGAGAAGATACATTTCTGGTTAGTGTCATGTTAGCAAATAACGAAATAGGAGTTATTCAGCCCATAGAAAATATTTCAAAGATATGTAAATCGAGAGGAATAACATTTCACTCTGATTTTGCACAATGTTTAGGTTATATAGCGTTAGACAATCTTTTATCAGATGTAAACATGATAACGATGAGTTCTCACAAAATATATGGTCCTAAAGGGATAGGACTTCTTTTGATTGATGAAAAAATTAATCTTGAGCCTTTAATTGTTGGAGGAGGTCAGGAATATGGTCTTAGGTCTGGCACATTACCTCTTCCTTTAGTAGTTGGCTTTTCTAAAGCGATAGAGATAGCAGTATTTAATCAAAAAAATAATGCTGAGAAATTACTTTTGCATAGAAATAACCTTTTAGAGGGGTTGTTAAAAAATAATTCTGGTTTATTAATTAATGGCTCCATAGAAAAAAGATTACCTCACAATTTAAATTTGACTGTATTAGATTTAAACGGATCAAAGTTTCATCAACTTTTAAAATCTAAAATTATTTGTTCTACTGGATCTGCATGTAGTAATGGTGAACCATCTCATGTTTTACTAGCCTTAGGTAGATCTCTTAAAGAAGCAGAATCTTCAATTAGGTTAAGTATTGGATTAAGCACTAATTCAAAAGACATAAAACAAGCAATTCATATTCTTACAAATACGATCAGATCATTACGATAGAAATTTTTGGTATTTAATTTAATTGAGCAATTCTTAATTTTCCACTTCTAGCTCTTTTATTCTGTTCGACTTCTTGTTCGGAGGGAGTTAATGGCTTTTTTGTCAGGTTTTTTAGTCTTTGATCATTCTTAAAACAACTTTTAACTAACCTATCCTCAAGGGAATGAAAACTAATAATAGAAATAATACCTCCTGGCAAAAGCCATTCAGGTACAACTTGCAAAAATTTTTCTAATACTTCAATTTCTTTATTAACAGCAATTCTTAGTGCTTGAAATGTTCTTGTTGCTGGATGTATTTTTTTATATCTTTGTTTTGGTGGGAAGCAGCCTGCAATAGAATAAGCTAATTCTTTTGTTCCAGAATATTTCCCATTTTCCTTCAAATCCAATTTTATTTTCCTAGCAATCTTTCTTGATAATCTCTCCTCTCCGTATCTGTAGATTAGGTTAGCTAGATCTTTTTCATTTAAAGCCTCAATTAATTTCTCTGCATCAACATCAAGAAAAGGATTCATGCGCATATCAAGTGGACCATCTTTTTGGAAACTAAACCCTCTTTTAGGGTCATCAATTTGGTTACTATTCACTCCAAGATCTGCAATAACAAAAGAAACTTTTTCTTTTGGTATAAAATCTGCAAAATTTGAAGCCCTTATATCAATCCTATTTTTAAACTCATCAAGTTTTTTTGATGCTGATTTTCTCGCGAATGGATCTTGATCAAGTCCAATTATATTTAAATCCGAATATTTTCTCAATAAATGATAAGAGTGCCCGCCTCCGCCTAAAGTTGCGTCTATTCCCTTTAGTTGATTGTTATGTATCAGTGGGTAATGCTCTAATGAGGCCATAATCTCATTTGTCATAACTGATTGATGATTGAAAAAAGATGAATCAGATAGGTCAGTTTGCATAACTTTCGACTAAGATTTATTTAGAAGTTAAATTTTGAATGGCTCAGCTAGAGACTAGAACAGAACCAATGGTGGTCAATTTTGGCCCTCACCATCCCTCAATGCATGGGGTTTTAAGGTTAGTTGTAACTCTTGATGGTGAGAATGTCATTGATTGTGAGCCAGTAATTGGATATCTACATAGAGGAATGGAAAAGATAGCTGAAAATAGGACAAATGTAATGTATGTCCCTTATGTAAGCAGAATGGATTATGCCGCAGGAATGTTTTATGAAGCTATTGTAGTAAATGCTCCTGAAAGATTAGCTAATATTCCAGTTCCCAAAAGAGCTAGTTACATAAGAGTGCTTATGCTCGAACTTAATCGTATTGCTAATCATCTTTTATGGCTTGGTCCCTTTTTAGCAGACGTAGGAGCTCAAACTCCATTTTTCTATATTTTTAGAGAAAGAGAGATGATCTATGATCTCTGGGAAGCTGCTACTGGACAAAGGCTAATAAATAATAATTTCTTTAGAATAGGTGGTGTCGCCTGTGATCTTCCATACGGATGGTTAGAAAAATGTATAGATTTTTGCGATTGGTTCGGCCCTAAGATAGATGAATACGAAAAATTAATTACAAATAATCCAATTTTTAGAAAAAGAATTGAAGGTCTAGGAACAATACAAAGAGACCAGGCAATTAATTGGTCTTTATCTGGGCCAATGCTTAGAGCTTCTGGGGTTTCCTGGGATTTAAGGAAAGTCGATAGTTATGAATGTTATGACGATTTTGATTGGAAAATTGCTTCTGAAAAAGAAGGAGATTGTTATGCGAGATATCGAGTAAGAGTTGAAGAGATGAGGCAATCACTAAGCATCATTCGCCAAGCCTGCAAAATGATTCCGGGAGGTCCAACAGAAAATTTAGAAGCTCAAAGAATGGCGACTGAAGATAAGAACAGTGAAATATTCGGTATTGACTACCAATATGTAGCTAAGAAGGTTGCTCCAACTTTTAAAATTCCTAACGGTGAATTATATACAAGATTAGAGTCCGGCAAAGGAGAAATAGGTGTATTTATTCAAGGAAATAATGAAGTTACCCCATGGAGATTCAAAATTAGAGCAGCTGATTTAAATAATCTGCAAATATTGCCACATATTCTTAAAGGTGCCAAAATTGCTGATATTATGGCAATCCTTGGTTCAATAGATGTCATTATGGGATCTGTTGATAGATAATTTCTTTAAATGAAACCCGCTGATTGGTTAATATTGCAGAAGAAGGTAAGATTTGGTGATTGTGATTCTGCAGGTGTAATTCATTTTCATAACTTATTAAAATGGTCGCACGAAGCTTGGGAAGAAAGTATTGAAATTTATGGTATTCCTTCTCAAGATATTTTTCCAGATTTTTCTACACGTAAAAGTCAAATTATTTTTCCCATAGTAAATTGTGAAGCAAACTTTCTTGCGCCTATAAAAATTGGAGATTTCTTAAAAGTAAAAATTGCCCCTCATAAAATTAATACTCATTTGTTTCAAGTAAATAGCTTTTTTATAAAAAATGGAAGTAAAGTAGCCGAAGGGAAAATTATACATTGTTCTTTAGATGTTGATTCAAGAAATAAAATAGAACTTCCCGATCAGTTAGAAAGATGGATAGAGGCTTCAAATGTAAGTACAAATTTAAAAGAATGCTAATTATTATTTTTTAAATTTATAGTTTATTTTTTCTGCACTGGTATTTTTTTTAACAATCCACTTTTCAGGCTTTTCATGTTTAGGCCAACTTTGAGAAAATTTTTTTAATAAATTTAAAGAAATTTCAATGTTTTTATTATTTGTAAGTTCTCTAAATTCAACAATTACTTCAACTTTATTTCCCCATAATTTGTTAGATACTTTTGAAATAATGAATTTATTAATTGGGATATTTTCTTTCATAATGAAATCATTTAATCGAGATTCAATTACTTTTGGAAAAACGATTTCTCCTCCTGAATTAAAAGCATTATCACTTCTTCCAACAAATTTTAAATATAAAGAATTATTGATTTGATTAATTTCACCTAAATCACTAGTTTGCCACCACCCATTTTTATTTTTGAAATTTTCAGTTTTTAAAGAGTCTATTTCGATTCCAATTCTGGCTGATTGTATCTCGATTAATCCTTGTGCGTTAATTCTTATTTTTGTATCAGATAGTATTTCTCCAACATTTTTAAAACCCATTAAGAATTCTTTTGGTTTTAAACTCGTAACCATTGCTGCAGTTTCAGTTGAGCCATAACAAGGTGCTAATTTTATTTTTTCTTGTATACATTGTTCTGCAGTTTCGTCTGAAATTGAAGCTCCACCGACCCAAATTAGATCAAAAATTTTTAGCCAACTAATTCCATCTTTTTGAGCTAAAAGTCTTTGTAATTGCGTAGGTACTAATGACGTAATCAAGTGTTTTTTGTTTTTTTTAGATTTAATTGTAAAAAGTAAAAGTTCTCGAGTGTTTTTTATCAAATTCGGAGAAATATTAATACAATCACATCCCCAAGTTTGACTTCTAAAAATTGGCATTAATCCACTTATATGGTTCAGGGGTAAAGTATTTAAAATTAAGCAGTTTTGCAATTCAAATCCTTGTTCTATTAGCCATTGACCCGATGTGGCTGCAGATAATTTAAGATTTTCTAAATGGTGAAAACATTTTCTCGGTTTTCCAGAACTCCCACTACTGTTTAAGATAATTGCCGGTCCATTTTCAGTAATTGAATCTAATACATCTTTGTCTTCATAAAATTTGTTTTTTAAATAAATAATTTTATTCTCTCTAATTTTTTCAATAATTTTCTCTACAGATTGAGGTTCGTTATTTTCAACTTCAATAGTATGAATTTTATTTTTCATAGTTGATCCCATATCTTTCTTGCTTCATTTAAAAATAGAAACGAATTAGGGAATTTATTCATTGCTAAACCAGGAACTTTTGGAGTTGGCCCTTGTAATTGTAGAGACGATAAATGATAAAGCCATCTCTTCCCTATACCAGTTTCAAATGAGGTACTTATAGATATTAAAGCTTTTTTATTTTCTAATTCTCTTAAAAGCTTAACTGGATTATTTTCTTGAGAAGGCCTTCTAATTTGCCAACCTTTCCACTCATCAATCAAAGTTGGAAATTTTAAAAGTGATTCGTCTAAGGCTATAGGGATTTTTTTGTTGAGTTCTATAAGTCCATCAATATCATCAACACAGAGAGGTTGTTCTAACCAATCTATGTTTTTGTTATCCTTCAAAATATCAGCCCATCTATTAGCTATCTCTCTTCCCCAAGAACCATTAGCATCTATTCTTAACTTAATATTACTGCCTATTTGGCTTAAAATTTCTTCTAAAATTGCTTCTTCCTCATGATTATTTTTTAATGCTACTTTCCATTTTATGGTTACTGATTTTCCAATATTAGATTGTCTTTTTTTAATTTCATTTAGATCTGAAACTACATTTTCATGATTTAACAATATGGCTGTTTTATCAATTTCATCAAAGTAGTAGTTTTCTTTAAAAATTATTTTCCCATTTATTTCAGCTAATGCAGAATTTATTGCAGATTGAATGCATGGGTGAAAAATATTTATTTGCTCAGATAAATTAAATACTTCTACATTCTTAGGGATCATATCTAGTTGTTTCGCACACTTTTTTAAGTCTTCTTTATGAATTGGTGAAACTTCTCCAAACCCAATTTTTTTATCATTACTTGTTAACTTAATTATCCAACCCGATTTTGTAAGGTAAGTGGTTTTAGAATTTTCTATTTTGGTGGATAACTTAAAGCTATAAGATTTTTTTTGAAATATTAAGTTCATTTATTAAGCAAGTAATTAAATATTAATCCTGTGATTAAGCCAACTCCATTAAGAGTTTGAAATTTTATTGCTATGAATTTGCAATTTTTTATTGCACTAGGTTTTTTATATGAAGATCTTAATAAATTTATAAGTCTTATTGCTTGAGGAAAACTAATCAAATAAAGAATACAAAACACTGGAATAAATCCATTAAATATAGTGAAAAGTTGAAAAATATATATTGTAAAAATTATCCAAGGCACAAATTGAGAACCTTTTTTTGCCCCTAAGCGAACTAAAGGTGAATTTTTCCCATGTTTTTTATCTTCAGAAATTTGATGAAAATGAGAACAAAATAATACAAGAGTTGTTGCCAATGAAGGTCCTGAACCAAGTAATAAAGAAACTTTCCAGGGAATATCTTCGAAGTAAATATTAGTAGGATTTAACGCAATTAAGACTGCAGAGTAAGCAAAAGGTCCAAATGCGAGCCAGCATAATGGTTCTCCTAAACCTTGATAGCCAAATCTAAAAGGCGGTCCTTGATATAAATATCCTAAGAAGCAGCAAGATGCCACCAAAATCAAAATGTTTATACTTATGGATGCTGAAATAATTGAAATTATTAATAAACCAATAACTAAAGATGTATATGCAATAAATAAAATTATTTTTTTATTTTTTACAAGATTTACAATTGAATGGAATTTAAATTCATCGATTCCTGTTTCTGCGTCGAATAAATCATTAGTTAGGTTTTCCCAAAGTAATATAAAAATTGCAGCTAAATTAAATGAAATTAAATTATAAATTTTTACCTTTTCATATTCATTCAGTATATAAGCCCCTGTTATTAAAACCGGAAGTATGGCAACAGAATAAAGAGGCCATTTTATTGCTTGTTTCCATAATTTTTTTTTATCTTCGTCCATTTTTATTTAACTCACAAAATTCGATCATTATTAAATGTAGTTTATAAATTGAGTTACATTTTTTACTTTATTGCATGATTTTTAGTTATTTTCAATAAGTAATGAAAAATGATTTAAACTTAACAGATTTTTTAAAAGATGTATTTTCTTCTTTCGACAAGAAAGTGGAGAATTCTGGATTAGTAAGTATTTGTCTTGAGATTCCTTGTATTGATTTATTACAAGTATATGAATTGTTTATAAATAAATATTCGTTTTCTTCATTTTGGGAGGAATCTAATGGTATTTCATATATTGCTTTTGAGAAATGTAAATATGTCACTTTGGATGGTCCAAAAAGATTTGAGTTGGCAAAAGAGTTTAATTCTGAGAATTTTAAAAATTTAATTAACTTAACTAATGCATCAAATAATTCTGCACTTGCAAAAATAATTTATTTATTTTCTTTTTCTGAAAACTTGAATAATAAGAATTTATCTTCTGATGTCCCTAGTTTGGAAGCTGTCTTACCAAAAATATTAATTATTAAAAGTAATAAGAATTGCTGGTTAAGAATCAATGGTCATGTTGAGGGTAAATCATCATTAAGAACATTAATTGAAGAAATATGGACAATTAGAAATCAAGTTATTAATTCTGACTCAGAATTAATAAAATCATCTGGTTTAGATACTAGTTTTGATTTACCTATTATTGATGATTTCTTGCACTCCTTAGTAACTTCTAATACAAGTTTGAAAAAAGTAGTAAATAGAGGAATTCAATTAGTAGAAAAAGGTATTCTCGAAAAGATAGTTTTAGCGAATAGGATTAAAATAAAATTTAAAAATAAATTAGATTTAATTGAAATTTTAAAAAGATTAACAAAGAATCATCCAAATACATGCAGATACGTTTGGAAAAGAAATAGTAAGGATATTTTGTTTGGAGCATCTCCAGAAAAATTATTTTCTTTTACTAAACCTAATTTAACTTTGGAGGCTCTTGCTGGAACTATCTCTACCAATTCAAATTTTAAGAAACTCCTAAAAAGTACTAAAGACTTAAAGGAACATAATTACGTAACACAGTATTTGATTAAATGTTTAGAAATTTCAAAAATAAAAAACTTTAAAAAAAGTGATATTAAGGTAAATTCATTTGGAGATATTTCTCATTTGCAAACACTTATTTTCTCTAAAGTTGAAAATATATGCCCTTTTGAATTGCTTAAAAACTTACATCCATCTCCGGCTGTTTGTGGTTACCCAAAAAATGCAGCATTGGATTGGATAAGCACTCTTGAGTCTTTTCCTAGAGGAAATTATGCTTCTCCAATGGGTTGGGTTGATTCATCAGGAAATGCTTCATTTCTTTTAGCAATAAGAGGAGCTAGGTATGTTGAAGAAAATATTGAATTTACTGCCGGTTCAGGTATAGTTTCAGGCTCCGTTTTAGAGAAAGAAATAGATGAGATTAAATTAAAATTTGAATCTATAGTAAAACAAATATTTTTCGCTAAAAATCCTAGATAATTTCTAATAATTTTTCAATAACTTCCTCTGAAACATTCTTATTGGATAAATTTTCTATTTCTCTTAAACCTGTTGGACTGGTTACATTAATCTCGCTAAGCATTCCATTTATTACATCAATACCTACAAAAAATAAACCCTCATCTTTGAAGTGTTGAGATAATTCTGAGCAAATACTTTTTTCTTTTTCTGTTAATAATGTTGGTTCAGCCTTTCCTCCCATCGCTAAATTACTCCTAAAATCGTCTCCTTGAGGAATCCTATTTATTGATCCAATTGCTTCACCGTTTACGATAATTATTCTTTTATCACCCTCTATGACTTCAGGAATAAATTTTTGCATCATAACGGGTAATTCTTCTTGAGAAGTGATTAATTCAATTATTGATTTAATACCTGGAGAATTTTTATTTATCCTTATAACACCTTGACCACCTTTTCCTCCAAGAGGTTTTATGACTACTTCATTATTTATATTTGCAAAATTAATAAGATCTTTTACCTTACTTGCAACTATTGTAGGTGCCATTAAGTGGCTGTATCTCAAAGCACCTAGCTTTTCATTCCATGCTCTTAACGATGAGGGTTTGTTGATTACTTTTACTCCTTTTCTTTCGGCCACTTCTAAAAGATGGGTGGCATATAAATAAGCCTCATTTACAGGAGGATCTTTTCTCATCCAAATGCAATTAAATTCGGCGAGAGGTATGCAATCATTATCTTTGAAAGAAATCCACGGATTTACTTTAACTTTTACGGAAGATGCCCATACTTCATCACCTCTAGCTTCAAGGTCCTGAGGAGTACAACTCCAGATTTCAATATTTTTTTTTGATGATGCTTGCATTAAAGCAGCAGTTGAATCTTTTAAGGGATTTATATTTTTTATTGGATCTATCACGAATAGAAATTTCATAAGATCTAGTTTATTAATGCGTCTAATTTATTTTCATTTTCTAATGTGAAGAGATCATCGCAGCCTCCGATACCCTCATTATCTATAAATATTTGTGGTAATGTTCTTCTACCATCAGCTCTTTCAATCATCAAAGCTCTGGCATCTTCGTCGCCATCTATTTTATATTCTGTAAAATTTATATTTTTTTTCTTAAGTAGTGATTTTGCTCGAATACAGAATGGGCAATATTGCCAAGTATAAATTTCAACTTTGGACATTTTTTTAAAATAATACTTAGTTTATACTATTAAACAAAAGTGCCTGTTAGATTATAAATAACGATTAAATTCTATTTTGATAGATATTACAGATTTCAAAAAAGATCTTTCGGAACTAACAGAGCGCCTGGGTAATGCTCAGGATTGTCTTTGACGTTCCAAGATTAAAAGCGAAAAGGAGAGAGTTAGAGCAAATTTCTGCTCAGCCTGAATTTTGGGAGAATCAAGAAGAAGCGAAAAAACAAATGTTAATCCTTGATGATGTAAAGGCTCAACTTGAATTGTTGGATAAATGGAAAACTTTTATTTCTGATGCTAATGCCTCTCTTGAGCTTTACTCTTTAGAACCAGAAGAGGAAATGATTTTGGAATCCAAGCAGGGCTTAAAGAAATTAAGAGAGAATTTGGATAAATGGGAATTTGAAAGATTATTATGTGGTGAATACGATAAGGAAGGAGCAGTAGTTTCTATTAACGCAGGTGCTGGTGGAACAGATGCTCAGGATTGGGTAGAGATCTTATTGAGAATGTATTCAAGATGGGCCGATAATAATCAAATGAGCCTTGTCATTAATGAATTATCACAAGGAGAAGAAGCAGGTATTAAAAGTGTAACGTTCGAAATTGATGGAAAATATGCATATGGCTATCTGCAACATGAAAAAGGAACTCATAGATTAGTAAGAATTTCTCCTTTTAATGCCAATGGCAAAAGACAAACCAGCTTTGCTGGGGTAGAGGTTATGCCAAAATTAGATGATAATATTTCACTTGATATACCTGAAAAAGATTTAGAAATTACAACGAGTAGATCCGGTGGAGCTGGAGGACAAAATGTTAATAAAGTAGAAACAGCAGTGAGAATTGTTCATTTGCCTTCAGGGATTTCAGTAAGATGTACTCAAGAAAGATCTCAATTACAAAATAAAGAAAAAGCTATGTTACTTTTAAAGTCTAAACTATTAGTGATTGCTAAAGAACAACGAGCTGCTGAAGTCGCTGATATTAAAGGTGATATTGTGGAAGCTGCATGGGGCAATCAAATAAGAAATTATGTTTTCCATCCCTATCAAATGGTAAAAGATCTTAGGACTATGCAGGAGACTAACGAGTTAGATAGTGTTTTAGATGGTGGACTTGAACCATTTATTCATGAATTATTACGTATGAATATTTCTTCTAATGAATCTATTGAATAACTAATGGAAAATAATAACGAAATTTTAGCAAAAAAAGTTTCTCCTCCAAGTTTTATAAAGCTTGCTATGAGAAATATGGTAAGGAAAGGCTCAAAAAGTATTTCTCATTTTTCAATAACCTTTCTAGTTTTAATTGGGATATTAATACTTGTGGCCACAATAGGTAAGCCCAATATTCCAGTTTAAGAATGTATGAAAGAAAAAATTATTTCTGAAATAAATTTAGATTTGGTTTTTCAATGTAATGATTTCTCTCAATTTTCAAATAAGTTAAAAGATACTAAAACTTATCTTATTTTTGAATCTATTTTTTGGGAGAAAGTTTTTTTATCTTGGATAAATACAATATTAAAAAAAGAGGATTATGAATTACCAAATTATATTTTTGAAAAAAAATCTTTTTCATTAGGCTTACAGATAATATCTAATCAAGAAATTGCTTCTTTGAATAAGAAGTGGATGCAAAAAAATGGTCCAACTGATGTTCTATCTTTTCCAATTATTTCTGATGAATCTCTAAATAATTTAGATCACATAGAGTTGGGAGATATTTTTATATCATTAGAGATGGCACTTGAGCAATCTTATGAATATAAACATTCAATCTATAGAGAGGTGATCTGGTTGGCTAGTCATGGATTTTTACATCTTTTGGGATGGGAACATAATAATGAGCATGATTTAGAAAATATGTTAAATTTCCAAGAATATTTAATTACTCGATTAGATTAAAAATCAATGGAAAAAAAAATAAACTATTTAGAAAATAGAAAAGAATCATACAAAACTTCTAGTAATGTATTTATAAGTTTTAAGTATGCTTTCAGTGGTATTAGTTATGTATTAAAAACTTCAAGAAATTTTAAAATTCAATTAATTTTTGCAGTTACAAGTTTAATAATTGGTTTTTTACTCAAAATTAGTCTAAGTAATTATGTTATTTTGATTGCAACAATAATGTCTGTTTTAATATTAGAAATATTGAACACATCTATTGAATCAATCGTTGATTTAGTAGTGAAAAAAGAATTTAGTATTTTGGCTAAAATTTCAAAAGATACTTCTGCAGCAGCAGTATTATTAGCTTCCATTAATTCTGTTATTATTGCTGTATATATCTTTGTTCCTAAAATAAAGTTGTTATTTTAAATCCATATAAATATGTTTCTTGTTATTGATAATTACGATAGTTTCACTTATAACCTTGTTCAATATTTAGGAGAACTTTCAGTTGAGCATGAAATAACTAAAGAATTAATAGTTAAAAGAAATGATGAAATTACTCTAGAAGAAATTATCGAACTAAATCCTGGTGGAATTCTCTTATCTCCAGGTCCAGGTAATCCAGATCAATCTGGAATTTGTCTGCCAATTCTAAAAAAATTATCTAAAAATATTCCGACCTTGGGAGTTTGTTTAGGTCATCAAGCTTTGGCCCAAGCTTTTGGGGGTAAGGTTATAGTTGGGAAAGAACTTATGCATGGTAAGACATCCAAAATATTTCATAATCAAAAAGGATTGTTTAAAGATATCGAGACTCCATTTGTGGCTACTAGATACCATAGTCTTATAGTTGATTCAAGTTCTTTGCCATCTTGTTTCGACATAACTGCGACTTTAGAAGACTCAACAATTATGGCTATCTCTCATAAAGAATATAAACATTTACATGGAGTACAGTTCCATCCTGAAAGTGTGTTGACGCAATTTGGTCATAAATTGATTAGTAATTTTCTAAAAATGGCTGAACAAAAGTAAAATAAAAAAAAATTAATATTATGATTTCTCAAATTAAAAACTTTTTATTTTTGATATTAGTTAGCTCTTTTTTACCTACCTCATTATTGGCAAGGAACTTAGGAATAAAAAGTTTGGGACATAGTAGTTTTTTAATTACTAGTGCAGATAAATCTATTCTTATAAATCCCTTTAAAGCAATAGGTTGTGCAAGTAATTTAAAGGAGCCTAAAGAAGTCAACGTAGATTTTATTTTGGCTAGTTCTAGGCTTTCAGATGAAGGATATAACCCTAATGATCAATTAATGTTCGTTGAGCCAGGCATCTATCAATTTGAGGATATTTTATTAAATGGAATTTCTGTACCACATGACAGAGTAGATGGAAGAAGATTTGGGATGGCAACTGTTTGGAGTTGGGAGCAGAATGATCTTAAAATTGTTCATATGGGAGGAGCTGCTGGTGATATTGATATTAACAGTCAAATTATTTTGTCTAGTCCAGATATATTGTTTATTTCAATTGGAGGAGGAATAAAATCTTACAATGGTAAAGAAGCCTCAAAAATAGTTAAGCTTCTAAAACCCAATATAGTTATTCCTGTTCACTTTGAACGCGGCAAAAAAATTAATAAAGAATGTGATTTCTCAAATGCTGATTTATTTATCGAAAATATGAAAGATTTTAAAGTAAAATATGTTGGAAAAGATTTTCAAATAAAACCTAAAAGAATCGATCAAAATACAATTTATATTTTCAGTAATTAATTTTTTAAATCTAATATCTTGTAATTGTCCCAGAAAAAAATCATTTGTTCTTTAGTTCCAATACTAACCCTTATAGAATTCCCTATATCTTTTTTGTTTTCCATACTTCTAATAAGAATACCTTTTTCTCTCATTTGTTGTATTAAGATTTTAGGATCTTTTTTTGGCCAAATTAAGAAATAATTACCTCCACTAAAGTGAGTTCTGATTTTTGTTGATTTAAATTTATTTAAAATCCATTCCCTCGCCTTTTTTACTTCTAAAACATAATTATCAATATATGATTTGTCTTTAAGTGCTGCTAATGCAGCTGTTATAGCAAAGCTGTTTACATCATATGGTCCTGTAACTTTATTAATGAACTGAATTAAACTTTTATTGCCAAAAGTAAAACCTATTCTTAAACCAGCTAGACCTGCAGTTTTTGAAAGAGATTGGATTATTAGTATATTTTTATTCTTTTCAAAATCTATCGATTCAAGAAGACTATCTCCATTAAATTTTTCATATAGTTCATCAACAACTATTAATGAATCGTTATTGATATTGGCTAAATTAATTATTTCATGAGAGCTAAGAACAGTTCCTGTTGGATTATTTGGATTGCAAATAAATATTAACTTTGGATTATGCTTTATTATTTTTTCCCTAAATTCTTCGATGGGAAATAGAAAATTTTCTCCAATGTAAGAACAACTTATTTTTTTCATTCCTCGGATTTCTGCACAAGGAGAATAGTAACCAAAAGTTGGATTTGTGGTTAGAAATATCTGATCTTTTTCTCCAAAGCAATTGAAAATTGCATTTATTGCTGCATCTGCTCCATTGAAAATTCCGATTTCATCATTACCAAATTTTCTTGAATCAAGATATTTATCACATAAAAATTTTTTTAAAAAATTATATTCTGGATAAATTGAAATCTCATCTAATTTTATCGCTTGTAATGCCTCTAAAACCTTAGGACTTGGACCTAAAGTATTTTCATTAAAGTCTAAGCGGAGTAAATGTCTTCTATTTTCTAAAGGTGCAGAGTAAGACTGCATATTGATTATTTCTTCTCTTGGTTTTGGGAAAAGATTATTTAATGGATCAAAATCATTCATTACATTCTTTCTAAAGTTTCAATTCCTAAAAGCTCTAAGCTTAATTTTAGTGTTTTTGCAGTTAGGTCACATAAATTAAGCCTAGAGATTTTTATATTTTTTTCTTCTTTGAGGATTGGAACTTGATCATAGAATCTATTAAAAGTCTGACATAGCTCGAAAAGATAATTGCATAATCTATTTGGCATTAAGTCTTTTTCAATAGAAATTATGACTTCATCGAACCTAAGTAATTTTCTGATAAGTTTCCACTCAGATTTATGTGTATAATTTACGTATTGAAAATCTTTAGATTCATAAACAAAATCATTTTTTCTTTTAATTCCTAAAATTCTTACAAGTGTATATAACAAATAAGGAGCAGTATTACCATTAAGGGAAAGCATTTTATCAAAACTAAATTGATAATTAGTAATCCTATTTTGACTTAAATCTGCATACTTAACAGCTCCTAATCCAATAATTCTTGAAGTATTTGCTATGAACTCTTCGGTCTCATAACGATCTTCATCTTCTAATCTTTTTAATAAATCTTCTTTTGCTCTTCTAACTGCTTCATTTAATAAATCTTTTAGGCGTATTGTTTCACCTTCTCTTGTCTTTAGTTTTTTGCCATCAATTCCTTGAACTAACCCAAAAGGGACATGGTCTACTTGACAATTTTCTGGAATCCATTTTGCTTTTTTTGCAACTTGAAAAACTCCAGCAAAATGATTTGCTTGCCCATGATCAGTTACATATATAATTCTTGAAGCATCATCGCCATTAGGAGGTTTATTGAATCTGTATCTTATAGCAGCAAGATCTGTGGTGGCATAATTAAAACCTCCATCTTTTTTTTGAATAATTAGCGGTAAAGGTTTGCCTTCTTTATTAGTCATCCCATCTAAAAATACACATTTTGCTCCTTGATCTTCTACTAATATTTTTTCTAAATTCAAATCATCAATAACTGATTTTAAGAAGGGATTATAAAAAGATTCACCTCTTTCTTCTATTTTTATTTTTAAATTTTTATAGATTTCATCAAATTCTTTCCTTGATTGATCACATAATAATTTCCAAGCTTTAATCGATTTAATATCTCCACTTTGTAACTTAACTACTTCCTCTCTAGATCTTTTTTGGAATTCAGATTCGTTATCAAATCTTTTTTTTGATTCTTTATAAAATTCAACTAAATCACTTATCTTGATCTTTCCTATTTCTTCTAGATCATTTGAATATAAATCTTTGAGCTGAGTAATAAGCATGCCAAATTGTGTTCCCCAATCACCAACATGATTGAGTCTTAATACTTCATAACCTCTTAACTCGAAAATTCTAGATATTGAGTCACCTATTATTGTTGATCTTAAATGCCCTACATGCATTTCTTTAGCAATATTAGGGCTAGAAAAATCTACAATAACTTTATTGGACAAACCACTATCTAAATCTTTTCTAATTAGAGGTATGCCAGCCCTATTGCATTGAATATTTGACTTAATTTCATTTATTAGAACCTCATCTTTTAATTTTATATTTATAAATCCAGGTCCAGCTATTTCTAGACTCTTACATAATTTTGCTATGCTTTTATCTTTATTTAAAAGGTTAATAAAATCATTAGAAATATCTCTTGGGTTCTTTTTATATATTTTAGATAAACTTAAACAAACATTACATTGATAATCACCAAATTCCTCTTTTGATGATTGTGTAATTAAATTCTTGCTAAGAATTGCGAATTCTCCTTTTTTATCATTTTTTTCAAGACTTTCTAAAAGAGATTGTTCAAATTGTTTTGTTAATTCTTTAAAAATGATTAGCATTAATTATTCAATTATTTATCTATATGATTAATTAATATAACGCATACTCAAATCAATCCAATTACTTTTCGTAATTGAAGAACTTGTTGAAATCAAATCAATACCTTTTATTAGATATTTACTAATTTCTTGAGGGTTTATTCCAGAAACTTCTATTATCAAATTTTTATTGACTTCTTTTTGTAGACTATTAATTGATAACTCTCTTAATTCTTGAACGTTTTTTTTGATTATTTCAGGACTAAGTTCATCTAATAAGACACTATCTGCTCCTGCTAATACTGCTTCTTTTGCCTGGTCGATATTCTCAGCTTCAATTATGATATGAGTTGTAAAAGGCGAATTTAGGCGAATATTTTGTACTGCATTCTTAAGATTATCTGTCCATGCAATATGATTTTCTTTGATCATAGCAGCATCGTATAATCCCATTCTATGATTCACTCCACCTCCGCATTTGAATGCATATTTTTCAAATATTCTTAAGCCAGGAGTCGTTTTCCTAGTATCTGCTAATTTTATATTTGTGCCTTTTAATTTATCTGTAAGATTCTTTGCATATGTTGATATTCCAGATAAATGCATTGCTATATTTAAGCTGATCCTTTCACTAGCGAGTAAACTTTTGGTAGGTCCATATATTTCTAAGAGTTTTTGATCTTTAAAAAATTTATCTCCATCAGAGATATTAAATTTTGGACTAATTTTTAAATCAATTTTTCTAAAAATTTCTTTTATAATTTCAACCCCGCAGAATATACCCTCTTCTTTTGCAATCCAATATGCATTACCATTCTCTTCTGTAATAGAGGAACTTGTAAGATCTCCCCTACCTATATCTTCATCGATCCAATTATCAATGATTTTACTTATTATTGGAGTATTTAAATCCACTAAACTAAGAAATAATTAATTAATAAAAATTAAACTGAAGTTAGAGAATCAACTATATATCACTATGTAATTTAACTCAAATTTATTTACCAATACAAAACTTAGAAAAAATATTATCTAGAAGTTCCTCTGTTAATTCTTGACCAGTTATTTTAGATAAGTTTTGAATTCCATCTCTCAGTTCAATTGATAATAAATCAAATGGCAATTTATTTTCAATTATTTCATCAGTATCATTTAAATTAGATAAGCAAGCAGACAAATTTGTTAGATGTCTTTCGTTTAAAAATATATTGATATTTTCTACTTGTTTTAATCCGCATTTTTTTATAATTGTATCTATTAATAATCTTTCACCATCATTATTCTTAATACTCATAAGAATTGTGTTCTTTAACACATTTGAATTAATATTTTTGCAATCAATTAAATCTTTTTTATTACCCAAAATAGTAATTAATTTTTCTTTGGGAATTTCTTGTATTATTTTTTTGTCTTCTTCATTAAATCCTTCTTCAAGACTATAAATATAAATTATAAAATCTGACTCTTTTATTTTCCCAAAACTTTTTTTAATTCCAATACTTTCAATTTGTTCATGAGTTTCTCTTATGCCAGCAGTATCAATTATTTTCATTGGAATATCATTAATAGTTAAATTAACTTCAATAACATCTCTAGTTGTTCCAGGAATATTAGTTACGATTGCTTTCTCTTTTTTTGCAAGCAAATTTAATAAAGAACTTTTACCAACATTTGTTTTACCTATAAGCGCAATGGATATTCCATTGTGAATATATGAATTTCTTTTTGCATTTTCTATGAGTAATTCTATTTTTTCTTTGACTTTTTTAATGTTTTCTAGATATTTGGTGTAATCAAAATCTGTGAAGTCTTCTTCAAAATCAACTCTCGCTTCTATTTCGCAAAGTTGATTTATAAGGTCATTTTTAATATCATCAATTTTTTTCTTTATTTCTCCTTGAACTCCGCTAAAGGCTAATTCTGCTGATCTGGTATTGCTTGCATTAATTAATTGATTAATCGACTCGGCTTGAGTAAGGTCTATTTTTCCATTAAGAAAAGCTCTTTGACTAAATTCTCCTGGGTTTGCAAGTCTAACTCTAGAATTACTAGATAATAATATCTTTAAAACTTTATTTACTATGATAATTCCGCCATGGCAATGAAGTTCAACTACATCCTCTCCTGTGAAGCTATTTGGGGATTTCATCACTAAAATTAAAACCTCATCTATAAATTTATTTTTTTTATTTTCCTGAATAAAACCACGAAAAACTCTATGTGATTCCCATGCATATTTAGATTTAGTTTGAACAATCTTTTTGCAAGAATTTATTGCGTCTTTCCCTGATACTCTTATTATCGCAACTCCTCCCTGCCCAATACTTATAGCTGAAGCAATTGCGGCTATCGTATCTTCTGTAGTAACTATCGAATCCATCTCTCGCTTTGTTATGGATAATTAAGTAAGATTATCAAGAATTTAATTTTGAAATTTTCTTTCTGAATGAGATTTAAAAGAGATATTACCTATAAGAAAATTCTATCATTATTTAGGATTCAGAATGGAAGTCCTTTCTTTAATGCTAAAGGTTTAGCTATAGGAGTATTTAGTGGTTGCTTTCCTTTTTTTGGTTTTCAGACTTTAATGGGAGTATTTTTTGCGAAAATAGCTAAGGGAAATATTGTTCTAGCTGCAATTGGTACCTGGATCAGCAACCCTTTTACTTATATTCCACTTTATTATTTTAACTATAAAGTAGGTTCGATTTTTTTAAATAATCCTTATAATAAAATTCTTGAAAAAAGTTTAGTTATTGATGACTTATGGAAACAAGGTAGAATTATTTCCCTAAAATTACTTTTAGGTTCATTTTGTGTAGGTATTTTATTAGCTTTGATTTGCGGCAGTATTGTTTTCTTTATCTACAAGATAAAAAGTAAAAGATAGATTGATCTGATTTTAAAATTAACTTTGCCCAACTCTGGCAATATCTAAAACATCTGCCATTGATTTAATTTGTTCAATTGTTTTGTGAAGTTGATTATAACTTTCAAGACCTACACAAAGATTTATAATAGCAGGTTTACCATAAGCAGTTTTAACATTGGCATCACTAACGTTTATACCTTTATCAGATAACCGCATAAGAATATCTTTAAGAACTCCAACTCGATCAATTACTTCTATTCGTAGCTGAATTGGAAACTTGTTATCGCCAGTTTTATTATCTTGATTCCAACCGACAGGTAATCTTCTCTCTATTGGAATTGGTATTACATTTTCACAATCTTCCCTATGTATAGTTATCCCATGGTTGCCGAGCGATACAGTTCCGATAATATCCTCGCCTGGGAGTGGGGAACAGCATTTACCTATTCTGTAATCAAGACCTTCTATCCCGGAAATTGGTGATTTTGCTGCTGTATTAGATTGATTAGTGGATAAATTACTGTTACTTTTAAGAGATTTTGCTATTTCAGAGTCAGAAACATTTTTTACATCTTCTGTTTGTAATTTTATTTCTTCTCTTAGTCTGTTTAATACTTGATGCAAAGTTAAACCACCAAAACCAAGAGATGCAAGAAGGTCTTCAGTAGTTTTTAAATTGCATCGATTTGCAACTTTTTTCATGGATTCACTAGAAAGTAATGCTTCAAAACCGTTTCGACCTACTTCTTTTTCAAGTAAATCTCTACCTCTTTTAATCGTTTCATCGCGATGGCTTTTCTTATACCATTGGCGGATTCTATTTTTAGCAGTTGGCGTAACTACAAAGTTCAGCCAATCCAAGCTTGGAGTAGCATTATTACTCGTCAAAATTTCTATGAAGTCACCATTTTGAAGTGCTGTAGATAATGGAGAAAGCTTTTCATTAATTCTTATTCCATTACAGTGATTTCCAACTTCAGAATGAATTCTGTAGGCGAAATCTATCGCGGTAGATCCTTTCCTTAAACCAACAACATCTCCTTTTGGAGTGATTACAAATACTTCTTCATCAAATAAATCTTCTTTAATTGAAGCTAAATAATCATTATGATCCCTTTCATTACCTTCTTGTTGCCATTCTACTAATTGTCTTAGCCAATTAAATCTCTCGGCATTACTTTTAGCAGGAGAACCACCCTCTTTGTATTGCCAATGAGCAGCAATACCATACTCAGCAATTTGATGCATCGAAGTAGTTCTAATTTGAACTTCAATAGGTCGATGTCTTCCAATAACAGAAGTGTGTAAGGACTGGTATCCATTGGGTTTTGGTAATCCTATATAGTCTTTAAATCTACCTGGAATTGGTTTGAAAGTATCATGAACAACTGCTAAAGCTCTATAACAACTATCTGAATTATCCACGATAATTCTTAGGGCAGCAACATCATAAATTTCGTGAAAATGCTTTTGTTGTCTTTCCATTTTGCTCCAGATGCCATAAAGATGTTTTGGCCTTCCTGTTATTTCAAAATTTTTCAAACCTGCTGAAACCAAGTTTTCCTTCATAAGATTCAAAGTTACTTTTAATCTTTTTTCTCTATCACTTCTTTTAACAGCGATTTGATCTTTAAGATCTAGATATTCATTAGGCTCTAGGAATTTAAAAGCTAAATCTTCTAATTCCCACTTAAATCTGTTTATTCCTAGTCGATTAGCTAATGGTGCATAAATCTCTCTTGTTTCTCTCGCTATTCTTAGCTTTTTCTCATCATTTAGCCATTCAATTGTTCTCATGTTATGAAGTCGATCTGCAAGTTTTACTAAAACAACTCTTATATCGCTGGCCATAGCTAAAAACATTTTCCTAAGATTTTCAGCTTGTGCTTCAGTCCGGTTATTAAAGTGAATGCCGCCTAATTTTGTTACACCCTCTACGAGTATTTTTACTTCTAATCCAAAATTTGTTTCTATTTCGGATAAATCAATGCCAGTATCTTCAACAACATCATGTAAAAGGCCTGCAGCAATAACAGATGAACTTGCACCTATTTCTTTGAGGAGATTTGCAACAGCAACTGGGTGGATAATGTATGGCTCGCCGCTCGCTCGGAATTGTCCATCATGAGCTTTATAAGCAAGTTTAAAAGCCTTTACAATAAGGTTTTGATTTTCATCATTATATTTATTTGATTTTTCAAAATTATGAATATCTTCAAGAAGCCAATCGGGAATTTTTATTTGATAATTCAAAGATTCACTTTCATATTTTTTATTTTCAGGCAAAATAGTTTTGGAAACTTCAATTTCGTTTTTTTCTTTTGAATTTGCAGCTGCCTCTGACATTTTGTATTGCTTTAGATGTATTTTATTTAGGTCTAGAAAAATTTGCTATAAATCATGGAAAAAAATAAAGAAAAAATTATTGTAGTTAAAAATCTTACTGTTAAATATGGTCTAAAACAGCAGCCTATTATCAAAAATTTTAATTTGGAAATAGATAGTGGAGATCATTTGGCCATAATAGGACCTTCTGGATGTGGAAAGACCACTTTTGCAAAAACATTAGTAAATATATTGCCAGAAAAGGCTACTTCTAAAGGGTATTTATCGATTTCTAGTGTAGATCCTAGGAAAATAAAAAACGAAGATGCACAATTATTTAGAAGAAAGAATTTTGGATTTATTTATCAAGACTCTATAAAAAAACTTAATCCGCTAATGAGAGTTGGGGATCATTTATATGAATTATTCAAAACACATGATCAAACTAAATCATCTATAGCTATTAAAAAATTAGTGAGAGAAGTTTTTCAAAAAGTAGGAATTGAAGAAAGTAGACTTGATTCTTTCCCACATCAATTTAGCGGTGGCATGAGACAGAGAGTTTCTATAGCAATGGCACTTGCTTTGAAACCTAAATTATTAATAGCTGATGAACCTACAACAAGCTTAGATACCAAAACAAGTTTTGAAATTATGGAAGAAATCATGCATCTTTGTAATGTATTTGATACTACTTTAATTTTAATTAGTCATGATATTAATCTTGCAGCAAAGTGGTGTAAAAAAGTTGCAATAATTGAAAAGGGGTCGATTGTTGAAAAAGGGAATATATTAGATATTTTTCAATCACCAAATTCAGATATCGGGAAAAAATTAGTAAATTCTTCAAAAATAGTATTAGAACCAAATACTAAAAATAATGCTCGAGATCAGATCGTTCTAGAGGTAAATAACCTAAGACATTGGTATAAATTAAATTCTTCAATTTTCATTAATAAATGGAATAAGGCTTTAAATGAAGTTAGTTTCAAGTTATATGAGAATGAGACTCTTGGAATTGTTGGTTCTTCAGGGAGCGGTAAAAGTACATTATGTAGGGCTTTAATTGGACTCATCAAAGTAAGAGGTGGTGAAATAAAAATTTATGATAATAATCATGCATCGAAAAAAAATAAATCTTTAAAAAAGAAAAATAATGTGCAAATAATTTTTCAAGATCCTTTTTCAAGTTTGAATCCGAAAATGACAATTAAAAATATTTTGGAAGATATATTTTTTATTCAAAAAATTTCAGAAAAAAGAATAATCGAAAAAGAAATAAAATTAATGTTAAGAAATTTAAATCTTCCCTTAAATAATGATTTTTTTAATTCTTATCCTAGACAATTATCTGGTGGTCAATTGCAAAGAATTTCATTAGCCAGAGCGCTATTGTTGAAACCAAAAATTTTGATTTGTGATGAAAGTGTTAATATGTTGGATGCTTCAGTAAAAATAGAGATTCTTGAATTACTTAGAGTCTTGCAAGAAAAAATGAATTTAACAATTATCTTTATTACTCATGATTTAGGCATCGCTAAAAGATTTTGTGATAGGTTGTTAGTCATGAATCACGGAAAGATAGTTGATGAAGGAGAAAGTTCTACAATATTCACTAAAACTCAAAACACGTATACAAAATCGCTTCTAAATTCTTCTTTAAATCTTATTTAACCTTAAGAACACTTAGTAATTTTTGAAAATCTAATGGTAATTCTGATTCAAATATCATTTCTTTACCATTTATTGGATGTATAAGTCCAAGCTTAATGGCATGTAAAGCTTGGCCATCTAATTTACATGGTAGTTTTTTACATCTTCCATATAACGGATCCCCCACAATTGGATGATTAATGTGAGCGCAATGTACTCTTATTTGATGCGTTCGCCCCGTATCTAGTTTGAAACTCATTAATGAGTAATTGCCAAATCTTTCTTCTAATTTCCAATAAGTACAAGCATACCTTCCTGAAGTTTCTTCAACTACTTTATATTTCAATCTATTTAATTTATCTCTGCCAATGTTTCCCACTATTTGGCCTTCTTCAGAATTAGGTGCTCCATGAATTACTGCAATATATTCGCGTGATGCTATTTTTTCTTTAATTTGTTTCTGGAGATTTACTAATGCCTCTTGGCTTTTTGCAACCACCATACATCCGGAGGTATCTTTATCTAATCTGTGAACAATCCCAGGCCTTAGTTTTCCATTAATTCCAGGTAGATCTTTACAGTGAAAAAGTAATCCATTCACTAAAGTTCCAGATTTGTGTCCAGGGGCTGGATGAACAATTAGTCCTGATTGTTTATTAATTACTATGATGTGCTCGTCTTCAAAAAGGATATTTAAATCCATTTTTTCAGGTTTCAAATAAATAAGAGGTTCTGGAGGAGGCATCCATATTTGAATATTGTCGCCATTTTTTAATGGGGTCTTTGCTTTAGCGGTCTTATAGTTTACAAGTACTAAACCTGAATTTATAAAATGTTGAATCCTTGCTCTACTTTGTTCTGGCCTTTTACTTACTAACCATCTGTCTAGCCTCATAGGGAGAGGTAGCTCATAAATAATTTCTATAAGCTCACCTTCTCCAATGCCGAAAGAATTTTGATTATTTAATTCCATATTGGGACTTCTAAAGCAATTTTACCCAGCATTTGATTTCTATAATCTTCCAATAACTTATAAGACATTCTCCTTTTATCGCCTGAGGTATGCTTTGAAGCTGCTTCGTCGATCCAAGCAGAAGGACTCTTAAAGCCTTTGGTAATATCGACTCCATATCTATTAGATATTTGTTTAACTGAGATATTCGCATTCTTATCTTTTTTGAGAGTGGATATAATTTTGATAAATCCAATTGCAACACTCTCAATTTCATAAGCAGCTTCACCAATATCGTCACACAGTGCAAGATTAAGTGCTGATTTTTGATCTTCTAAATTTGGAGGTATAACACCAGGAGCATCTAGTAGATCTATACCACTTTCTAATTTTATCCATCTTAAATTACGAGTCACTCCAGCTTTCCTAGCGCTATCTACAACTCTTTTTTTTGCAATTCTATTAATTAATGCTGACTTTCCTACGTTTGGGAAACCAAGTGTAAGTGCTCTAATTGGCCTAATTCGCATTCCTCTAGAGAGTCTTCTATCGTCAATTGACGACCTAGAATCTTTGGCTGACTTACAAATTTCTTTAATCCCTATTCCTCTTTTGGCGTCACACCAAAGAGGATATTGATCTTTAGCATGAAACCATTTATTCCAACTATTGATTGTATTAGGGGAGATCATGTCTGATCTGTTAATAACAAGAATATGTTTTTTATTATTTATCCATTTATTTAAGTGTGGATGTCCTGTTGACAAAGGAATTCGTGCATCTCTTACTTCTATAACTAAATCTACTTTATTGATAACTTCAGATAATTTCTTTTCTGCTTTTGCGATATGGCCTGGGTACCATTGTATCTTGGGTATGTCCACTTCAATAAATCAAAAAAATTTTGTAATCCTTTTAGTTTTTACAAGTTTCAAAAGTATTTACTACTAAAGTTTAGTATAAATTTAATGACTAAATAATTTTTATAGTCGTTAATTCTTAAAATTTATTAAGGCATAGGTAACAGTAACTACTTTTTAACCCAATAAGCCCAAATTAACGTTAGGGTCTTGAGATTATAAATATAGCTTGTTTAATGTCAAAATTATCTCTTTCCAGTCTTGACAAGACACATTTAGAAGGCAAAAAAGTTCTTGTCAGAGTAGATTTTAATGTTCCATTAAATGAAGATGGTCAAATAACCGACGATACGCGTATTCGTGCAGCGATCCCAACTATTGAATATCTCATAAATCATTCTGCAAAAGTTATTTTAGCTGCTCATTTTGGTAGACCAAAGGGTCAGGTAAATGAAAAAATGAGATTAACTCCAGTAGCAGCAAGATTAAATGAATTGTTGGGGCAAAATGTTGCTCTTACTAACAGTTGCATTGGTGATGAAGCAGTTGCACAATCAAATAACTTATCTAATGGAGATGTTCTTTTACTTGAAAATGTTCGTTTTTTTGGTGAAGAGGAAAAGAACGACCTTGAGTTTGCTAAAAAGTTAGCATCACATGCTGATATGTATGTAAATGATGCTTTCGGTGCTGCTCATAGAGCGCATGCTTCAACTCAGGGTGTTACAAATTATTTAAGTCCCTCAGTAGCTGGATTCCTTTTAGAAAAAGAATTGAAATACCTACAAGGAGCTGTAGATTCCCCAAATCGTCCATTGGCAGCAATAGTTGGAGGATCAAAGGTTAGTAGCAAAATTGGAGTACTTGATTCTTTACTAGATAAGTGTGACAAAATCATGATTGGTGGAGGTATGATTTTCACTTTTTATAAAGCTAGAGGTTTAGATGTTGGAAAGAGCCTTGTAGAAGAAGATAAACTTGAGCTTGCTAAAGATTTAGAAGCAAAAGCAAAAGCAAAAGGAGTAGAATTATTATTACCTACTGATGTTGTTTTGGCTGATGAATTTTCTCCTGACGCCAATAGTAAAATATCTCAAATTGATTCAATTAGTGGCAATTGGATGGGTCTAGATATTGGTCCAGATTCCATTAAAGTTTTTCAGAATGCTCTTGCAGAATGTAAGACAATTATTTGGAATGGTCCTATGGGAGTTTTTGAATTTGATAAATTTGCAGACGGTACAAATGCAATAGCTACGACTCTTGCTGACTTAAGTGCTTTTTCTGAAGTTTGTACAATAATTGGTGGTGGAGATTCAGTTGCAGCAGTTGAAAAAGCAGGATTAGCAGAGAAAATGTCTCATATATCTACTGGAGGTGGCGCAAGTTTGGAACTTTTAGAGGGTAAAACTTTACCTGGTGTAGCTGCTTTAAACGACGCTTAGGCTATATCTTGTCAACAATATCAATACTCTTTGTGAAAGTAATCATTCCCTCGGGGTGAGCTATAAATCCTGACCAAATTTGTATCCCTGGTTTTGATGGGGCTCTTGTTATTTTAAAAATCCCTCCAGAAGCCAATGGCTCCAATAATATTTCCTGTTCAAAAAGTGTATTAACTTGATGTAGTTTTATAGCTCCAGCAATTATCACTTCCTCAAGAGGCTTATTCAGAATTATATCGATATCATATTTTGAACCAGTAAGAACTTTATCAGGAATTTTAAAACTAATATCTATCTTTTTTTTATCATTTCTTATAGTTGTGAATAAATTTTTGATAATCCCTTCATCTATTTTCCCATTTATGATTGAAAATAAATAATCAAATTTGGATTCGAGTATATATATTTCTCCATTAACTATTTTTTCACCAGTTACTTTTATTCGCAAAATATCTTCACTTGGAATATGAGATTTTAATCTTTTGATCTTCCATTTGCTGTTAGGAAAATCATTAATAATCTTTGAAAATTGTTTTGGTATATTTTGGCTTTCTTCATTTCTAAAATTTTTTTTAATGAAATCTAAATCTCTAGCATTTAAGGAGTTTTCTAGATTCCTTATAAAATCAACTTTTAAAGTTTGCGTTATTGCTGAATGAGGAATAATAAGATAAACAAATAAGTAGAGAAGAAATCCTATATTTCTGAATAAGCTTAAATTCGACATATTTATCATTTATTAATTTCATTCTACTAATTTAAGTTTTTATGTCTAAAAAAAATAATTTATTAGTTGCAGCTAGTGGAACAGGAGGCCATATTTTTCCGGCTTTAGCAGTTTCTAAAGAGGTAGAAGATGACTGGAATATTCATTGGTTGGGGATTCAGCAAAGACTTGATGCGAATTTTATTCCCCAAAAATATAATTTGAAGACTTTGAATATAAAGACACCAAGAAAAAATATTTTTTTATTTTATCAATATATAAAAATTTTAATGTCAACTTTCCAAATAATTAGGATCTTAAAAGAAAAAAAAATTAACTTGGTTTTTACGACTGGAGGTTATATATCTGCCCCTACTATTGTTGCTTCAAAACTACTCAGGATACCTGTCATTATTCATGAATCAAATTTAATTCCAGGAATGGTTACGAAATATTTTGGTTTTTTGTGTAACTATGTTTTTCTAGGATTTAAGAAAACAAATTCTTATTTACGAAATTGTAAAACTATTTTCACTGGGACTCCTTTAAGAGATCAATTCTATAAATCCCATCCTGTGCCAGAATGGGTCCCAAAAGGGAAAGGACCTCTTTTGATTGTTATGGGGGGTAGCCAAGGAGCAAAAGCTATAAACCAAATTCTTAACGAATCTCTAGAATTTTTAATGAAAAAACAGTTTCGGATAGTTCATATTATTGGCGAATGTAATCAACAATCCTTCAACGTAAAAAATTCCAATAATTATGTTCAAAAGAAATTTACTAATGAAATCGCAGCTTTGATTCAAAACTGTGATCTTGTAATATCGAGATCTGGTGCAGGAACAATAAATGAACTTATAGAAACTGAAAAACCTTCAATTTTAATTCCATTTCCTTATTCTAAAAATAATCACCAGGAGAAAAATGCAATGATTCTTGCCGAAAGTGGAGGCTCAGTTTTAATGAATCAAAGTAAAATTTCTAAAGAAGTTTTTGAAGAAACTATAGAAAGAATTTTTAAGGTAAAATCAAAAAACGGGAAATATTACTATGAAATCTTAGATATTATGAAGAAGAACATGGAAAATAATAATAAAATCAAATCTAAGATTGAGATTAGAAAATTTTTTAATTATTTTTTAAAGGAATTCTGAATTTCTTTACATAAAAGATTGTTATTTTTCCTGTTCTGCAAACTTATTCTTGCCCACTTTTCATCCAGAAATCTAAATGAAGTACATTCTCTAAGCAATATTCCTTTATTTTCTAAATATTTTATATTAGGCGACAAGGAATGTTTACTTTCTATTAAAAAAAAGTTGGTTGAAGAGTTATGAACTTTAAGGTTCTCTATTTTTGATAATTTTTCAAATACTCTTTTTTTTTCAATATTTATCCAGCTGTGAATCTGTTTTGTCCACTGTTCATAGAATTTTTTATTACTTAGTAGATCAATTCCGGCTTTAATAGAAAATGAATTTAAAGGCCAAGGATCTCTATTGATTTCCCATTGTTTTAGTATTTTGGATGAGCCAATAACGTAACCTAATCTAAGACCAGGAATATTGAAGATTTTGGTCAAGCTTCTCAAGACTAATAAATTATCAAATCTTTGGGTTAATGGTATTAAAGATTCTTTGTCTCCATTGGGTGTTATCGATAAGAAAGCTTCATCACAAATTACTAATTTATATTTTTTTAAAATTTTCTCTAATGAATACTTTCCCCACAATTGGCCGGTAGGGTTATGTGGATTTGTTATCCAAATAACATCACCTTGAGGATGAAGCGGAAATGATTGAGGAAAAACATTTTCCCAGTTTTTTGGTAATTCGCAATGAATGAAATTGCTATTCCAACAATTTAAAGATCTCTCATAATCAATAAAGCTTGGAGAGGGAATACAACTTATTCCAAATTTGGATGCTTCATACCCTGCCCAGGTTATTAGCTCAGAAGCTCCATTTCCAGGCAATATATTTTCTGGATTTATCCCATGAAATTTACCAATTATTTCTCTCAAATCACTTAAGTTTCTCTCAGGGTAATATCTAAATCCAAGATTATTAATTTCCTCATTTAATGAATCTATTAGTATCTGAGGAGGATCAAAGGGTACTAATGAGGCACTTGCGTCAATAATTTCAGAGGGTAATAAATTTAATTTCTTTGCTTTTGCATATACATTTCCCCCATGCTTTAGATTTGATGATTGCATGGTTAGTATTGTGTAATCATTAGGTTCCGGTTTATTCATTATTCATTTTCTTTTTTTATTCAATCCATTTTAGATCTGATCCAATGGCCTCTTTTATATTTGATAATTTATGGATATTGAGTTGCTTTATAATTCCTTGAAGTATATCGGGTACTAATTGTGGACCTTTATAAATCCATCCTGTATAAAGTTGAATTAATGATGCTCCAGAACAAATTCTTTCCCATGCTGACTCAGGACTATCTATTCCACCAACGCCAATTAAAATAATCTTTTTATCAATATTATGAATATGTTTTATTATTTTATTTGCTTTTTTTTGTAGAGGCTTTCCACTTAATCCTCCATTCTCTTCAGAAAGTAATAATCCGGTTTGCATGATCTTTCTATTTTCAAGACCTAATCTATCTATGCTGGTGTTAGTAGCAATTATTCCATCGATGTTTTCCTCGATTATTAACTTGCAAATATCTTCAATATCTTTAAAGCTTAGATCTGGTGCAATTTTGACAAATAATGGTGGACAACTAGGTAAGTTTTTAATTTCTTTAATAAGTTCTTTTAGAAGAATTGGATCTTGTAACTTTCTTAATCCCTCAGTATTTGGAGAACTTACGTTTATTGCTGCATAATCACAATATGGAATTAATAATTTAAGAGAAGTTAAATAGTCATCTTTTGCTTTAGATAAATCTGTAATTTTAGACTTACCAAAATTTATTCCTAGACAAATATTATTTCTATTTTTTTTAAACTCAATTCCTTGTTCGACAAAGTTTTTAACTAGATTTTCAGCACCATTGTTATTGAAACCCATTCTATTTAATGCTGCCTCTTCTTCTGCTAATCTAAATAACCTTGGTTTGGGATTTCCATTCTGAGCAAATTTAGTTACCGTACCAAGTTCAGCAAATCCAAAACCAAAATCTTTCCATATATTTGCGGCATTTCCATTCTTGTCAAAACCCGCAGCTAAACCAATTGGATTACAAAAATTTATTCCACATATGTTCTGAGTTAACCTTTTATCAACTACAGAAAATTCTTTATTTAGATTTTTTAAGATAGAAGAAACTACAGGCCAATTATATTTTCTTGAACTGAATGATAGGAGGCTAAGAGATAAATTTGTTAAGTATTCTGCATCAATTCCAGAGTCTTTTTTTAAAACAGGGGTAATCAAGCTTTTATAAAGACTTTTAAATACCCCCTTCTGTTGATTCATAAAAATTTGGTTTCTTTTTTTTCTATTATCCAATATTTTTTATCTTTAGGAATCAATCTCCAATTACGCCATTCAAAAAGTGAATATTGTTTTATCTTTAAGTGGTTTTCTCGACCTAACAAGGTGTCTAGTTCAGGGGAACTTAAAAGGTACTTTTTTTCTGCAAATTTTTTAATTAATTCATTTCTTGAAAATAATTCTTGAAGTTCTGCAGGTGCATTTTTTTCAAAAAAATCATCAGAGGATTCTGTTTTTTTTAAGTTACTTTCTATAGATATACCTTTGCTGTAATTAGTTGCAATTTTATCAACTCTATCATTTTGTTTATCCCCGCTATGACCTTTAACATATTCCATTATTAGGCCATTAATTCTTAATTGATCAATTTTTTGCCATAGATCAAGATTTTGAACTGGTTTTCCTGAACTTGTTTTCCATCCATTTCTCTTCCAATTAATAATCCATTTTGTATAGCCCTCTATGACATATTTACTATCAGTTCTTAGTTTAAAGTTCTCTTTTAATTTGTAGGTTTTTAATTTCTCAAGAGTTTTTATGGCCGCAGTGAGTTCCATTCTATTATTAGTGGTATTTACCTCGTAACCACCTATTTCTAATTCGCTGTTATCGTCAAAAATTATTAAACCGCCCCAACCACCTGGGCCTGGATTACCACTGCAGGCTCCATCCGTTGCGGCTTCAATCGCGATACTATCACTATTCATAATTTTTGAAGCCGATATTAAGGTTATCGGCTTTAAAAAATGTACTCTTACTTAAGTGTAACTTTACCGCCAGCTTCTTCAATCTCTTTCTTTAAAGATTCAGCATCTGCTTTAGCAATTCCTTCTTTTACTGTTTTTGGTGCAGATTCAACAAGTGCTTTTGCATCGCCAAGACCTAGACCAGTTGCATTTCTTACAACCTTAAGGACTTTGATTTTTGCAGCTGCATCAAAGCTTTCTAGAACTACATCAAATTCAGTTTTTTCTTCAGCAGCGCCACCATCTGCGTCACCGCCAGCTGCTCCTGGAGCTGCCATTACAACACCTGCAGAAGCTGCAGCAGATACACCAAAAGCCTCTTCAATTTGTTTTACAAGCTCAGATGCTTCTAAAAGTGATAGAGATTTTAATGATTCAAGAATTTCTTCAGTTTTTGCGGACATTTTCTTAAAAGTTAATTAGGTTTTGAATTTAGGATTCTGATTTTTCAGAATGTTGTTTAAGTGATCTAGCAAGTCCAGAAGGTACTTCATTAATAGAGATCGCAATTTTTGTTGCAACGCCATTAAGAGCGCCAGCAATTTTTGCCATCAATACTTCTTTAGATGGAAGACTTGCAATTTCTTTTATTTCAGAATCGCTTAAAAGTCTGCCTTCAAATAAAGCTCCTTTGGTTTCGGATTTTTTGGTGTCTTTTTGAAAAGATTGGATAGCTTTTACAGCACCACCAACATCTTCTTTGATTAAGACAAAAGCATTTGTTCCGGTCAGTAAAGATTCAAGATCATTCCAATTACTATCTCCATCAATAGCTTTACGCATTAATGAATTTTTAGTAACTTTGCAAATGCCGTTAGTTGTTTGCAATCTAGATCGCAAATCTGACATCTCTTTGATAGTTAAACCTTTATAGTCAAGAACTACAGCCATTTCCGAGTCGTTTAATAGAGATTTAATCTCAGTAACGATTTGTTGCTTATTCTCTAGTGTTCGGCCCATTGATGTTTTTTGGATCGTAATTTAGGGAGAGCAGGAAATGCGGCAAAGTCCTTTTAAAGAGGCCGCTTTTATTAGATCCAAAAAGAAATAATTTAAGACGAGTCCTCGGTAGGAATTAAAAATTTAGAATAACTAAATCAACCTACTTTCTTTGGCCGTATTATTGCAATTTAAATTATACTACAAAGGGTTAACCTTCAGGTTGGTAATCTTGGATGGCATTTATATCAACTTGAACAGAAGGTCCCATAGTTGAAGTCACATAAAAAGTTTTCCAATACTTTCCTTTTGCTCCACTTGGTTTATTTTTATCTATTGATTCTTGTAAGGTCTTTAAGTTGTCCAATAAAGACTCTTTTGTGAAGCTTGCTTTTCCAAAGCGGACATGAACAATGCCCGCTTTATCTGCTCTAAATTCGAGCTTACCAGCTTTGAATTCTTTTATCGCATTAGCAATATCATTAGTCACTGTACCAGCTTTAGGATTAGGCATTAAACCTCTAGGTCCTAAAACTCGACCTAATTTTGCAACCTTTGGCATCATATCTGGAGTAGCAATAAGTAGATCGAACTCCATATTCCCTTTGTTTATGCTTTCCACAAGATCTTCTTCACCAAATAAATCTGCACCAGCATCCTTTGCTTTCGATACATTCTCACCGCTTGTGATTACTGCAATTTTGATGCTTTGACCGGTACCATGCGGTAATGCAACAGTGGTTCTTAATTGTTGATCGGTATATTTTGGATCAATCCCTAAACGTATATGCGCTTCAATAGTTTCATCAAATTTTGCATTAGCATTTTCCTTGATAATACTAAGAGCTTCAAGTGGTGCGTAAATGCGATCTTCTATCTTTGTTGATAGAGCCGCCATTCTTTTGGAAAGTTTTTTCATAATAATATTGGGTGCAAACGGTTATTAACTAACCTCCCCTAAATAGTGATAAATTTTGTATTGAACTCAATCAGTGATAGAGACGCCCATATTACGAGCAGTACCCTCAATTACTTTCATCGCTGATTCAACACTAGAACAGTTTAGATCAGGAAGCTTAGTTTTGGCTATTTCTTCTAGTTGAGCTTTACTTATTTTTCCAACAGAGCCTTTTGCGGATTCACCTGAACCTTTTTCTATACCAGCTGCTTTTGTTATTAAGACGGAAGCAGGAGGTGTTTTTGTGATAAAAGTAAAGCTTCTATCTTCAAAAACAGAAATCTCGACTGGAATTACAAAACCTGCTTTATCTTGTGTCCTTGCGTTGTATTCTTTGCAAAATGCCATGATATTGACACCATGTTGACCTAAAGCTGGCCCTACAGGAGGAGCAGGATTTGCTTTGCCTGCTTGTAGAGCAAGCTTGATAACTGCAACAATTTTTTTTGCCATTAGATTAGAGAATTTAAGCTGAAGTAGAAAATCATAATTTTACTCGATAAACAAGAACAATTAGAAATTAATTTTGTTTATTGATTTGTGAGAATTCTAATTCTACAGGAGTCTCGCGCCCAAATATTGAAAGTAATGCTTTTAATTTATTTCTTTCTCCTGAAACTTCTATAACTTCTCCCTGGAAATCCTTGAATGGACCACTAGTTACAATGATTCTATCTTTCTCTTCAATATCTAGCTTGATTACAGCTTTTTTCTCTGATGCGCGCTTAAAGATTCTATTAACTTCTTGTCTTGATAATGGTCGAGGTTTGATATGACCTCGTGATCTTCCGTTGCCTCTACCGTCTTCAGCACCGACAAAGTTAATTACATTTGGAGTACTTTTAACAGCCATCATTGTATCTTCATCCAAAATCATTCTTACGAGGACATAACCTGGGAAAACTTTTTCTTCAGTAGTTTGTCTGCTTCCATCTTTTTTTAATTTAATTCCTGGAGTTTGGGGAATTTCAATTTCAATGATTCTATTATTAACACCTAGAGTTACTGATCTCTGCTCAAGAGTCGCTTTTACTTTTTTTTCACAGCTTGAGGCTACTTGAACTGCATACCATCTTGCGATGCTTGTATTTGCTTTTGAAGAAGCAAGGCTTGTAGTTAATTCATTACTCATTTTTCTGGAAGCTTAATTAAGATCATTATTAATGGATATTCGGGAGATAATTCAACCAAAAATTTGCGAGGCTGCCCATCCATAGAATCTGCTAACAGAAGCAATGGCTGCAGCAGAAAACGATACCATAATTATAACTGCTACTGATTCGCTAAAAAGTTGTTGTTTGTTAGGCCACACGACAAGTTTAAGCTCATCGTAGGTAGATCTAAAAAAATTATCCTTTTTTTTAGGATCTTCAATTTCAGGAGAATCCTTTTTAAGAGGTTCTTTATTAGTAGTAGGACTTGTCACAAAATTTTATTTGAAATTAAGCTTTATGGTTTAGTTTTATTTTAGCTTATTGATTTACTCCTCAGCTAGGTTTGAAAACGATCTCATCTGTTTTAGCAGGGTTAAGTTTAATTGTTATATTTTTTTTGTTTTTGAAGTTATCCTCTAAAAGTTTTGCAGCCAAGGGATTTTCTATTTGTCTTCTAAGTTCCCTGCTAAGTGGTCTAGCTCCATATTCAGGTTGGTAAGAATCATTTGCAATTTTATTAATAACTTTTTTGTCTATAACGATATTTATTTTCTGTTCAAGTAGCAGGTCTTTTAAATCTTCTGTTTGTAAAATTATTATTTTTTGAAGTTCATCAATAGATAATGGATTAAACTTTACTACTTCGTCAATTCTATTTAAAAATTCAGGTCTAAAAATTGAAGACAATGTATTACTAATGGAATCATCTAAGGTTTTTTGGTCTTTTTCTAACTTTCCCTCACTTTTAGAAATCTTTTGTGAATACTCCAGTATAGATTTACCAGCTAGGTTGCTTGTCATAATGATTACGGTATTTTTAAAGTCCACGGTCCTACCTTGAGAGTCTGTTAATCTTCCTTCATCTAAGACTTGTAAAAGGATATTAAAAACTTCTGAATGTGCTTTTTCTATCTCATCAAGAAGTATTACTGAATAGGGTTTACGTCTTACAGCTTCAGTTAATTGACCTCCCTCTTCATAACCAACATAACCTGGAGGAGCTCCCATAAGTCTTGCTACGGCATTTTTTTCCATATATTCACTCATGTCTAATCTTAAAAGTGCGTCTTCTTCATCAAATAAAGCTGTTGCAAGAGATTTTGCTAATTCTGTTTTGCCAACACCTGTAGGACCCATAAATAAAAAAGATCCGATTGGTCTTTTAGGACTTTTCATGCCAACGCGAGCTCTTCTAATTGCAGCAGAAACAGCTTGTATAGCTTTTTCTTGCCCAATAACTTTTTCACTTAGTTCTTTTTCTAGATTGACTAATTTCTTACGTTCATTTGAAACTACTTTAGAAATTGGAATACCTGTAATTTTTGAGACAACATCAGCAATATCATCAGGTTCAACTTGATATTTAAAAGGGAAATTTCTATTTTTCTTTATTTTATTAAAGTTCTCTTCAACTTTTTGTATGTCATTCTCTATTTCACTTAACTCTTTTTCAAGCTTTTCTAAATAGTCTAGATCATTTTCAATTTCGCGATTTGATTTATCTTTAATTTGTTTGGTTAGCTTATCTTCTTCTTTCATTAAAATAGATAATTCCTCCATTTCTTCACGTAAATTGTTCCAATTTTCCAAAAGAACGTTCAATTTTGCCTCTGATTGTTGTCTATTATTCAATAATTTTTCTTGAGCTTCAATATTTTCTTCTTGCAAATTATTCAATTTTTCATCAATTGTATTAAGCTTGTTTTCTTGTTGAAGAATGATTGGAGGAATATTATTAGACTCGATTTTCAACTGTGCAGCTGCTTCATCAATTAAATCTATTGCACTATCAGGGAGACATTTATCGCTGATGTATCTATCGGCCAATTTTGTAGAATAGTTTACAGCCTCTTCAGAAATTTTTATGCCATGATGTAATTCATATTTCTTTTTGATCCCTTGTAATATTTTTGCGCTTAATTCTACTGAAGGTTCATTAACAGTTATCTTTTGAAAGCAATTATTTAATGCCTGATCTTTTTCAATAGTTTCACGAAATTTCTCAGGTGTTGTTGTACCAATACATCTAAGTTCTCCTTCAGCTAATAAAGGTTTTAAGATGTTACTGATGTCGGTAGAAGATCTGTCAGAACTTAATATTGAGTGAATTTCATCAATAAATAGAATCATTCCTTGATTTGGATTATTTAGTTCCTGCATTATTAAGCTTAGTCTTTCCTCTAGTTGACCTCTAAATTTGGTCCCAGAAACTAATGCACCTAAGTCAAGTGAAATAATTTTTAAGTCCTTTAAAGTATCAGGAACTTTTTTGTTTACAATTAATTGAGCAAGTAATTTTGCAATTGAGGTTTTACCAACTCCAGGATTGCCAATAAGTATAGGGTTATTTTTGTTTCTTCTGCAGAGTACCCTCATTAAATTATTGATCTCATTTTCTCTTCCTAAAACGGGATCCAGTAAGCCTTTTTTAGCTGATTCTGTTAAATCTTTTCCATAAATTGAAAGAGCATTTTCGTCTTTTCCAACTTGTTTTTTGGTTTCAATTTGAAGTTCACTTTTCGGTAATGGAACAATAGCTTTTTTCAATTTTTCTTCTTTAACTAAAGTTTCTTTGTCTGATTTAAAATTAGATTGATTATTTATTTCAATTACATTCCCATAATTAAAAGAATCTTTTGATTGATTAATATTTGGGTAAAACTTTAATTCTTCCTCTAATTTTTCCATCGAAAGGTTTCCTTCTTCAAAAACATAATTTCCAATTCTCAAATCTCTTCCAAGAGCAATTAGTAAATGAGGGATTTCTATTAATCTGGATCCCCATTGAGTTTTAATCTGATTCGCGTTATCTAATAAAATTTCTAAATCTTCTCCAATAGTAAAAATATCTGACTCATTTGTTGGTGTCTCTTCTAAAAAATCTTCTGTTATGTCTAAAACTGTATCTTGGTCGATTGATAATTTTTCAATGAAAGCAAAGAATTCACTTGATGAGAACAATGTATGAATTATGTGTTCAATATTAAATTCGCTATGATCCCATTTTTTTGCGGTTTCTTCTCCTAATAAGAGAAGGTTCCAACTTATATCGCTAAATAGTTCAGGACTGGATGTAAGGGTTTCTCTCATAAACTATAAAACTACAGTTGATTATTAATTAATATTCTAAATAGGATCTGCATTAATAATCATCAAATAATTTTCAAATTGTAAGATGAATTTCAAAAATCTTTTTATGAGAGGGGTTGCAGGGACTTTGGAATTAATAAAAGTGTTAACTAATATCTAAACTGTTATGAAATAAAAAATTATAATTGTTTAAAATATATATTTCAGATATTAGCCAAATAGTTCTGCTATTAATAGGATTTAAATAGTAATAATTAAATTGTGAAAGAAACTATTGATTTTCTTATTGATACTGTTGAAGCAAGGCAAGTCCTTGATTCAAGAGGTAATCCAACTGTAGAGGCAGAAGTATTTTTGGAATGTGGTGCAAGTGGAAGAGCAATTGTTCCCAGCGGAGCTAGCACTGGTGCTCATGAGGCACATGAATTAAGAGATGGTGGTTCGAAATATATGGGGAAAGGCGTTTTGAATGCTGTTAATAAAATTCATGAAACAATATCGCCGGCTTTATGTGGTTTGTCATCTTTAGATCAAACTGCAGTAGATAAATTGATGATTGAAATTGATGGAACTCCTAATAAGTCTAACCTTGGAGCAAATTCAATCCTTGCAGTAAGTCTTGCAACTGCTAGAGCATCAGCAAATGCTTTAGACATCCCTCTATATAGATATCTTGGAGATCCATTATCCAATCTTCTTCCAGTCCCATTGATGAATGTAATAAATGGTGGTGCTCATGCACCAAATAGTCTTGATTTTCAGGAATTTATGCTTGTCCCACATGGAGTTAATAATTTCAGTGAATCATTAAGAATGGGTACTGAAATTTTTCACTCATTAAAATCATTACTTGATCAAAAAGGTCTATCTACTGCTGTAGGCGATGAGGGTGGATTTGCCCCGAATTTGTCATCAAGCGAAGAGGCAGGGGACTTATTATTAGAAGCAATTCAAAAAGCCGGGTTTAAGCCTGGTGAGCAGGTATCTTTAGCTTTAGATGCTGCTAGTACTGAATTTTATAGTGATGGTACTTATAAATATGAAGGGAAAAATTTAAATAGTTCTGAAATGATTTCATATCTTTCAAGACTAGTTTCTAATTATCCAATAGTCTCAATAGAGGACGGTTTAGCTGAGGATGATTGGGAGGGTTGGTCAGAATTAAACAAAGAATTAGGAAATAAAGTTCAGCTTGTAGGTGATGATTTATTCGTTACAAATACAGAAAGGTTAAGGAAAGGGATTATGGAAAAATCTGCTAATTCAATCCTAATAAAGGTAAATCAAATTGGAACATTAACTGAAACTTTGGAAGCTATTGAGTTAGCTAAAATGTCTGGTTTCACAAGTGTTATTAGTCATAGAAGTGGTGAGACTGAAGATACAACAATTGCAGATTTATCTGTCGCGACAAGATCAGGTCAGATAAAGACAGGCTCTTTGAGCAGAAGTGAAAGGATTGCAAAATACAATAGGCTTTTAAAAATTGAGGAGGAATTGGGAAATCAAGCAAGATTCGCTGGGGCTTTAGGTTTAGGTCCCAAAAATATATAGTTTTTTAGCGCTTAAGTTTTTCTAAACGTGAGCCTTTCCTCATACTTAATTGGCACTTTATCCAGTCAATACTTATTGGTAGTGCAAAAAAAAGTGGCAATAATGCAAAATTATTTTGTTTATTGGTTACAAGTAAAGCAGATGCAATTGATAAGCTGCCTATAAGAATTGAATGGCCTAAAGTTTTTTGAGCAGTAAACATTTTTTTGAATTGCCTATCAGACTCTCCCATTCTTATTTGCAATTGTAAATCGCCCTGCTCTAATCTTTCTAAACTTTCATCTATTCTTTTGGGAATCCCAACAGCTTTTGATCCTAGTTCACCTACTTGCCTTCCAAATTGGTTAATTAAATCATTGGGAGTTTGATTATTCGAAGTCATAAGTTCTATTAAATAAGGCTTTGTAACTGATACAAGGTTAAACCCTGAATCAAGCATTCTGCCAACTCCTTCAAAAGTTGATAAAGCTCTCATCACAAAGATTAAATCTACTGGCAGTTGAAATGGTGTTTCATAAACAAGTTCGTATAAATCTCCAGATAATTTTTCGATAATATTTTGACTAAATGGAGGAGTTAAGGCTTCTTTAAGCATCAATCTGACTAATCTTCTGACTGGACCTACATCAATATCTTTTGAAATTAGCCCAGCTTGTTGTAATTGACTAACAAGTGATGAGGCGTCTCTAAGAGCAGCAGCTTTAACCATCCCGCCTAATCTTGTTTGAAGATTATTTGAGATATTGCCCATCATTCCAAAATCATAAAAAATCAATTTACCTTCATTTGAAACTGCTAGATTCCCTGGATGAGGGTCTGCATGAAAAAAACCATAATTTACTAATTGTTTCAAATAGCTGATGGCACCTATTTCTGCAATCTTAGGTAAATCAATTTCTTGTGATTGTAATTTTTCTAAATCGCTTATTTTTGTTCCTTCTAAATAACTTAAACAAAGAACTTTTTCACTGCTCATATCCCAAATTACTTCAGGGACTTCAACATTTTCATCATCAAGAAATTGTTGTCTGAATCTTGCTGCATATTGTGCTTCACTATTGAAATCAAGCTCTTTCATGAGAACTTTCCTACACTCTCTAGCAATTTCAACCCAGTTTCTACCTCGACTCCAATTCTTGTTTTTCTGTAACAATCCTGCTATTTGCTGCATTATGCCCAAATCGATAATAAACAATTCTTTTAAATTGGGTCTTTGAACCTTAAATACTACTTTCTTACCATTTTTTAAAGTCGCTCTATGAACCTGAGCTAGTGATGCTGATCCAACCGGATTACATATTATTTGATCTATTTCATTAAACTTAGACCCTAGTTCATCTCTTATAGTTTCTTCAACTTGCGCAAATGAAAAATTAGGAACTTGATCCTGCAATTTAGACAATTCCTGTATCCAAGTATTAGGAATCAAATCAGGTCTCGCTGATAATAATTGTCCAATTTTAATAAATGCTGAACCAAGCTTTATTAATTGATTAGTGAACCACCTAGCTCTTTTAATTTGGACCCTACTTTTTTCATTGCTTTTAGTTTGGAAAATTGTAAATCTAATATTGTCTATCCACAAAATTGTTAAAAGCGAAATCAGAGTTATCCAAATAAGAAAGGCCCTCTTCAACTTTTTTAAACGATAATGAATAATGTGAAAACTCATTTCATTTGATTATTAGTGGTTTTATTAAAGAGATCAATTTGTTTATTGATATCTTCAATTTCATTTAAAGCTTTTTTTATTTTGGAATCTTGATGAGTATTTGCAGACTCATTTTCTTGAACATTTTCGGCTTTTTCCATTCTTGAGGCTTCTTTAATTATGGATTCTTTCAAACTATCAAATTCTTTTTTGATAATTTCTGGAGCATCCTGAGCGATATTTGTTGCTTCTTCAATTTTGCCAACAAATATCTCGTTTAATTTTTCGGTTACTTTCTTAATGGCAGCTTTTAAAAGGTAATCAGAGTTGGTCATGAAAAATATAATGTTTCTACAGCAATTAATTTTGCATATTAACTAATAATAGATCAATTCAGAACATTTCACTTGCCTGATCATTTTGATAATTAATTTTTTATGTTTTTCCTATGTAAGTTTGTTTCTATATTATGCTTTTTTCTCTTTTTTCTTTTACCTTATATCTATAAAGAGGTTTAGGTATTTACATTAAAATATCTTCTAACCAAGAACTCATCTAATTAACTACTAAAAAGGAGTTTTTAAAATTGGAAATCATTGAGTCAGATGTAGTTATTGTCGGAGGAGGACCAGCCGGATGTACTTGCGCACTTTATACATCTCGTTCAAACTTGAAGACAGTTATTTTAGATAAAAATCCATCTGTTGGCGCCTTAGCAATAACTCATCAAATCGCTAATTATCCAGGTGTTCCGGTTGATATAAGTGGGGAGAAATTACTTACTCTAATGAGAGAACAGGCTGTGCAATACGGTACAGATTATAGAAGAGCACAAGTGTTTGGAATAGACGCTAGTGGAGAATGGAAAATGGTTTATACGCCAGAAGGCACTTTCAAAGCTAAAGCACTTGTACTTGCAAGTGGAGCTATGGGTAGGCCTGCATCATTTAAGGGCGAAGCAGATTTTCTTGGCAAAGGAGTAAGTTATTGTGCTACATGTGATGGGGCTTTTTATAAGAATAGAGAAGTTGCCGTTGTTGGAGTGAACAAAGAGGCAATTGAAGAGGCAACTGTTCTAACTAAATTTGCATCAACTGTACATTGGATTACATCAAGTGATCCTAAATCAGATAATGAAGAAGCTATGGACTTGATGGATAATTCAAATATAAAACATTGGAGTAGAACAAGATTATTGGAAATATTGGGCGATGATATGGGTGTGAATGGGGTTGTTGTAAAAAATAAGCAAGAAGAAAATCCTATCAATTTAAATTTAGATGGAGTGTTTGTCTACATGAGTGGTTCAAAGCCGATTACTGATTTTTTAGGGGACCAAATTGCTTTAAAAGAAGACGGAGGAGTTATTGTTGATGACTTTATGTCTACAAACTCTGATGGAGTATGGGCTATTGGAGATATAAGAAATACACCATTTAAGCAAGCCGTAGTTGCAGCTTCTGATGGATGTATTGCTGCAATGTCAATTGATAGATACTTAAATAGTCGAAAAAATATAAGAGTAGATTGGATTCATTCTTAAAAATAAATATTGCTTCTTTAATTTAAAGGGGTGTTGCCTCAGAAATATAAGCAACTCCTCCGTAATAGCTTAAATCGTCTCTGATGTTATCTCTCATTTTATCTATTAATTCTTGCTCACAAAAAACAATTACATGAGCATTTGCTCCTAATCCTGTAAATTCCATATCTTCAGTAACTACTCTTTCAGGCCCTCTGCCTGTGGCATGTTTCATAACTGTATATCCAGGAACATTAGCTTTTTCTAATGTTTTAATGATTGCATCTAGTTCTCTTTCACTAAATATCAAGTCTAATCTTTTCATTTTTACAAAGGGGACAATGGGATAATGGTATTTACTAAACTCATATAAATGGGAATGCCAAGGACTATATTGAATGGGAAAGTTAGACCTAGTGTAGTTGAAATGTAATAACTAGATTTAGCTTCTGGAACTGTCATCCTCATCGCTGCAGGAACTGCTAAATAAGAGGCGCTTGCACATAAAACCACAAATAAAAGTGCGTTGCCAGGTCCTAACGATAAAAACCTTGCAACAAAAACACCAATAAATGCGTTAAACAAAGGCATAAAAATGGCAAAGCCAATCAAGAATGAACCCGCATTCTTCAGTCTCGGCAATCTTTGAGCAGCGACGATTCCCATATCTAACAAGAAGAAGCATTCTGCTCCGTAGAATAATTGTCCAGTAAAAGGCTCCATTTTGGTAATCCCGGAGGGATTACTGGAAGCAGTGAGAAATCCTACAATTAAGCTTGATAGCAATAAATAAACTGATCCATTCAAAAGAGATTCGTGTAATATTGCGCTTAGATGCATTTTTCTTGATTTTGGTTTATTTCTGGGAGCTGCAAATTTCACAAGTAATAATCCAACAATTATTGCAGGAGATTCCATTAAAGCTAAGGCTCCAACCATAAACCCATCAAAAGCTATTTTTTGACTTTCCAAAAAACTTTCTGCGGAAATAAAAGTAACAGCACTAATTGAACCGTAGGCTGCTGCTATTGCGGCTGAATTAAAGACATCAAACTTAAATCTTAAAATTAAAAATCCAATCAGCGGGATTACTAGTGACATCAGTATTGCAGCACTTAAAGTAGGCAATACTTGATCTGTAAAACCACTTTTCTGTATCTCTATACCTCCTTTAAACCCTATAGCTAATAACAGATATAAGGAGAAGAGTTTAGGTAATGGAGCTGGTATTTCTAAATCAGATTTAAAGAGTACTGATATTGCTCCAATCAAAAAGAAAAGAACTGGCGGGGCTAATACATTTTGCAGAATTGGATTTATTTCCATAAATTACTAGGCTATTTCATTTAGAGCAGTTTCTAAAGCTTCTTTTCTTGTTTCAATAATGCCTTCAACTCCAAATTTAGATAATCTATCTTTTACTTTTTCATTAGCACCAGCAACAAATGCTTTTCTGGAATTATTTTTTGCTTCTTGCATCATATCCTCTATTGCCAAAGTCGCCGTCACTCCAAGTCGCGGTACATCAGTGATATCTAATATTAAAACTTTGTAGTTTCTTACAAGCATCATTCGCTCAGATATACCTTTAGCTGCTCCAAAACTAAGTGGTCCTTTAAGTCTAAATAGCATTACTTCTCCTGCACATTTATCTAAAAGTGCTTTTTCATCAGCAGGTAATGCATTTTTAGCTTGATCATTTTTTGATAAAGGATTATCCTCATCCATACCTTCTAGTTGAGTTTCAGTTATTGAATCAATAGTGAGCATATTTGCTATGAATACACCGACTAAAACTGCCCAAATTAAATCCCAAAAAACTGTCATCAGAAGTACACCATACATTACTACTGAAGTTTTTAAAGATAATTTGTGAGCCCTCCTTAAGAATCCCCAATCAATAATATCTAGACCTACTTTTATAAGTATTCCTGCTAGTAAAGCAGTTGGTATTTGCTCAGCTAAAGGTCCTGCACCAACTAAAACTATTAACAAAACAACTGAGTGAACCATACCTGAGATAGGAGTTGAGCCTCCAGATTTAACATTTATGACCGTTCTCATTGTTGCTCCCGCTCCAGGTAAACCTGAAAACAGACCTGCAACTGCATTTCCTATCCCTTGACCAATAAGTTCTCTATCAGAATTATGTTTTGTTTGAGAGATATTATCTGCTACTAGAGATGTCAGTAAGGAGTCAATTGCGCCAAGTACTGCTAGGACTAATCCTGCTTTGAAAATAATTGGGAAATATTGATTAAAACTTGGGAAATTTAAAGATGGAACTCCCCTTGGAATTTCTCCAATTCTATCAATTGCTCCATCTCCAAAAATTAAGATTGATATTGGAGTAACTATCAATAGTGCCAAGAGAGGAGAAGGTACCCACTGACTTATTTTTCTAGGAGTTAGAAATACTATACCTAGTGTCATTATTGCAACTCCAATAGCAGCACCGTTGGGCTGGAAATTTGAAAATACAGTAGTTAAAGATTCGACTACTCCACCTCGAGTGCTAATTCCAAGTAATGGTCCAATCTGAAGCGCAATGATTATTACTCCAATACCAGACATAAATCCTGAAACAACAGAATATGGAACTAAAGTAATGTATTTACCTAGTTTTAGAAGCCCGAATAATATTTGCAGTAAGCCGCCAATGACTACCGCTGCCATAACTAAAGGTAAAATTTGTCCTGCAGAAAGATCTCTTGGAACCCCTACTGCGGCTAAGCCTGCTACTACGCCTGCAACAGTTACACTCATGGGACCGGTAGGTCCACTAACTTGAGCAGGTGTTCCGCCGAATAATGCGGCTAAAAAACCAACTACTACTGCTCCATAAAGTCCATAAATTGCTCCGCCAGGTCCTAACGCAGCATTTCCAAAAGCAAGAGCGAGAGGTAAAGCCACTACTGCGGCTGTGATGCCTCCTAGAATATCGCCTCTTACATTTTTCAGATGAAATCCATTAATTATGTTCAAAGATGCTTTCCTCAAAATAAATACTTAACTAAAAGATATTATCTCTAAATGATGTAAATTTGTGAAAAATGAAGATTGTGCAAAATATTTTTGTAACTTTTTTTGCTCTTATTAAATAAATTTTAGTTAATTTTCCTGAACAAAAGTAGTCTCTGATTAATTTTTGTGCGAGGCAAGCGATTAATGTATTAGATAAATATTTTTCAATTTAAATAATATTCAAATGAATTCGATTATTCGTCCAAGAAGATTAAGAAGAAATGAGGCAATTAGAGAAATGGTTAGAGAAAATCATCTAACGGCATCGGACTTTATATATCCATTATTTATTCATGAAAAAGATTTTAAAGAGGACATTTCAGCAATGCCCGGAACTTATAGATGGGATATTAATGGCTTAATAAAGGAGGTTACTAGGGCATGGGAATTGGGTATAAGGTGTGTGGTTCTTTTCCCAAAAATTGACGATAGCTTAAAGACTGAAGATGGAGCAGAATGTTTTAATGAAGATGGTTTAATACCTAAAGCTATTCGAATATTAAAAAAAGAGATTCCAGAAATGGCAATAATGACAGATGTTGCCTTGGACCCATACTCTTGTGATGGTCATGATGGATTAGTTGATGAAACTGGCAAAATATTGAACGATGAAACAATCGAAATTTTAAAAAAACAAGCTTTAACTCAAGCTAGAGCTGGAGCGGATTTTATTGGCCCTAGTGACATGATGGATGGGAGAGTTGGAGCAATTAGAACTGCTCTTGATAGTGAAGGATTTAGTGATGTAGGTATTATTAGTTATACAGCTAAATATTCATCTGCTTATTATGGTCCTTTTAGAACTGCTTTAGATTCGGCTCCTAGAGAAAATAGTAAGAAAGTAATTCCAGACAATAAGTCTACATATCAAATGGACCCTGCCAATTCAAAAGAGGCTTTAATTGAATCTGCATTGGATCAGTATGAAGGAGCTGATATTTTGATGGTAAAACCAGGAATTTCATATTTGGATATTGTTTATAGACTAAGCACATTTTCAAATAAGCCCATAGCTGCATACAACGTAAGTGGGGAGTATTCCATGGTAAAGTCTGCTGCTATGAAGAACTGGATTAACGAAAAAGATATTGTTTTAGAGACATTGCTTAGTTTTAAAAGAGCAGGAGCAAAATTAATACTCACTTATCATGCTTGTGATGCATCTCAATGGTTGCAGGATACTTAAAAACTCATTATTAACAAAAATTTGGTTTATTCTTAGATAAATAAGAAATTAATTGCTTTGTTTTGAAGTTTTCACAAGGAGTAAATAGGATTGGTCACATTGCACTTAGAGTAGAGGATCTCGAAAGGGCGAAATCTTTTTATATTAAGCTGGGTATGAAATTGGTTTGGGATGATAAAGATTGGTCTTATTTAGAGGCAGGTAAAGGGAAAGATGGACTTGCCTTGTTAGGACCTAGCTACAAAGCTGCGGGACCTCACTTTGCTTTTCATTTTGAAAATAAAAAAGAAGTGGAAAATATTCAAAATGATTTAAAAAATTCTGGTGTAAAAGTTGGTCCTTTACATGAGCATAGAGATGGAACAGCATCTTTTTATATGAAGGACACTGAAGGAAACTGGCTTGAGATGCTTTATGTTCCTCCTGAGGGTATTCAATCGAATACTTGATTCTTTTTTTTGTATGCAAGAGAAAAGTTATTCTAAAAAACTATATTCAGATAACACCTTAGAAGAAGAATCTATAAACCTTTTAGAGTGGGATTCATTAAAAACCCATTTATCTTCCTTCGCCTCAACGGAAATGGGTAAACGATCAATTTTAAGTTTTGTTATACCTTCAGAATACGAGGCATCTAAAAGACTTTTGAATGAAACTGTTGAAATTAATGAGTTAGAAAAAAATTTAGATAAATCAATTAGTTTTTCTGGCGTTTTTGATATTAGTAGAAATATTGAAATTTGTTCGAAGGGAGGTGTAATTTCATCTTCTGAATTGTTAGAAATAGCGAAAACAATTGCTGCAGCAAGAAATTTAAAAAAAATCTTATTAGATTTTGAACAAAGGCCTTATATTTCATCATTCACAAAAAATTTAATTGACCATCAGAATATTGAAACGATTTTTAAAAAAGGCATTGAATCCAATGGAAGGATTTCAGACAATGCTAGTAATGAACTATCTATTCTTAGAAAAGAATTTTTATCTAAGAAACTTGAAAGAAAAATATTAGTTGAAAAATTTATTCAAAAGAATTTAGCTTATTTGCAAGATACTACTATTGGAGATCGATATGGAAGGCCTGTTTTAGCAGTGAAAGTTAATTATGTAGATAAATTTAAAGGAATAATTCATGACTCTTCATCTTCAGGAAATACAGTATATTTTGAGCCTGAAAGTGTAGTAACTAAAGGTAATAAGATTGCTTCTTTAGAGGCAAGGATCACAGCAGAAGAATTTAAATTACTTAAGAAATGGTCCCAGGTTGTTAGTGATAATTCAGAAAATCTTATTGAAATGGCATCCATTTTATTGAGATTAGAAAATGCACTAACTCGTTCAAGATATTCGAAATGGATTGGAGGCAAAACTCCTACTTTTGAGAAAAGTCCTATTATTTCTTTAATTGGTTTTTCTCATCCGTTATTGATTTGGGAACATAAGAAAAAAGGAGCCCCTTCACCAGTAGCTGTCGATTTTTATATAAATAGGAATATTAAAGTTGTAGCTATTACAGGTCCAAATACTGGAGGTAAAACAGCAGCTTTAAAAGGTTTGGGCTTGTCTTTACTTATGGCTAGAGCAGGATTATTGATACCTTCAACTAATAATCCTATTATCCCTTTTTGTCCAAATATATATGTGGATATAGGAGATAATCAATCATTAGAAGAAAATTTATCTACCTTCAGTGGGCACATATCCCGCATAAAAGAAATATTAGATTCACTTGTTTATAAGAAAGGATTGTCGGTTGTTTTGCTAGATGAGATTGGATCTGGCACAGATCCTCTTGAAGGAAGTGCTCTTGCGATGGCTTTATTAAAAGAATTTGCAAATAAATCTGATATCACTTTTGCAACTACACATTATGGAGATATTAAGGCTTTAAAATATAACGACTCGAGATTTGAAAACGTATCAGTTGCCTTTGATGAGGATTCTTTGAAGCCAAAATATATACTCAACTGGGGTATTCCTGGGAGAAGTAATGCTTTGTCAATTTCAAAGAGAATTGGTCTCGATGAAAGCATACTCAATGAAGCTGCAAATTATCTAAAGCCAAAAGAAGTTGACAATATTAACAGTATTATCAAAGGACTTGAGGAAGAGAAGATTAAACAACAAAATTCTGCAGAAGCTGCTGCAGAATTGATTGCAAGGACTGAAATATTACATGATGAACTGAAGAGAAATTATGAATATCAAAAAATAAATGCTGAAAAAATCCAGGAAATTGAAAGGTCTAAATTATCAAAACATATTGTATCCGCTAAAAAAGAGGTAATAGATTTGATTAAAAAATTAAGAGACAAAAATGTAAATGGAGAGGATACGAGAATTATTGGAAAAAGATTAAAGGAAATTGAAAAGGAACATTTAACCCAAAAAAAACCTGAAAAGTCAATATCGTGGAACCCTCAGGTAGGTGATTTTGTAAAAATTAAAAGTCTAAATAGTACGGGACAAATTGTAGATTTAGATAAAAAAGATGGTTTTTATGAAATTAAATGTGGTTCATTTAGAAGTACATTATCTGTAAATGACTTTGAAGGTATTAATGGAGAAAAGCCTAATTTCAAAAGTTCAAAAATTGAGATCAAGTCTATAAGAGAAGATTTTTCTTTTTCTAAAATTAGAACGAGTAAAAATACAATTGACGTAAGAGGGTTAAGAGTCCATGAAGCCGAAATAATTATTGAAGAGAAAATTAGAAAATTTCATGGCCCGCTATGGATTGTTCATGGAATTGGCACAGGAAAATTAAAAAAAGGACTAAGAAATTGGTTATCAGGTTTAAATTATGTTGATAAGATTGAAGATGCAGCCAACAACGAGGGTGGCCCTGGTTGCAGTATTGCGTGGATAAAATAAAATTTAAAATACCTAGAAAACAATTTAATAAGAGTATTAAGTGCAATTTATTGATCAAGCCAACATTATTCTTAAAGCAGGAAAAGGTGGAAATGGAATAGTTTCATTTAGAAGAGAAAAATTCGTTCCTGCTGGAGGACCTTCGGGGGGAAATGGTGGAAGAGGGGGTTCAGTTATTTTGATGGCTGATAATAACCTTCAAACATTATTAGATTTCAAATTCAAACGTGAAATAATTGCTGAAGATGGATGCAAAGGGGGTCCGAATAAGAGATCTGGTGCTTCAGGTGAGGATAGAATCCTTAAAGTCCCCTGCGGTACAGAAATAAGGGATATTAAATCCGGCATCATTTTAGGAGACTTAACTAAAGATAAACAAAGTTTAACTATTGCCATTGGAGGAAGAGGTGGACATGGTAATGCTTACTATTTAAGTAATCAAAATAGAGCCCCTGAATCATTCACTGAAGGAATAGATGGTGAGGTATGGGAGGTTCAATTAGAACTAAAACTTCTTGCAGAGGTTGGGATTATAGGCCTTCCAAATGCTGGAAAAAGTACTTTGATTTCAGTTGTATCATCTGCCCGTCCAAAAATCGCAAATTATCCTTTCACGACTCTAATACCTAACTTAGGTGTAGTAAGAAAAATTGATGGGAATGGTTGCCTTTTTGCAGATATTCCTGGATTAATATCAGGTGCAGCTGATGGCGTAGGTTTAGGCCATGATTTTTTAAGGCACATCCAAAGAACGAAGATACTTGTTCACTTAATTGATGCAATTGCAGAAAATCCTTTACATGATTTTGAGATTATTGAGCAGGAATTAAAAAAATATGGGAAAGGTCTTTTAGATAAAGAGAGGATAATAGTGTTAAATAAAATGGAGCTGGTAGATGATGATTATTTGAAAATAATTACAAAAAAGTTAGAAGATTTATCAAAAAAGAAAGTTTTAGTTATTTCTTCATCTTTAAAAAAAGGTTTATCCTCACTGCTTTCTGAAGTGTGGAAAAGGATCTAACTTAAATTAAAAATTTTTTTGTAAATAAATATACTTGATTTAATAATGAAAATTAGCCATAAATAAGATAATTCTTTAAACCTAATATGAATTTCTACAGTTGTTTTGATAAACAAGGAAAAATAATAGCTAGATGTCAAACCATACAAGATATTGAGGTTCTTAAGAAAATGGGAAGACCGATTGTAGAAGTTAAGGAAATGAAAAATGAAGAGTCTGTGGTATGTTCTCTGACAGGTAGCCCATCAGATTTCAATATGGATTACTAAAAGAATTCAGGAATAAAAAAAAGGGCTTTTTGAGCCCCTTTTTTTTTGCATTATCTAATAATTAAATAAAATTAATCATCATAAACAAGACATTCTGGTTCGTCTGGGTTTGCGTCGCAAAATAATTCCAAAGCATTAGGATCATGTTTATCTTCTGGATGATGATCCTTATATTCTTCGAGTTCTTTTAGCTCTTCAGTTAAATGTCTGACCTTTGGAAGATTGCCCTCTGCTTTTGCAGATTCGATTTCCGATTGATCTTTTTGGATGTGTTCGTCAATGGATTTCATTTTAAGCTTTTCGTACTTTAGTAGACATACATAACATAGTTAATTTCTAATGAAATTGCATTATCTATGAACTAAATAAGTGTTCATTACAACATCATTTTTTTTTGGAAATTGATTTTTATATTTTTTCGGACTCTAATCTCATTATTTTCTCTAGCGATGGTAAAACTGGGATTATTTGATTTGGGTTTAAAGGGAATAAAGCCTTGTAGTAATCTTTTTTCCATTCATTGTCGAAGCATGTTCTATTTACTTTAGATAATTTAAAGAATTTTAATCTCCATTCAATAATCTTTTCAAAACTTGATAGTTCTTGTTCAGTACATTTGAAAAGTTTGCTATATATCAATTCCCATCTTATAAGCGTTGGGAAAAGGTAAATATCTGCGTAGGTTAACTCTTCTCCAAATATCCAGTCTCCTTTATTTTTCTGTAGTAAATTTTCAATTTCATTTATAGCTAAGAAAAGATTTTTACTTGCTTTTTCATAAGCAGACTGGTTTCTGGCAAAACCACATTTATATACGCCATCATTAATGCTGTTATTAATTAAATCTAAAAATTTTTGATTACCATCTTTAACTCTTAATGTCTCATATTTCGATTCACTTTTTATTGAATTGAGTAGTCTTATAATCTGTGAACTTTCATTAGACAGAATATTTACTTCATCTTTTACAAAGCTAATTAAAAGAGGTAATGTCGCTCTAAAAATAATCTTTTTATTAGCTTTTTTGTAAAGTTCTGAAAGTCTTGTACATCCCTTAATCTTTTTACTGAAAATCCATTCGCCATGCTCAAAATCTGCATTTAAAAAAATTATTTTAACTTTTTTAGATAAATCTTTTATTTCGTGTATGAGTAAAGTTCTTTGACACCATGGACAAGAATGACCTACTAATAAATAAATTTGTCCATTCTCATTATTAATATCGTATTCACCATTAATAGTTATACCTTTAGGCCTTTTATAATTACCATGTAAATCTGATGGCGCGAAGCCATTCATTAATTGGGTCCAAAACCAAAACCAGAATTTTCTGGAGGCCTTTATAAGGTATTTATTTTGCATAAAATTTTATTTTTAAAGAAAAAATGACTGTTCAAAGAATACTTATCGTTTCAGGCACTCATGGGAATGAAGTTAATCCTGTTTGGGCTGTTAAGCAATTTAATAAAAAGGAAAATAGTTTAAATAATGGTATTGAGTATGAGTACATCATAGGGAATCCTGTTGCCTATGAAAAAGGTTACAGATATATAGATTTAGATTTAAATAGATCTTTTAAAGAAATTAATAATCATGATCAAGACATCAACAGTGTTTATGAAGTTAATAGAGCTAATTTTTTAGTCGATCAATTTGGAATCCATGGATCTAAGCCCTGTCAAATTGCAATTGATTTGCATACTACTACTGCAAATATGGGAACAAGCATTGTTTTGTATGGGAGGAGATTCAAAGATTTTTGTTTAGCGGCATTACTGCAGAACAAATTTGGATTACCTATTTATTTGCACGAAAAAGATAAAGCTCAAACTGGCTTTCTTGTGGAAGCTTGGCCATGTGGTCTAGTTATTGAAATAGGAGCTGTGGCACAAAATCTTTATGATCCAAAAATCATAGATAGATTCTCAATTATTATTAGCTCCCTAAGAGAAGAGATAGATAAATTAAAAAACAATCTTATAGAACTTCCAAAGGAATTAGTTGTTCACGTTCATCAAGGGAGTATAGATTATCCAAGAGATGAAAAGGGAGATATTGATGGCCTAATTCATCCTGAGAGAATAAACCAAGATTGGAAAATGATTAAAAAAGGAGATCCATTATTTCTGGATAGCCAAGGAATAATTCACAAGTATGACGGAGACCAATTGATTTGGCCTGTTTTTATTGGAGAAGTAGCTTATAAGGAAAAAAAAATTGCCATGAGCTACACAAAAAAAGAAGTGATTCGTTCCAATAAACAATGGGTTCAAGAGTTTGAAAGTCTTTAAATTGAGAAATCGGAACAATAAATCGCTGAAAAGTAATAAGGATTTTTTATTTCATAGATAAGTTTATTTAATATTTAATAATTTTATTTTTTTTCTAATTTTTAAACCTCAAAAACCTAAATTCTTTCACTCCAATAAATAACAGCTCCAAAAGCCTCTAATTGCAGTCTTCTATGCTTAGCCTCTCTTAAGGAAACTACCTCTCTAGATCTTCTTCCGTTAAGAAGCCATTCGATTATTACCAAGTTGAATCCTCAATAACAAAGAAAATCTTAAGACATGGAAGTTCTTTTCTCCTGTTTTCCAAAAAATAAGTTTACTTAAAGAAAAAATATTTACACATTTTTAGCGATTTTGGTCTAAAATCTTCGAAGCGGGATTAATTTTCCGTTTTTATTTACACGTCTCACTTTAGAGACATACTTTACGAACTCATGACAACTATTCAGCAGCAGCGTTCTTCGCTGTTAAAAGGTTGGCCACAGTTTTGTGAGTGGGTAACATCAACTAACAACAGAATTTATGTTGGTTGGTTCGGCGTCTTAATGATTCCATGCCTTCTTACAGCAGCGGCTTGCTTCATCGTTGCATTCATCGCAGCACCACCAGTAGACATCGACGGAATTAGAGAGCCAGTTGCTGGTTCATTCCTATATGGAAACAACATCATCTCAGGTGCAGTTGTTCCTTCATCTAACGCTATTGGTCTACACTTCTACCCAATCTGGGAAGCAGCTACTGTAGATGAATGGTTATACAACGGTGGTCCTTACCAGCTTGTAATTTTCCACTTCCTAATTGGTATCTCAGCATACATGGGAAGACAGTGGGAGCTTTCATACCGTTTAGGTATGCGTCCTTGGATCTGTGTTGCATACTCTGCACCAGTTTCAGCAGCTTTCGCAGTATTTCTTGTATATCCATTCGGTCAAGGTTCATTCTCTGACGGAATGCCTCTAGGTATCTCTGGAACATTCAACTTCATGTTTGTTTTCCAGGCAGAGCACAACATTCTTATGCACCCATTCCATATGGCTGGTGTTGCTGGTATGTTCGGAGGATCTTTATTCTCAGCTATGCACGGTTCACTTGTTACTTCATCTCTAATCAGAGAAACAACTGAGACAGAGTCTCAGAACTATGGTTACAAGTTCGGACAAGAAGAAGAAACATATAACATCGTTGCAGCTCATGGCTACTTCGGTCGTTTGATCTTCCAATATGCAAGTTTCAACAACAGCAGAAGTCTTCACTTCTTCCTAGCTGTATTCCCAGTTGTTTGTGTATGGTTAACTTCAATGGGTATCTGCACAATGGCATTCAACCTTAACGGTTTCAACTTCAACCAGTCAGTTGTTGATGCAAACGGTAAGATTGTTCCTACATGGGGTGACGTTCTTAACAGAGCAAACCTAGGTATGGAAGTAATGCACGAGCGTAACGCTCACAACTTCCCACTTGATCTAGCAGCAGCTGAGTCTACAACAGTAGCTCTTTCAGCTCCAGCTATCGGTTAAGCTTAAAGTTCTTAAATTCACAAGCCCCCTTTTTGGGGGCTTTTTTTTGTTTAATTTTCAATTGGTTTCATATAATGTTTATATATAGATAAAACATTTGATATTTTTATGAGTAGTAGTTTTGGAAAAATTTTTCGTGTTAGTACTTTTGGAGAATCACATGGTGGTGCAGTAGGAGTTATCCTTGATGGATGTCCACCTAAGTTAAAAATAGATATAAATCTGATACAAAATGAATTAGATAGGCGCAGACCTGGCCAAAGTGACATTACAACACCCAGAAATGAAGAAGATAAAATTGAAATATTAAGTGGGATAAAGGAAGGGTTAACACTTGGAACTCCAATAGCAATGTTGGTAAGAAATAAGGATCAAAGACCAAGAGATTATAATAATTTGGAGCAGGTATTTAGACCTTCTCATGCAGATGGTACATATCATCTGAAATATGGAATTCAAGCAAGTTCTGGCGGTGGAAGAGCCTCTGCTAGAGAAACAATTGGGAGAGTAGCTGCTGGTGCTGTAGCAAAACAATTATTAAAAACCTTCTCTAACACTGAAATACTATCTTGGGTAAAGCGTATACATGATATTGATTCTGATATAAATAAAGAGAAGATTTCTCTCAAAAAAATAGATTCTAATATTGTGAGATGTCCTGATGAAAAGGTATCAACAGAAATGATCGAGAGAATTAAGGAATTAAAGCGTCAAGGAGACTCTTGCGGCGGTGTTATTGAATGTTTAGTAAGAAATGTCCCCTCTGGTCTTGGAATGCCTGTTTTTGATAAATTAGAAGCTGATTTAGCAAAGGCTTTAATGTCTTTGCCTGCCACGAAAGGCTTTGAAATAGGTTCAGGTTTCTCTGGAACTTATTTAAAAGGAAGCGAACATAATGATGCCTTCATCAAGTCTGATGATATTAGTAAGTTAAGAACAACATCAAACAATTCAGGAGGTATACAGGGCGGAATAAGTAATGGTGAAAATATAGAGATGAAGATAGCTTTTAAACCTACAGCAACCATCGGGAAAGAACAGAAAACAGTAAATGCTGAAGGTAAAGAAGTACTTATGAAAGCAAAAGGGAGACACGATCCATGCGTTCTACCAAGAGCAGTTCCCATGGTTGATGCTATGGTAGCTTTAGTACTTGCTGATCATTTGCTTCTAAATCATGCTCAATGTGACTTAATAAATAAGTAGTAGTTTTGTTGAATAAATTATATTTATCCCCTTAACTTAATTATTTTTGAGCCATTCATATATTTTTGGATCAAATTTTTTATTTTTGATAGCTTTATCTCCAATTACAACTGCTTTATACCCTAAAGATTTATAAGCTTTTAAATCATTGATTGATAGTCCTCCAGCAGCAATGAAATCAATATTTTTGTAGTTGAGTATATTTATCGAAATATCTTTACTTTTTATTGGGTAAATTTTGATAATGTTGCAATTTAAATCTATCGCTTCCTTAAGATCTTTTAAATTATTAATTCCAGGAATTAATAAATAATTTTTTGACTGCGCATAATTGAATAGATCTTTATCCCAAAATTTCATCATCGAAAAATTCAATCCAATTTTTAAAGAATCTTCTATTGATTGCTTATTAACTATTGAGGCAGAGCCTAAATTAATTCTTGGATATTTAATTTTGATATCGGATACAAAATCGAACCAATATTTGTTCTTAGACCAACTTATTTCAATATTCTTTAATCCTAATTTTACTAAGTTTTCTAATTCTTCAAAAAATGAATTTCTTATAGAGGTATTTGAGTAAATATTATCTTCAGGTTTTATAAGTAAAAAAAAAGACTCCATTTTCAGGTACTCCGAAAAAGAATCTTCTTTATTATGCATTAAAAATTTAGAATTCCGCGTTAAATATAATTTGCGACTTTTACTTCTGAGCGGTTGAGCAAGTCTTGGATATCTTCAGTATCTATAGTTTCTCTTTCAATTAGCATTTGAGCCATTTCGTCAAGAACAATTCTGTTGTCTGTTAAAACTTTTGTAGCTCTCTTGTAGGCAACATCAACAAGTTCTGAAACTTCTACATCGATTGTTGCGGCTGTGTCTTCAGAGAAGTCTCTTGTAGAACTCATATCTCTTCCGAGAAACATTCCACCTTGAGATTGACCTAGAGCGACTGGACCTATTTTGTCACTCATACCGAATTTTGTGATCATTTGTCTTGCTACATTGGCAACTTGTTGTAAATCATTTGAAGCTCCGGTTGTTACCTCTTCTTCGCCATAGACTATTTCTTCAGCAACTCTTCCACCAAGAGCAACAGCCATTTGATTTTGAAGGTAAGAGCGAGAGTAAAGACCAGATTCCATTCTTTCTTCACTTGGAGTAAAGAAGGTTAGACCCCCAGCTTGCCCTCTTGGAATGATTGAAACCTTTGCTACTGGATCATAGTCAGGCATTAATGCTCCAACGAGTGCATGACCAGCTTCGTGATAAGCAACTAATTCTTTTTTCTTATCACTGATGACTCTATCTTTCTTTTCTGGGCCAGCCATAACTCTTTCAATAGCATCACCGACTTCATCGTTACTCACTTTATCTAAATCTTTTCTAGCTGCTAATATTGCTGCTTCATTTAAAAGATTAGCTAAATCTGCACCAGTAAATCCTGGTGTTCTTCTGGCAACTTTATCTAAATCAACGTCTTTTGAAAGAGTTTTATCTTTCGCATGAACATTTAATATCTGCAATCTTCCAGCATAATCTGGGCGATCTACTGTTACCTGTCTATCGAATCTTCCAGGACGCATTAAAGCTGAATCTAAGACATCTGGTCTGTTGGTTGCAGCAACTATTATTATTCCTGAATTACCTTCAAAACCATCCATTTCGGTTAAGAGTTGATTTAATGTTTGTTCTCTTTCATCATTTCCTCCGCCCATACCAGCTCCTCTTTGTCTTCCAACTGCATCTATTTCATCAATAAACACAATACAAGGCGCATTCTTTTTAGCTTGTTCAAATAGATCTCTAACTCTACTAGCTCCAACCCCAACAAACATCTCTACAAATTCTGAACCAGATATTGAGAAAAAAGGTACACCTGCTTCTCCAGCTACTGCTTTTGCTAACAATGTTTTTCCTGTACCTGGAGGGCCAACAAGAAGAACTCCTTTTGGAATTTTTGCTCCAACTGCAGTAAATCTGTCTGGGCTCTTAAGAAAATCTACAACTTCTGTGAGTTCTAATTTTGCACCTTCAACACCAGCAACATCTGAAAAGGTTACTTGTGTGGATGGTTCCATTTGCAGTCTAGCTTTGCTTTTTCCGAAACTCATTGCAGGGTTACCCCCACCAGCATTCCCACTTTGTGATCTTCTGAAAAGAAAAAATAATCCTCCTATTAAAAGAACTGGAAAAATCAAGCTACTTACAGCTTGTTGCCATGGGTTAGCTAATTTTGTAGGAGTTACAGCAATGTCAACATTATTTTCAGTTAAGATTTTTAATAAATCTTTGTCGGGGGCTAAATTTACCTCAGATCTGCTACCGTCATTTTCAACAACTTGAGCTGTAGCATTGTCTGGAGATATTAGAACTCTACTGATTTCTTTATCTTGAACTGCCTCTATAAAATCACTATATCTCAAGGTTTTAGTGGAACTTTCAGAACTTGGTTTATCAAAAACTGAAGTACCAATGAAAATTACAGTAATAACAGCTAGGACATATAGTCCTACGTTTCTCCAACGTTTGTTCACGATAAAAAATCTTTAATAAATCTATAATACTAATAATAAAACAATATTAAGAGCGTCTTAGAACATCTACTACACTTTTGAATGCAAACCATTCAGGAATTGGTTCGCCATTCCTCAATTTCTTTCTAAATTCAGTACCACTAAGTTTCATAATTTCATAATTAAATTCTTTCGCTTCTTCAGCTGTTATATATCCTTTTTCCTTCGTATAAACTAAATTTTTTGAAGGAACAGTTTGCATCATCAATTCATCTGCGCACTTATTCGCAAAATTCTGGGCATCATATGGACCATAAAAATCTTCACCAGTTGATGACGACTTACAACCAGCCATATCTCTACCAATAATAAAGTGGGTGCAGCCATAATTTCTTCTGATAATCATATGTTGAAGAGCTTCTCTTGGCCCTGCCATATGCATTGAATAAGGTAAAAAAGCCCATTTTATTCTTTCATCAGATATTTCCTCTTCTAATTCTTTGTAGGTCAAATATCTAACTTTTCCAGGGATATCATCCTGTTGAGTTGGCCCACAAGTTGGATGGACTAAAACAACTGAGTTAGAGGAGACATTATCTGAAAGTAAAGCATTAGTAAATAATTCATAATGTGCTCTATGAATTGGATTTCTGCATTGAAATGCAACAACATCATGATTCGAGGGCAGTGTAGATCTAACTTCTTCTGGAGTTTTGCAGGGGAATTCTCTAATTGGTAGTTCAAAACCATAAACTCTTCCTCCTATATAAAATCTTCCTCTCTCGTTAAAGATCATCTTCACAGCAGGATGATCTAAAGAATTAGTACCATAACAAAGTTCAGCTTCTAAGGATTTGTCAGGCTCCCATTTAGAGCTAACTTCTAAAACTGCTATTTTTTGTTTTTTATAAGTAAGTAATATTGTCTCTCCAGCTTTTACTTTTTCATTATTTGAATCAAATACAATGGGCAAGCCAAAAAGCAAACCGTTTGTATTTCTATAATTTTTAATTACCGAATTGTAGTTATTTTCATCCATAAAACCTTCCAGTGGAGAAAAAGCTCCAACCATCAAAAGTTCTACATCGCATGCATTTCTCTCGCTGCATTCAAACTCATAAGTAGCTTTAGAGATAAAATCATTTTTAAGGTTTTTATCTTTAATAAATAAATTTTTTAGTTCCCCTCCATAAGGCGGTATTAGTCCATTAGTATCTGTTTTAGTTTTTTGTTGTAATTCCATTTTTAAAATTGTAAAGAAAAATTTTGAAAAAAAAAGAGGGGTCTAACCCCCTTTTTCTCGTATATAGGATTTATGCCTTTCTTCCGTAAAGCTCCCCAATTATTTTTACATCAAGTGGATCCTTTGAACCCATATCAGTATCTGAAGGTTGAATAGCTTCAAAAGTACCAGCAAACTCGTCTGTGTCAGAATCTACATTGTTGATTAAAAGTGTAATAACGCCTGTACCGTT